>JALSIC010000032.1 GCA_026981935.1 Gammaproteobacteria bacterium
CCTTCGGTCGGAATGACAGAAAAGGGCAGAAATTGACAAGGGCAAGGGTCGGAATGACAGTGGGCTCGTCGTTCCACCCTCCTTGTCATTCCGAGCGTAGCGAGGAATCTTGAGGGGCGGTGGGGCAGGATTTCTCCCTTCGGTCGAAATGACAAGGGGATGTGGTCGAAATGACAAAAAAGTGGGGGCGTAATGACAAGGAAAAGAGGTCGAAATGACAATGAGGTAAGGTCGGAACGACAAAGGCGTGTGGCGGCAATGACAAGGAAGTGTAGTGGCAATGACAGGGAGATGCCGACCCCCGGGGACCGCATCCAGATCGCAGGGGCCGCACGACGGCCGTCAGTCATTAACAACGATTCCCCTACCGCCTCCCGCGTGCGCAGGCTGCCCGCCGAATGGGAACCACAGCGCGCGGTCATGCTGGCCTGGCCCTATGAAGGCAGCGACTGGACACCCTGGCTTGCGGAAGTGGAACAGGTGTACCTGTCCCTGGCCCGCGAGATTTCCCTGCGCGAGTCCCTGCTGATCCTCTGCCGGACGCAGGCGCTGGCCCAAGCGCTGCCGGAACGCCTGGCCCGCGCCGGCGCGGACACCTCGCGGATCCGCCTCCACATCGTCCCCTACAACGACACCTGGGTGCGCGACTTCGGCCCGCTCACCGTGCTGGAGAACGGCCGGCCCCGCCTGCTGGACTTCCAATTCAACGGTTGGGGAGGCAGACACCCGGCCTCCCTGGACAATCAGGCCACACGCCGCCTGCATCACCAGGGCGGGCTGCCGGGGCTGCCGCTGGAGCACGTGGATTTCGTGCTCGAAGGCGGCAGTATCGACGGTGACGGCGAGGGCACCCTGCTCACCACGCGGCGCTGCCTTCTGCACCCCACACGCAACCCCGGCTGGAAAAGGGACGGGATCGAGCGATTGTTACGTGAGCGGTTGGGTATAAGCCGTATCCTGTGGCTCACCCATGGCCACCTCGCAGGGGACGATACCGATGGTCACGTGGACATGCTGGCCCGTTTCTGCGATCCGCAGACCATCGCCTACAGCCATTGCGAGGACCCGGGCGATATCCACTTTCCGGCACTCCAGGCCCTGGCCCGGGAGCTGGCGGCCTTGCGCACCCTGGACGGCCGGCCCTACCGTCTCGTTCCCCTGCACCTGCCACGGGCTAAATACGACGAGGCAGGCGCCCGCCTGCCGGCCAGTTATGCCAATTTCCTCGTCATCAACGGGGCCGTGCTGGTGCCCGTCTATGACGACCCGGCCGATGCGCAGGCCCTTGAAGCGCTGGCCCGCTGTTTTCCCGGCAGAACCGTATGCCCCATCCCCGCCCTGCCCCTGATCCGTCAGCACGGCAGCATCCATTGTGTTACCATGCAGCTCCCCGAAGGCGACTCGATCCGGCAGACACCGTCATGACCCAGAGACAGACCCTGCAGGCCGCCCTCATCCAGCAGCGCTGCACCGGCAACCCGGCGGACAACCTGGCCCGCGCCACGGCCGCCGTGGAACAGGCCGCCACCGATGGCGCCCGCCTGGTCGTGCTGCAGGAGCTGTTCAACACGACCTATTTCTGCCAGACGGAAAACCCGGCCTGTTTCGAGCTGGCCGAACCGGTACCGGGCCCCGCCACGACGGCCCTGGGCCGCCTCGCCGCCCGCCTCGGCGTGGTCATCGTCGCACCGCTGTTCGAACGGCGCGCGCCCGGACTCTATCACAACAGCGCCGCCGTGCTGGACAGCGACGGCCGGCTCGCGGGCATCTATCGCAAGATGCACATCCCCGACGACCCTGGCTATTATGAGAAATTCTATTTCACGCCTGGAGACGGCATCTGGCGCCCCATTCGCACCCGCGTCGGCCATCTGGGCGTCCTGATCTGCTGGGACCAGTGGTTCCCTGAAGCGGCGCGCCTCATGACCCTGGCGGGCGCCGACATCCTGCTCTATCCCACGGCCATCGGCTGGGACCCAGGGGAAGCGCCGGCGGAACGGACACGCCAGCAGGAGGCCTGGCTCACGGTGCAGCGGGCCCATGCCATCGCCAACAGCCTGCCCCTGCTGTGCTGCAATCGCACGGGTTTCGAACCCGTCCCCGGCGGCAACGTGGAAAGCGGCATTGAATTCTGGGGCAGCAGTTTCGCCTGCGGTCCCCAGGGAGAGATGCTGGCCCAGGCGCCGGCCGGTGACGAGGCCGTTCTCATGGTGACGCTCGATCTGGGCCGTACGGAAGAAGTCCGCCGCAGCTGGCCGTTTCTGCGTGACCGCCGCATCGACAGCTACGGGGAACTGACTGCCCGATGGCGGGATTGATTCACGTCCCAGCTGCGCAAACCGATTATAATTTTGACCTGACATACCGAATCCGACCCTTCAAACAGAAACTGCGACGACCCATGATTCTCATCCTGACACCGAACATCGATCCCGAAAGCAATGAATACCGGCAGCTCATGGAGCATCTCTCCAGCCTGCCCAACATCCAGACCCGCCTGCACCGGGAGGTAGGCACCCAGCAGACTCTCACCGAGGTCTATCTCGTGGGTGACACGACCCAGCTGAGCGTGGAGGACATGCAAAGCCTGCCGGGCGTGGAACGGGTGGTGCGCGTCTCCGAGGAATACCGGGTACTGGGTCGCCACAGAAACGACAACCGCCCCACTTTCTTCATTTACAACGGCCTGCACTTCGGGCAGGACAGCCTCCATGTCTTCGCCGGCCTGTGTGCGGTGGACACGCCGGAGCACGTGGAGCGGATGATGAAGGCCCTCCAGGAAAACGGCCAGGTCTGTACCCGCATGGGGGCCTACAAGCCGCGCACCAACCCCTACTCCTTCCAGGGCCACGGCAAATCCTGCCTGCCCTACGTGTTCGAACTGGCGGGCAAGTATGGAATCAAGGTCATCGCCATGGAGGTCACCCACGAGACCCACATCGACGAGATCAGGGAAGCGCTGGATCTGACCGGCAATCCCACCGGGATCATGCTCCAGATCGGCACCCGCAATACCCAGAACTTCGAACTCCTGAAGAAGGTGGGGAGACAGCAGGAATTTCCGGTGCTGCTGAAACGCGGCTTCGGCATCACGCTCGAAGAATCGCTCAATGCCGCCGAATACCTGGCCAGCGAGGGCAACCGCAAGGTGATCTTCGGCCTGCGGGGCATGAAGACCAACATGGGCGACCCCCACCGCAATTTCGTGGATTTCGCCCACGTGCCCGTGGTCAAGCGCCTCACGCGGATGCCGGTATGCATCGACCCCTCCCACTCCGTGGGCACCCGTGCCGCCGATCCCGACGGGATCCTGGACATCATGCACGTCACTGCGCAGGGCATCGTGGCCGGTGCCAACATGGTGCTGGTGGACTTTCATCCGGATCCCAAAAAGGCCCTGGTGGACGGCCCCCAGGCGCTGCGCCTGGAAGAACTGCCGTATTTCCTCGAAGACGTGCGCATCGCGCGCGAGGCCTATGAGAAACGCGTGGCCTTGACTCGCGAGTTCCGGGAAAATTCCTCGTCCTGAGAAGCACACGCATCGCCGGAGAGTGAATGGTGCTGCCCCGCCTGACGCGCTGCCAGGCAGGGACAAGGCCTGAGCAGAACCAGTCTACAGAATTCCTCCAGAATTCCGTTATATAGATTTGGAACGCCGGAACGTGCCCAAGGGCACCCGGGGGAGGCCTGTGCCTGCCCCCCGCCGGGCGTTGCCAAGGGGGAATGGATTATGAACGTCAACCCGACATTCTTCGTGATCATGGTGGAACTCCTGGCCGTGGAGAGCCTGGCGTTGATCGTCATTACCGTGCTCTTCATCCGGCGCAAGCTCCAGTACAAGCACATGATCGAGCACATCGTGGAGGCCGCCGATGCCTCCGAGACGGCACGCCTGGAGGTGCTGGAGAAGACCCTCAAGGATGTCTTCAACGAGGCAGGTGAGGACGCCAGCCGCAAGGCCAGGGAGCTGGCCAGGGCGGAAAGCCGCTTCTGCAAGCGCCTGATCTCCGCCTTCGTAAACCGCAGGCATGGCATCCTCGGCAGGCTGGACAAGATGACCGACGAACTGCTGTCCCCCTATCGCACACTGATCTCGGAAACCGCCGAAGAAAAAGTCCGCACCAAGACCGAGCTGTCCAAACGGGTAAAAAGCCTCAGGCACACCGTCGAATCACTGCGCGAGGAGAAGGAAAACATCACCCGGAAACTGGCGGAGACCGAGAAGGAACTGGAGAGCATCACCGCTGAATATGTCTCCGCATTCAAGAAGGAAGAACTGCTGAAACGCGAACAGGCCGCTGCCATGGAGACCTCCGCAGAAAAAGACAGCGAAACGGTTGCAGAAGCCGCCACGGACGAACCGGCAGAGGGCGGACCTTCCGCCGCACCGACTGGCGAAACAGCGGAGAAAGAAGAGTCGGCCATCGCGATCACGGATGGAAGCGGTGATCAGGACGACGCCGACGATGAAGACGCGGGGCTCTTGAAGCTTGAGGACCTGGAGGAAGACAGCACGGCAATCAGCGAAGAAGCCGCCAATGAAGATGAGCCTGCGCTGGCAACCGGAGATGACGGGCAGGAATCTGCCAGCGAAGAAATCACGGTCACCGACGAGAGCCCGGCCGATATCCCGGATGAAAATCAGGCCGGGCAGGAAGAAAACACCGAAGCGCCCGTTGCGGCGGATGATGACACCGCCGCGGCAGGCGATTCAGGCACAAGCCCGGAGGACGATGCCATCCTCGAAGATGTGGATATCGCCGCCGCCCCCCTGATGGAAGAAGTTGCCAAGGAGAACGCCGCCCGCTCCAGGAGCGCCGCGGCATCCTGAGCCCCACACAAACCCTTGCGCGCCGAAGGCAGCGTTGCTCCGCCTGCTTCCCTAGCGTCGGCGCGGCCCTTGGCCGCGAAAACGCCTGCCCGTCAACGCCCTCTCAGAAACAGGCGGTCCAGTTCAGCCAGTGACAGCTGCACCCAGGTGGGACGGCCGTGATTGCACTGGCCACTGCGCTCGGTGCGCTCCATCTCCCGCAGCAGGGCATTCATTTCGGCAAGGCTCAACCGCCGGTTGGCACGCACCGCCCCATGGCAGGCCATGGTGGCAAGCACCTCGTTGAGCTTTTCCTGAATCCGGCTGCTGGTACCGAAGGTGTTGAGATCCGAGAGCACGTCGCGCACCAGTGCCGCGGCATCGGCCTCGCAGAGCAGGCTGGGCACGGCGCGGATCGCCAGGCGGTCAGGCCCCAGCCGGCGGACCTCGAAACCCAGCGCCTCGAAAGTCTCCTGATGGGCCTGGGCCTGTTCCGCCTCCTGCGGGCTCACCGGCAGGGAAACGGGCACCAGCAGCGGTTGGGAGCGCACACCGCTCTCGGCCAGATTGGCCTTCAGGCGCTCGTAGGTGATGCGCTCGTGCGCCGCGTGCATGTCCACCAGTACCAGGCCCGCCCGGTTCTGGGCCAGGATATAGACGCCATGCAGCTGGGCAAGGGCATAGCCCAGGGGATGGTCTTCCTGTGCACCACCCGGCCCTGTCACCTCGTCCACCGCCGCTTGAGAGGCCACCTCCAGGGATTCCATCACGGCAGGCGCCATGGCTTCGTGGACCAAGTGCTGATAGGCGGCATGGCGGGCCTGCGCCTCGGACGGCGACGCAATCTGGAAAAGCGGGCGCTGCGCTCCCTGGGCACGCTTCCCCGCGGTGCCCCCAGGCATGCCTTCGGCCCCGCCATCCGTCACGCCTTGGGCAAGCCCCTCAACCCCGGTGCCGGGCACACCTCCCCTGCCAGTTCCCCTGCCAGCTCCCCTACCGGCCCGCGCCTCGCGCCCCAGGGCACCGTGAATGGCACCGAACAGAAAATCCCGCACCTGGCGGGCCTCGCGGAAGCGCACCTCGTGCTTGGTGGGGTGGACATTGACATCCACCCCTTCCACGGGCATGTCGAGGTACAACACATAGACCGGCTGGCGCCCCTGATAGAGCACATCCTGATAGGCCTGGCGAACGGCATAGCTCACCAGGCGATCACGAATGATGCGCCCGTTGACATAGAAATACTGCAGGTCCGCCTGGCTGCGGGAAATGGCAGGCTGGCCGATCCAGCCCCACAGTCGCAGCCCGTCCGCCTCTGCCTCGATCTCCAGGCAGTTTTCCACGAATCCCCGTCCACATACCGCCGCGACCCGCTCCAGACGCCGCACCTCTCCGTCCGTGGCAGGGAGGCGCTGGATCTGACGCTGATTGTGGCGCAGCGAAAAAGCGACATCGAAACGGCTCAGGGCGAGGCGGCGCACCACGGTCTCGATATGGCTGAATTCGGTCTTTTCGGTACGCAGAAACTTGCGCCTCGCCGGTACGTTGTAGAACAGGTCACGCACCTCCACCGTGGTGCCGGGGGGATGGGCGGCGGGCACCGCCTTGGACTCCCCGCCCGCCACACGCCAGCCCGATGTATCTGCAGGGCGACGGGAGGTCAGGGTCAGGCGGGAGACGGAAGCGATGCTGGGCAATGCCTCGCCGCGGAATCCCAGGGTGGCGATACGGCCCAGGTCTTCGACGGCGACGATCTTGCTGGTGGCGTGACGGCAGAGCGCCAGGGGCAGGTCCTCGGGATGAATGCCGATGCCGTCGTCGCGCACCCGGATCAAGGCGATCCCGCCCTGCCCGACATCGATCTCGATGCTGCGGGCACCGGCGTCGAGACTGTTCTCCAGCAGTTCCTTGACCACCGAGGCCGGGCGTTCCACCACCTCGCCAGCGGCGATCTGATCGGCAAGGCGGGAAGGCAGCGAGCGAATGCGGCGCTCGTCAGAAGACCCGGACGTTTCCATGCCAGGAATTATAACAGGGGATTATAACGGGGGATTATAACGGGGGATTACAAAAACGCGGACGGCGGAATCCGCCGGGCACGCTGTTCCTTACCCCTCGTTCTCCACGGGGATGCGGATCACCTGTCCCACGCGCAGCTTGTCTCCTTCAATGCCGTTGACGGCGCGCAGCGCCGCGAGGCTCACGTGGTATTGGGCCGCCAGCTGCGAGAGGGTGTCCCCCCGCGCGATGACATGACGGCGTGTCGCCGCATAGTAGGTGCCCGGCGGCGGATTCTTGGTGAAATAGCTCCGGATGCCCTTGAGAAGCGCCCGTGCCAGGGCCTGCTGATAACGGGGATTGCGCAGATTGCGTTCGTCGCTGGGATTGGAGATGAAAGCCGTTTCCACGAGGACCGAGGGAATATCCGGGGACTTGAGCACCACGAAACGTGCCTGTTGCACGGATTTCTTGTGCAACTTGCCCAGCGGCCGCATGTGGCGCAGGAGTTCCCCGCCAGCGGCCAGGCTGGACTCGATGGTCGCGGTCTGGGACAGGTCCAGCAGTACCTGCACCAGCATCTCGTCCTTGTCGTCCAGGCTCACGCCCCCGATGAGGTCGGAGGCGTTCTCTTTTTCCGCAAGCCAGCGTGCCGCTTCGTCACTGGCGCCATTGCTGGACAAGGCGTAGACCGACATGCCGCGTACCCGGCGGTCGTGAAAGGCATCGGCATGGATGGAAATATAGAAATCGGCCTTGTGGCGTCGCGCGAGGCGGGTGCGCTCCCGCAGGCTGACGAAATAGTCGCCATCCCGGATCAACACCGGACGCATCCCCCGTTCCTGTTCCACGAGGCGTGCCAGCCGGCGGGCGATGGCCAGCACTACGTCCTTTTCATAAACACCGCTGTAACCACGAGCGCCGGGATCCTCTCCCCCGTGTCCGGCATCGATGGCGATCACCACATCCCGGACGCCTTTGCGGCCCGCCCGGGCGGGGTCGGTCACCTTCCTGGCCACCAGGGGCCGGCTGGGCATCAGCTGCTGGACATCGATCACCAGACGGTACCCGTATTTTGCGTTGGGTTTCAAGAGAAAACTCTTGTAGCTGGCCTTGTCATGGAGATCCAGCACCACCCGCAGATCCCCCCCCTTGCGCACGCCGCTGCGGATTCTTCTGATGAGCTTGTCCTGCGCGCCAGGCTGAACCAGGGGCTTGCGCAGACGGGTTTTCTTGAGGTCGATAACGATGCGGGGGGGATGCTCCAGGTCGAAGAGGCGGTATTGCGTGGGGCCGCTGACGTCGAATACCAGGCGTGTGTGGTCGGGCGCAGGCCACATTCGCACACCCTGCACCAGAACGGTTTCCTGAACCGTCTCCCCGAGACTGCTGAACGGCAGCAAAAACAAGACAGCAGCGATCAGCTTTTTCATTCTGTTTGTCCTCGCCAACCCGTATTCTGCCAACGCCTGTCTTGGCCCTTTTAATACATTCTTCACATAAACGCAAGCATTTTAGCTAGATAGCGCATGAATCTATCATGTCGCCTGATTATTCCTGTCTAAGCTGACAACGTCACAAATCCCATCAACCAAGATTTTGCAAAATCCAGGCCACGGGCACTGATCAAATCCCGTACCCATGAGACGCCAGGCACCGGATCAAACCCTGGCCGACAGGGGAGAGGGATTGAAAACGGACCCGGCGGCCGGCGGAGGTACCCGTTGGCGCCTCGTACTGCAGACTCAGAGCCAGATCCCCCCGGGGCAGGTGTGTCCCGCCCCGCTCCGGCCACTCCACCAGGCAGATCGCATGGCCATCGAAACATTCCTCCACCCCCAGATAAACCAGTTCTCCGGGGCTGCTCAGGCGGTAGAGATCGAAGTGATGCACCCACATCCCCGCGGGGTGATAGCTCTCCACGAGGGTATAGGTGGGGCTCTTGACGCGTCCCTCGTGCCCCAGCGCCCGCAGCAGTCCCCGCACCAGGGTGGTCTTGCCTGCGCCCAGCGCGCCCTCCAGATAGATCGCTTCTCCTCCCCGGCAGCAGGTGGCTATGGCCGCGCCCAGCGCCTCCATGGCGGCGGCAGAGGGAATCCTGCAGACCAGGGTGCGGTCCATCTCAATGCAGCAGCGACTGCAGATGGGGCAGAAGATCCCCTGCCAGGAGCCCCCGCATACCTGCCTGCGCGGCCCGGTCGCCGGCACAGGCATGGAGACAGACACCGAGTCGTGCGGCATCACCCGCGCTCACCCCCTGGGCGATGAGTGCCGCAATGACACCGGTGAGGACATCCCCCACGCCCGCCGTCGCCATGCCGGGGTTGCCGGCATCACACAAGGCAAGCGGATGCCCGGACTCACAGACCAGGCTGCCGTTGCCCTTCAATACGATCACGCCGCCGTAGCGGGCCTGCAGCGCCTGCACTGCGGCAAAACGGTCGGACTGGACGGCGGCGGTCCGCGTCTCGCCCAGGAGGCGGGCCGCCTCGCCCGGATGCGGAGTCAGCACCCAGTCCTCCCGCGAAGCGGGTTCCAGGGCGAGCAGATTCAGGGCATCGGCGTCCGCCACCAGCGGCAGGCCGGACTCCAGGACGGCATCCAGCAATCCACGGGCCCAGGACGTGCGGCCCAGGCCCGGCCCCACCGCCACCACCGTCGCCCGTTCCAGCAGCGGCCGCAGGTCCGGGGCGCCGGCCACCCCGTGGACCATCAATTCGGGCCGGGTCAGATTCAATACACTTGCGTGACCGGGCGCCGTGGCGACGCTCACCAGGCCGGCACCACAACGCGCCGCGGCCTCCGCCGCCAGCCGCGGCGCCCCGCTCATTCCCGGCGCGCCGCCCACCACCAGGACATGGCCATAATCCCCCTTGTGACTGGCCTGACGGCGCGGCGGCAGGAGACGGCGCATTGCCCGGTAATCGAGTCGCACGGCTGCCGGGGGCAGGCGGGCGAGAATCCCGTCAGGGACCTGCAGGCTGTCGTAATGGAGGCGCCCGCAATGATCCGGACCCTGGGCCGTGAACAGCCCCTGCTTGAGCCCGATGAAGGTGACAGTGGCCTGGGCTCGCACCGCGCAACCCTGCACCACTCCCCGGTCGGCATGCAGGCCGGAGGGCACGTCCAGGGCCAGTACCGGCGCATCCGCCGCGTTCATGGCCGTGATGGCCTGCCGCCAGCGCCCCGTCACTTCCCGGTCCAGTCCCGTACCCAGCAAGGCATCCACCAGCACGTCGCACGCCGCGACCTCGTCACTTTCCCCTCCCTCTGCCGCAAAGGACCGCGGCGTCACGCCCGCGGCGATCAACGCCTCATAGGCCAGCCGCGCATCTCCCGAGAGGCGCCCGGCATCCGCCAGCAGCCATACGGTCACCGCCAGACCTGCTTCACGGGCACAACGGGCCACGACGAAACCGTCACCCCCATTGTTGCCGCCACCACACAGGACACCGATTCGACGAGCCGCAGGCCACCGGCCGCGCAGGCAGGCGAAGGCGGCCTCGCCGGCACGTTGCATGAGAACGCGCCCGGGAATGCCGAATTCCTCGATGGCAATACGGTCCAGTTCGCGCACCTGTTCCGCACGGTACAAATGCTGGGGAAGAGGCTCCATCCGCGCTATCATATCTGAAAAGCCATTCTTCGATCATCGTACTTCCTGAAAAGCTTCGGCCATTCCCCATGTCACTGCCCTCCCCGTCTCCTGCCGTCGACTATTCCCGGTTGGCCCGCCGCATCAAGGGCTGGGCTCGCGAACTGGGGTTCCAGCAGGCCGGCATCGCCGATACCGGCCTGCCCGTGGACGAAGCCTGGCTGGAAGACTGGCTGACACAGGGATATCACGGCGAAATGGACTACATGGCCCGTCACGGCCGCAAGCGCAGCCGCCCGGAACAACTCGTACCGGGCACCCTGCGCATCGTCTCCGTCCGTATGGACTATCTCCCGCCCAGGGCCGCGCCGGCTGAGGCCGTGCTGGCCGATCCACGCCGCGGCTATGTCTCCCGCTATGCCCTGGGGCGAGACTATCACAAGGTACTGCGCAGGCGGCTGAGAAAGCTGGCCGACAGGATTGCCGCGACGGCAGGCCCCTTCGGCCACCGGGTTTTCGTCGACAGCGCGCCGGTCCTCGAAAAGGCCCTGGCACGCAAGGCCGGACTGGGCTGGATCGGCAAACACACCAACCTCATCAACCGCAAGGCCGGATCATGGTTCTTTCTCGGTGAAATCTACACGGACCTCCCCCTCCCCGTGGACCGCGCCCAGGACGATCCCCTCGCCGGCCATTGCGGGGCATGCCGGCGCTGCCTGGACATCTGTCCCACGGGTGCCATCGTCGCGCCCTACCGCCTCGACGCACGGCGCTGCATCTCCTATCTCACCATCGAATTGCGCGGCAGCATCCCCGAACACCTGCGACCTCTGATGGGAAACCGGATCTATGGCTGCGATGATTGTCAGCTCGTCTGTCCATGGAACCGTTTTGCGCGGCTTGCGACCGAGGATGACTTCCATCCCCGTCACGGACTGGATGCCCCAGGCCTGCTGGCCCTGTTCGCGTGGAGCGAGACGGAGTTCCTGCGATATACTGAAGGCAGCGCCATCCGGCGCATCGGCTATCAATGCTGGTTGCGCAACATCGCCGTGGCCCTGGGCAACGGCCCGCCGGATCCGTCTGTCATGGCGGCGCTCCAGGCACGGCGGGAAGCGGTATCGCCACTGGTGAGGGAGCATATCGACTGGGCCCTGCGGCAATTGCAGGACAAGGCGCACGGGCACGGGTAAATACAGGAAACGAGTCATGCACGGAAACAAGATCCACCCCGGCAATACCCGGCAATCCCTGAAGCGCAGGCCGCCGACGATCCTGGCGATCCTGTCCCTTCTGCTCCTTCTCACCGCCTCCGCAGTGATGGCACTGGACCTGAAGGCGCCCCCCCTGGCGCCGCTGGCGGAAGACGGCATCCACGATCCCAAGGGCGCAGCCATTGACGTACTTCAGGAGCCGCGAGAGGCAATGAAAGACTTTCCCAAGGACCGGCGTGGCGAAGTGGACTGGGTACGCGCCCTCCAGGAGGGTTATATCAATCCACGCAAAAGCCGTACCGGCGACCCATGGGAAGAGGCCCTGCCCATGGAGATGGACTTCGACATCATCATGAAAAACACCATGGGCATGCCCTGGGTGCGCTTTCCCCACAAACCCCACACCCAGTGGCTTGCCTGCAGCAATTGCCATCCCAAGATTTTCATCCCCCGCGAAGGGGCCAATGACATCAGCATGACCAAGGTGCTGCGCGGCGAATATTGCGGGCGCTGCCACGACAAGGTCTCATTCAGCCTTTTCGTCTGTGAACGCTGCCACAGCGTGCCCCACGAAAATTCTCCGCCACCATGGTGGAAGTAAAACCCCATCATCCTGCCTGAACTCTTCGCGCCGAGGGCGGCGTACCTGCGGTGATTTAGGTATAATGGCGCCCTTCGCCTGGCAGGAGCTCCGGCGGAGAGACGGATCTTTCGTTTTTTCCAGAACCTCTATCAGAAATTCATGACAGGATGGTGATCGGGCGCAAGCCATGACTGACAGTGACAAAAAGCTGCGCGCGCGGGTCAAGTTGTTCGGCAATCTGCTGGGCAACGTGCTGCGCGCCCAGGCAGGGGGCCGGGTCTTCGTCGCGGTGGAAGCCTTGCGCAAGGGCTACATCCGTCTGCGCAAGGAGGAATCGCCGGAGAAACGCGAACAACTCTCCCGCATCATCCAAAAACTGGATCCCACCACCCTGACCCATGTGGTGCGCGCCTTCAGCACCTACTTCAGCCTGGTCAATATTGCCGAGGAGGCCTTTCATCACCAGCAGCGGCGTCTCAAGCGACGCCGGGGCAAGGCCTTCTGGACGGGCTCCTTCGAGGAAACCCTGCAGCAGTTCCGTGACGAGAACATCGGCGCGGAACAGCTCCAGAGGCTGCTGGACCGCCTCAGCTACATGCCGGTGATCACCGCGCATCCCACCGAGTCCAAACGCCACACCATCATGGAGGCGCAGCGCCGCATCTTCGTCGCCAGCGAACAACTGGACGACAGCCGGCTTTCCCGCGAAGAACGCGAGGAAGTGACGCGGGAGCTGGAGACGCGGATCCAGATCCTGTGGAAGACCGACGAGGTCCGGGCCCAGAAACCGCAGGTCACCGGTGAGATACGCCATGGCATCTACTACTTCCAGGACAGCCTGTTCCAGGCCATGCCCGCCATGTACCGGGAATTCGAAAAGGCGATCCGTAAAATCTATGGCGCGGAAGCCGACAAACTCCGTCTGCCCAGCTTCCTGCGTTTCGGCTCCTGGATAGGAGGCGATCGCGACGGCAACCCCAACGTCACACCCCGGACCACGGCCACTGCCGTCAGGCTGCACCACGCCACCGTGCTCAAGGAATATCTGCGCCGCATCAACCAGCTCAGTCACGAGCTGACCCATTCCATCCTCCTGTGCCGGCCCAGCGAGGGTTTTCTCGCCAGCCTGGCGCGGGACGAGCGCTTTGCCGCGGGGGCCTTTCCCGACAACATCGACCGGTTCCGCAACGAGCCCTATCGCCGCAAGCTCTACATCATGCGGCACCGCCTGCAGCACATGCTCAACGACATCCGGCGCCGGCTCGCGGACGAAGCCGGGCACCGCCCCGCCGAGGCCTATGACAGCGTGGAAGACTTTCTCAAGGACCTCTATCTCATCCGCGATTCCCTGGCCTCCCATGGCGACGCCAACGTCGCCGCGGGCAACCTCAGGGATCTGATCCGCCTGGTGGAAAGCTGTGGTTTCTTTCTCGTGCACCTGGACGTGCGCCAGGAATCGGGCCGCCACACCGAGGCCGTGGCGGAGCTTCTGGCGGGACTGGAAACGCCCGTGGACTATGCCGCCCTCACGGAACATCAGCGCCTCGAACTGCTGGCGGAACACATCGGACGTCCGCCCCTCGCCCTGGACAGGTCAGCACTGAGTGATCACACGCGGGAAACCCTGGAAGTGTTCGAGGTCATGAAGGCCATGCGCGAGGAAATCAGCCCGGATGCCTTCGGC
This sequence comes from Gammaproteobacteria bacterium, assembly GCA_026981935.1. GTDB lineage: Bacteria > Pseudomonadota > Gammaproteobacteria > SZUA-140 > SZUA-140 > S012-109. Next base: position 13,885 of record JALSIC010000032.1, read on the forward strand.
AGTTATGTCATCTCCATGACCCATCAGGCCAGTCATGTCCTGGAAGTCCTGTTTCTGGCCCGGCAGGCGGGCCTTGCGGGGCGCGACGCCAGTGGCGCCTGGTTCTGCGATGTGCGCATTGCGCCCCTGTTCGAAACCATCGAAGACCTCATGCACATCGAACCGGTGCTCACCACGCTGCTGGACAACCCGACCTATGCGGCCCTGCTCAAGGCCTCGGGCAATCTCCAGGAGATCATGCTGGGCTACTCCGATTCCTGCAAGGACGGCGGCATCCTCTCCTCCTCGTGGAACCTCTACAAGGCCCAGCTCAAGATCATCGAGATCACCTCGCGGCGCGGCATCGAATGCCGCCTCTTCCACGGTCGCGGCGGCACCATCGGCCGGGGCGGCGGCCCCACCCACGAGGCCATACTCTCGCAACCGCCGGGCACCGTCCATGGCCGGATCAAGTTCACGGAACAGGGCGAAATGGTCTCCTACAAATACAGCAACCGCGAGACCGCGGTCTATGAGCTGGCCGTGGGCGTCACCGGTCTGCTCAAGGCCAGCAAATGCGTCATCGTCCCGCCCCCCCAGGTGAGCCGTCGCCACAGAGAGATCATGGAACAACTGGCGCGCACGGGCGAAGAGGCCTACCGCAAGCTCGTGGATCACACCGAAGGTTTTTTCGACTATTTCTACGAGGCCACCCCGGTCAACGAGATTGCCCTGCTCAACATCGGCTCACGCCCCTCGCACCGCAAGAGAAGCGACCGCTCCAAGCATTCCATCCGCGCCATTCCCTGGGTCTTCGGCTGGGCCCAGTCCCGCCACACGCTCCCGGCATGGTATGGCATCGGCTCGGCCATCGCCTCGTGGTGTGCGGCCAATCCGCAACAACTGGCCGAACTGCAGGCGATGTATCGCGAGTGGCCATTCTTCCGCGCCCTGTTGAGCAATACCCAGATGGCCCTGTTCAAGGCCGACATGCAGGTGGCGCGGGAATACGCCAGCCTGTGCAGTGACCAGGCCCTGGCAAGACGCATCTTCCGGCACATCGAGGCCGAATACCAGCGGACCGTGGATCAGATTCTCACCGTGGCCGGCGCCAGCCGCCTCATCGAGGAAAACCCCACCCTGGCACTGTCCCTGAGCCGCCGCAATCCCTATCTCGACCCCTTGAGCCACATCCAGGTCACGGTGCTGGCGCGCTACCGAGATGCACGGCTCAGCGAAGAGGAACGCCGGCAGTGGCTCAATCCCCTGCTGCGCTCCATCAATGCCATTGCCGCAGGCATGCGCAACACGGGATGACTACCGCCCTGCCCTCTGCCCTCTGTCCTCTGTCCTCTGTCCTCCGTCCTCTGAATTCAGGCAACCTGGAGGGGAATGCTGTCGCGGGTATGGGTGATCCTGTTGTTCTCGTCCAGATAGACGAGGCGGGGTGAATGGCCGGCAACTTCCTGGGCGTTGAGCACGGCATAACTGCAGATGATGACCCGGTCGCCGGGACTGGCCTTGTGGGCCGCGGCACCGTTGATGGAAATGGTGCCCGAGCCGCGCTCGGCCCGGATGGCATAGGTGACGAAGCGCTCGCCATTGTCGATGTTGTAAATGTGAATCTGTTCGTACTCGTGGATGTCGGCGGCCTCCAGCAGCGCTTCGTCGATGGCACAGGACCCTTCATAGTCCAGTTCCACCTGGGTGACACAGGCACGATGCAGCTTGGCCTTCAGCATGGTCCGATTCATAGGTCTCAATCCAATAGCCGATGGAAACGACGCCGCACGCTCAGGCCTGCAGCGTCGGCACGGATTTTAACACCAAAGAAGTGGGGGGAAAAATCTTTTTCATATCCGTAGCTTACTCCTTGCGCCACGCTGCGCGGACATTGTCGATGAGACGGGCGCTGCCCAGCCAGGCGGCGGCGAGGACGATCAGCTCCCGGTCGCCCGGGTGCGGCAGCGCCAGATCTCCGGCGCGACGGATGCTGAAATATTCCGGCCGCAGGCCGCCGGCCGCCACGGCCGCCATGCCCGCCGCCTCCAGCGCGGCATAGTCCTTGCGACCCGCCTCCAGCGCAGCCGCGGCCTCGCACAGGCTGCGATACAGGACGGGCGCCCGGCGGCGCTCTGCTTCATCCAGATAACGGTTGCGGGAACTCATGGCAAGTCCGTCCCGCTCCCGCACCGTGGGAACCGGTACGATGTCCACTGCCAGGTCCAGATCCTCCACCAGGCGCTGGATCAGCAGGAGCTGCTGATAGTCCTTTTCCCCGAAGACGGCCACATCGGGGCGCACGATATTGAACAGCTTGCAGACCACCGTGGCCACGCCCGCGAAGTGCCCCGGCCGGAAGAGTCCGCACAGGGTATCCGACAGGCCCGGCACGATCACGCGGGTGTTCCGGCCCGGGGCGCGGGCATAGATCGACCCGGGTGCCGGCGCAAAGACGGCCGCCACACCCGCCTCCCCGAGCGCGGCAACATCCTCCTCGAATGTCCGGGGATAGGCGGCATAGTCGGCGGGATCATTGAACTGCAGGGGATTGACGAAGATACTGGCCACCACCACCTCCGCATGACGCCGCGCCGCGGCCACGAGGGCGAGATGCCCGGCATGCAGGTTGCCCATGGTGGGCACGAAGGCCAGGGTGTGCCCCCCGCCTCGCAGGCGTTGCACGGCAGCGCGCATGGCCCCGGGGTCGCGCAGGATCTCCATCAGCGGAAACCGTGTTCCGGGCCGGGAAAGCTGCCTGCCTTGACCTCCCGCACGTAGGCGGACAATGCCGCGGGAATGCTGCCTTCCTGGGCGAGGAAATCCTTGACGAAACGGGGCCGCCTGCCCGGCGTGATACCCAGCATGTCATAGACCACCAGCACCTGCCCATCGCAGTCCGGGCCGGCCCCGATACCGATCACGGGCACCGGCACATTCGTGCTGACCTCCCGGGCCAGTGCCGCCGGAACGCATTCCAGCAACAACAGGTCGGCGCCGGCCTCGCACAAGCGGCGGGCGCCTTCCACGATGCGCCGGGCGGCCTCTGGATCCCGTCCCTGCACGGGATAACCGCCCAGCTTGTGCACCGACTGGGGCTGGAGGCCCAGGTGGGCGCAGACGGGAATGCCACGGCGGCTGAGGAGGGATACGGTCTCGGCCATCTCGCCACCGCCCTCGATCTTGATCACGTGGGCGCCGCCCTCTTTCATGAGGCGCGCACCGTCCTCCAATGCCCGCTGTGGCGTCAGGTCGCTCATGAAAGGCAGATCCGCCATGATCAGCGCGCGGCGCCGGCCCCGGGCGACACAGGCACAGTGATAGATCATGTCCTCGACGGTCACCGGCAGCGTGGTCTCCCGCCCCTGGATCACCATGCCCAGCGAATCACCCACCAGCAGCACCTCCACGCCTGCCTGCTCCTCCAGCGCTGCAAAGGTGGCATCGTAGGCCGTGAGGCAGGCGAACCGACCACCCCGCGCCTTCAGTTCGCGCAGGCTGGCCACCGTCACGGGCGCACTGTCTCTTTCATCGCTCATCCCGGGGCCTTCCTCTCACAGGGTCAACGGCAGTGGATTGAAATAATGGCGGCCGCTGGAGATGGTGCAGACCTTTTCCAGCAAGGCCTCGTAGTCCTCTTCCTTGTTGACGGGGTCGATCTCGGCGGCATTGACGATCAACAGGGGAGAGGCCGTGTAATAATGGAACAGGCGCGCATAGGCATCCACCACCCGCTGCAGATAGTCGGCATCGATCAGTTGTTCGTGGGGAATACCGCGCCGCCGGATGCGTGCCAGCAGGATCTCCACCGGCGCCTGGAGATAGACCACCAGGTCCGGCTGCGGCGCATCCAGGGTGAGCTGCTCGTAGACCTGTTCGTAGAGCCGCAGTTCGTCGTCATCCAGGGTCAGCCGGGCGAAGAGACGGTCCTTCTCCATGAGGAAATCCGCCACCCGCACGGGACGGAAAATGTCCCCCTGGCGCAGCGCCTGCATCTGGCGCGCGCGCTGAAAAAGGAAAAAAAGCTGGGTCTGCAGGGCCGCCTCGCGGGGATTGCGGTAGAACCGTTCCAGAAAGGGATTCTCCTCGGCACCCTCCAGCAGCAATTCGCTGCCGAAACTGCGGGCGAGACGCTGCGCCAGGCTGGTCTTGCCCACCCCGATGGGTCCCTCGACGACGATGTAGTCAGGATGTCTGCGCGAAGTCATGGCCAGGATTCATCCGGTGCAGACCCCGCTCGGGACAACGCGCCCGCAGCGCGGCTACCGGGCCCAGGCCGGGAATCTCCAGGCGGGGTGCGATCTCGTAGAGAGGATACAGGACAAACTCGCGCTGCGACAATCCGGGATGCGGCAGAATCAGATCCGGCCCCGCCATCACCCGGTCGCCATAGAGAAGCAGATCCAGATCCAGGACGCGCGGCCCCCAGCGCTCCCCTGAGCGCACCCGGCCATGACGGCGCTCGATGTCCAGCAGGGACGCCAGCAGGCAATGAGGATCGAGGCGGGTTGCGAGTTCGGCGACGGCATTGACATAGTGCGGCTGGTCCTGACGCCCCAGGGGCAGGCTGCGATAGAGGGCGGAACGGCGCAGACAGCGCGTGCGGGGCAGGTGTGCCAGCGCATCAAAGGCACGCCTCACCTGGCCGGCGGGATCGTCGAGATTGCTGCCCAGGCCGACGAAGGCCTGCACCGGCATGGCCATGAGGCGTCAGGCCTCCTGCTGCTGGGGTTTCCGGCTCCTGCGGCGGCGCCTGCGGCGCCGTCTCCCGGCTGCCGCGCCCTGGCAGAGGGCCGCGCGCTCGGCCTCGTCCGGGGTCTCCTGCAGCTGCGTCCACCACTCGGCTGCCTCTGCCACCGCCTCCCCGGCCTCGGCACGCAGGAGCAGGAAATCATAGGCGGCGCGGAACCGGGGATGTTCCAGCAGGCGCAGCGCCCGCTTCGAGGGAACCCGCTCCAGGCGCGGCTGGAGCTGCCAGATCTCGCGTGACTGGATGGCGAAACGCCGCGGCAGCACCACGTGTTGCTGCGCTGCGGACAAGACCTCCCGCCCGGCGAGCTGACAGGCCTGCAGCGCGGTCATGCCCTCGGTCTCCTGCAGCCGCTGCACGCGGGCGCGCAGGGGCTCCCATAGCAGGGCGGCGAAGAGAAACGCCGGCGTCACCGGCTTGTCCTCGGCAAGACGCAGGTCGGTATTTTCCAGGGCGCGCAGCACGAAGACATGGGGATAGCCTTCCTCTTCCCGGCTCAGGGCCTCTTCCGTCTCCGGAAACAGGTAACGAAACAGGTCGTAATGGCACAGCAGCTCATAGGTCGCCACGGCACAGCCGCCGAGCAGCAGCTTGAGCACTTCCTCGAAAAGCCGCGCCGGAGGAACGTCCGCCAGCAGCCGCCCCAGTCTGCGCATGGGCGCCTCGGTGCGGGGCTCGATGCGAAACCCCAGCTTTGCGGCAAAACGCACGGCACGCAGAAGCCGCACGGGATCCTCGCGGTAACGCACCTCGGGATCGCCGATGAGGCGCAGCACGCCCGCCTTGAGGTCCGCCACGCCGCCCGTGTAATCCACCACCGAGAAGTCCTGGATATTGTAATAAAGGGCATTGACGGTGAAATCACGCCGCCAGGCATCCTCCTCTATGGTGCCGAAGACGTTGTCGCGCAGGATCATGCCGTTTTCGATCACCCGGTCCGTACCCGCTTCCCCTGCGTCCGCCACGCCGACACCCGCCCGGAAGGTGGCCACCTCGATGATCTCGCGCCCGAAGTGGACATGCGCCAGGCGGAACCGGCGCCCGATGAGACGGCAGTTGCGAAACAGCTTCCTGACCTCCTCGGGACGGGCATCGGTGGCCACATCGAAGTCCTTGGGCTCGCGGCCCAGCAGCATGTCACGCACGCAGCCGCCCACCAGGTAGGCGGCATACCCGGCATTTTTCAGACGATAGAGAACCTTGAGCGCGTTTTCGCTGATCCCCGAACGCGAGATGTTGTGCTCGGCCCGGGGAATGATCGTGGGACTGCTGATGGTCGCTTACCTCAATAACAAATCCGGAACAAATTCGGAATAAATTCGGGGAAACAAAGCCCGGTGACGACAAACCTGGCTTGTACTCTCCAGGAACCGCCGTATAATAGCCGAAAAATGACCGCATAGCTGCACAAAGCCCGCATCCCGGCTTCCTTTTCCCGCTCCCTTCGTCTAGCGGCCTAGGACACCGCCCTCTCACGGCGGTAACAGGGGTTCGATTCCCCTAGGGAGCGCCAATCTTCCGCCTTACCAGGACAATCGATAGTAAAGCGGCATTCAGAGCAACCCAGGCGTTCCGGATCAAGGCGCGGCCCGCCGGGAATGGCTGGCGCCCTTTCCAAGGGTCGCAACACCGAGCCGAAACGCCCGGGGCGCTCCCTCCGGGCGGGCGGTAGGGCGGCCATTCGCGGTGTTGCAGCGGCTTGCCATAGGCATGCCATGGCGGCGCCACCGCGCCTTGCGACTGGCCGCCCGACCACCCGCTGAAGGTCGCTTTACTATCGATTGTCTTAGTATCATACCCTTCATCCCTGTATGTGGCGAGATACGCGCCAGAACGAATACGGTACGAATACGATCCGAAAAGGCCGCCTGGCCTCATGGCGGGGAACAAAAACCGGGCCAGAAGCGTCTCCTGGTAGACTGTGGGAGTCAGCAGTCTGTCAAGCCCTCTGAGATTTGAGAGTGATTTTACCTGTATACATGACATGAGCAGCCCCATGGGGCGAAACGGCTGCCATTTCGAGCGCAGCGGGAAATGACAGTATCCCTGTCATTCCGAGCGCAGCGAGGAATCTTGGGAGGCAGAGGGACAGGATTTCTCCCTTCGGTCGAAATGACAAGGAGATGTAGTCGAAATAACAGGGAGATGCAGTAGAAGCGACAAGGAGATACCGCACATCGGAACCTGACTCCAGGCTGCACGAGGGCCGTCACTCAATAATGCAAGTCTCGATGGTTAAGGTCATGAGCTTCAGTCAGGGTTTGTCGTTCCAGGCAAGGCTTGTCATCCAGGTGACGGCTGACCATCCGAGTGACGGCTGTCATTTCGAGCGCAGCGAGAAATCTGGAGGCAGAGGGGCAGGATTTCTCCCTTCGGTCGAAATGACAAGGAGATGTAGTCGAAATGACAAGGAGATACCGCACATCGGAACCTGACTCCAGGCTGCACGAGGGCCGTCACTCAATAATGCAAGTCTCAAAATAAGACCATACAGTACAGTTTTCACCCCCGGCTACATCCTCTCCTTCCCTCCCCCCCTCTGTAGCCGGGTTTTTTTCTCCCCGTTCTCATCTGGCCTGATCTTCTCCGGCCATCTTTTCTCTGGCCAATTTTCCCCGGGCAAGGGGCGGCAAGGCTTCGTGATGAGCGGCCCGATGCAGTGCGGCGATGCTCTTGGCGTCCGCAAGTCGGCCGTCCAGCGTCCAGGCCAGGACATCGACAAAAGGCAGCCAGTGACGCTCGAAGAACTCCCCCTTCTCCTGCGGCACCGTGACAGCCTTCAGCTTCGTGGCCAGATAGAGATGGATACGCTCATCGAATACGCCCGGTGATGACACGATGCCGCCCAGCTCGTGCCAGACCGCGGCTTCAACTGCGGCTTCTTCCGCCAGCTCACGTCTTGCCGTGTTCAGCGGCGGCTCGTCGTGATCGATCTTGCCCGCCGGCAGTTCCCAGCACCAGGCATCCAGCACGGGCCGGTACTGGCGCAACAGGCAGACCCTGCCCGTCTCGTCCACGGCAACGACGGCGGCACCCCCAGGGTGACGCACACATTCCATCTCCAGGAGACTCCCATCGGGCATGGAAACCGTGGCCACCTCGAGCGCCACGATACGTCCCTCATAGATACGACGCCTATTCCCCGGCATCTTCTCTGGCATCGCTGTCAGCGCTCTGCGCTTCGTAGGGATGGGCCCCGATGCGCAGCAGACCCGCGCGGGCACAGTGTTCGTCGAGATGGGCCCCGGGCGCACCGCCCACCCCGATGCCACCCACCACCTCGTCACCAAAGCGGACGGGCAGGCCACCGCCGAGAATGAGAATGGACTCGTTCATGTCGCGCAGCCCCTGAAGTTGGGGCAGCCGTGCGATGAGGGCTGCGAACTTCATTGTGGGTTCGCGCATGCTGGCCGCGGTATAGGCCTTGCGGCGGCTGCTGTCCACGGTGTGGACGCCGGCGCCGTCGTCGCGAAGCAGGACCCGCAGCACACCGCTGCGGTCAACCACTGCCACGCTGACGCGGTAGCCGTCACGGCGACACTGTGCCAGGGCCTCGGCAGCCGCCTCGCGGGCCATGGCCAGGGGCAGGACGGACTGGGTCACCAGTTTGTTGTCACTCCAGGCCGGCGCCGCCATGGCACCCATCACACCTGCCAACAGAACGATACAGATTTTGTTCCACATAGCCGCTCTCCTCTCCTCAGCGACGGACACCTTCGCGTTCACGCGCTTCCCCCTCCGGTTTCTCCTTCGGTTACCGGGTCGATGGCGGGCCCCAGAATGAAATCCAGGGGGATAAAACCCCGTGCCTCCAGGGCCTGGGACAGATCCTCCCAGTCCCAACAGCCATTACGCTCCTGCACCTCGGCCATTACCGCCGTGACGTGACGATAGGCCTCCTGACGCTCGTAGTCCGGCGGCACGCGGAGCAAGCGCAGATGACGGGTTTGCGCAGCAGGCAGAATCATGAATGTTTCACACATATTAAACGTCCTCGTTGTTGTCCTTACGCCCGCGAGTGTAGAATACTCCCGCCATATTCCACAATAATTATGTGGTAATACGCGGGCTCATTGCCGGGGCCGCTGACCATAGGCTTCGTCGAAGACGGCCTCCAGTCCGGGATGCACACCACGCATCCGGTCCACAACAGACCTTGCCCAGTCGAAATAGCGCTGGCGTCGCGCCAGGCTCCAGCCCACCGGTGGACTGGTGGCGATGTCGCGCAGATTACAGATCTTGTCTGCGAGTTTCACCAGCTTGGCAGCCTCGCTGGCCTCGGCCGCCGCCTCCACCTGCCGGCGTTTTCGTTCCTCGGCGGGCAACCCCTTGTCGTCGCTCACCTCGCTCACGATGCGTGCGATTTCCTCGCCGAATTCCCGCGCCAGTTCATCCCGGGTGGTTTCGGTATCCTCCAGCGTGTCATGGAGAATTGCAGCACATAGTACGACAGGATCATGAACGCCGCCCTCGTTGCACAAGACATGGGCCAGCGCGATGGGATGATTGATATAGGGGGATGCCTCGGGATCCTTGCGGCGCTGGTCGCGATGCTTTCGGGCGGCAAAACTCAAGGCGCGAAAGATCAGCGCCAGATCAGGGACATCCTGGAATTGCGGGGTCATGAATTGCTGCGCCTGTCGAGGGTGGACATGAGGATAATCCCCTGATGTCACAGATCGAAAACCTTAGATGGCCGGCTGCCGGCCATACAGAAATGGCCATTGTACTAGGTGCTGCATCAACAAGGCCACAGGCGCCCTGCAAAGACAGCAGGGATCACCGGACATCGTCCTTTATTTTTCTCTTCAGTAAGACATTGTTTTCTGACAAGATATGAATGGTCTCATAATTGTCCATATCAGAATGTGTAGCCCGGATGGAGCGGAACGTAATCCGGGTGCGGGGGGTTGCCGGCTGGTTTCCTGGATTGCGCTCTTGCAGCGCTTCATCCAGGCTGCCGTACCGGCGTGCCAACAGTCGGACCATGTCCATTCAACTACGAGACTCTCAGCAAGTGGGGGCACTGAGAACAGAGGTTGGAAAATGAGGAGAGAGCCTGGATGACAGCGGGCAGCATGACCGGCAGTGGTCCACAGCGCGTACGGCACTTTCCACCCAATGAAGGGGGGCGGGATTTTGTGGTCGGAGATATCCACGGTGAATTTTCCCGTGTCCAGGAAGCCCTGGATGCCCTGCGTTTCGATCCACAGGTGGACCGTCTGTTCTGTACCGGCGACCTGATTGACCGGGGACCCTGTTCATCCGCCGTCCTGGAATGGCTGAACCGGCCCTGGTTCCACAGTGTACGGGGCAATCATGAAGACATGCTGCTCAGCGCAGGGGGGGATACGACCAAGCTGGCATGGTGGCTGCGCTGCAACGGGGGGGAATGGTGGCTGGCCGTCGACGAACAGCAGCGCAGGGCCTGTCTCGCCGCCTTCGAGGCACTGCCCCTGGCCCTGGACATTGACGTCGGCCGGGGACGGGTGGGCATCCTCCATGCCGATGCGCCCCCCTGGCTGGACTGGGCCGGCCTGTGCGGCGCCCTGACGGCCGGTGACAGGGATCTGCAGCAATATGTCCTGTGGGAACGACGCCGCATCTCCTTCATGGATCGCCAGACCGTCGCCGGCATCATCAAGATCTATTGCGGCCACACGCCGCTCGCCCGGCCCCGCCTGCTGGGCAATGTCCATTTCATCGATACCGGTATCTGTTACGGCGGTGAGGTGATGATTCTGCCGCTGGCACCTTGAGTCCTGCCCCTGTATCAGGCATCCAGGTCGGGAATGAGCCGGCTCTCCAGGTGAGATATCATATCCTTGAGCAGCAGTTTGCGTTTCTTCAGGCGCCGCAGGAGCAGTTGATCCACATGTCCTTCGCGCTGCAGGCGGTGAATGATCTCATCCAGATCCCGGTGCTCGATGCGCAGTGTCTGCAGACGCGCCCTGATGGCCTGTTCTTCTTCAGAAAGCATGCCGGCCATTCTATCCCGACGCCACGTCAGAATGGGAGCTTCAGCCAGTACATGACGATGCCGGCCAGGGAAATCAGCCCCAGGGACAGGAGATAAATCCGGTAATGATCGTCGCGGCGCCGCCGGCGCCGGCTGTTGAGCCACAGGCCTGCCAGGCTGAGCACCAGCCCCATGATCATGAGATAGAAGATGTAGCGCACCAGCTCCAGGTCCCAGTACTGGCGCAACACCACCGGGATACCCAGGCGACGGAACAGCTCAGGATCGATGAAACTCTCTTCGGGGCGCGCCCGCTCGAACAGGGCCAGGGCGCTGAACATCAACAGCCAGCCACTCACCCCCAGCACGCGCATCATGGAAAGCCAGGCGTCCGCCCCACGCCGGCGTTCGCGGAAAATATCCCTGGGCCTCAATACGTCCCTGCGCATGGCGTCGTCCCTCCGGCTGCGGATTCGTCACACACCTGCAGCCCGAATCCCTCGCTGTCGATGCGCACCACCCGCATCCGCACCACCGGGGACATCTCGGCAATACCCGTGATCTGGACGCCCACTTCTCTTCCCAGGGGAGGCGGGGGATGTCCCCGCACCAGTATGAACATGCCACCGTGGGAGATGTCGCGCGTCCGGTATCGACGCACGTCCTGCCCGTCATCGACCCGGATCTCCAGAGCGATGACGGTACGGGGGTGACGCCGGCGGTCCGCATCACCCGCGGGCGGGCCCGGTGACGTGCCTGCCGGAAGAAACCGATTCTGCTGCCAGCCTGACATACCGTTTATATCGACCGCTGCAGGCACTTGATTAGGCTGGAAAACCCGGCTTTGGCCTACCGGTCCTGGCCACCACCATGGCCGCAGACCGGCGCCTCTCTCCTCACAAGCCGGCAACAAGGGGCTGAGCGACAAGCTCACGCTGCAAGGAGTCTGTCGGATTCAGGGAGCATGGCGGGAGGACAAGAACGAATCTTCCCGATTTCGAGGCGCATCGTGGAACCACGCAACGAGAAATCGGGAAGATTCGGGCCGCTCTCCCACCCGCACAGTAGATAAGTCCGAAAGACTCCTCCCTAAGACAATCGATAGTAAAGCGGCTGCCATTTCGATCACCACCCTGTCATTTCGCATCCTGTCATTTCGACCCCCGCCCTGTCATTTCGACCCCCGCCCTGTCATTTCGACCGAAGGGAGAAATCCTGTCCCACTGCCTCCCAAGATTCCTCGCTGCGCTCGGAATGACAGGGATACTGTCATTTCCCGCTGCGCTCGAAATGACAAGAGAGCCTCTGATTAATTCTGGGCCGGATGGATGGTGAAATGAAATGTCCCGGCTCAAGGCGCAACGCGCAGGCCATGGCAGCGCCCTGGTCAAGCTCTGCAACACCGGGACAGGGCATTTCAGACACCAGACACCGGTTCACGAATTAATCAGAGCTTCCCTAAGTCCGACAGACGCCAAGGGTCCAGGGATACCCGTCTCAACAAGTCGTGAGCTGAAAATCCGGGCCGGTATTTTCCCGGTATTTGACCTGCAAACTCCGAACCCGGTTTCTGCTGCACCGGGATCGTACCGGAAGCGAACTGGGATCGAATGGGATCGAAAAGGCGGCCCTCAGGCTGCCCCCTTCCCCGTGCTGCCGCCCTTTTTCTTGCGAGGGCGTCGGCTGCCATAGGTTCCTCGCCAGATCTTGCCGCGCCGGGTGCGGCGGTCACCTTTACCCATTACATGACCTCCTTATTGCAACCAACGGAAAATAAAGAAAATACAATAATCGAGGCAGTACTGGCAAGCACAGCTCTCAGAACCGGTCGGCCCGATAACCCCGGCGCGTCAACAGACTCAGAATGCTCTTTTCCCCCAGGAGGTGGGCCGCCCCCACTATGACGAAATAGGTGCGGCGCTCTTCCAGCAGTCTTTCGATCTTCTCCGCCATCCTGACGTTGCGCCGGGTCAAGAAGACCTCGTACATCTCCCGCCCCGCCGCCGTGTCTTCGAAGCCTGCCTTGAGCAGTGCCTGCAAAGCCGCCGCATCTCCCCGCTGCCAGGCATCGAGCATGGCGCCGAAAAATTCTCCGCTGTGCTCCAGCTCATACAGCGACTGGCGCAGCAAGGCCCGCTGCACCTCAAAAGACAGATCATCGAACAAGCGCAGCTGTTCCTCCAGGGTCTCCAGTTCCATGACAGGCCTGCCCTCGGCCGAGGCACGCGCCAGGAAATGGGAATCGATGCCCCAGCGACTGTCGAAGCCGCTTTTCTGCAGTGCCGCCACGGCCAGGGTCATGGCCGCGAACCAGGGTTTCTGCCGCACCAGCATCTCAAAGGGAATGCCCACTGCCGCCGCTGCCTCCCGCAGCTTCTGCCAGTCCGGGTCACTCAGGGCCTCGCGCAGGCTGCTGCCGTCCTGGTAGTTGCCCAGCGATGCCACGAGACGTGCCGTTGCCACGGGATCCAGGGCAGCCGTGTTGACCTCCACCACCAGCGCGTCGGCCTTTGCAAAGGCTGCATCGATGACGGGTGGCAGGGGATACATGCGGTCGGTGCCGAAATGCACCGACCCCAGCAGATAGACCGTCGCCTCGCCCGAAGTCAGGCGCCAGAGGAAATGCCGCCCCTTTCCGGACGGTTCCAGCTTCCCCGCCCCCTCCCCACCCACAGAGGCCGTACAGGGGGTCTGTTGAAAGGTGACATGTCCCTTGTCATCGACACAGCGGAAGATCTTGGCCGCCTCCACCGAGGGCGCCTGCAACCCCCACAACAGGCAGACGACAAGCCAGCACCGGCAACGCATGATGTTTATCCGCATCCCTCCATTCTCCCTTTTACCCTCGAAAGCGGCCGCGACACGCCCGCATTCCACTCATGCCGGACGGATTCGTAGTATTATCGGCAGAAAGTGAGCCCCCTGTTATCCACCAATCTCTCGTGAAAGAAGATCTGCAGGCAGTCCGGCTGGACAAGTGGCTGTGGGCAGCGCGTTTTTTCAAGACACGCTCGCTTGCGGCCGAGGCCGTCAATGGCGGCAAGGTCCATCTCAACGGCTCGCGCACCAAGCCGGCAAAGTCCGTCCGGGTGGGCGACACCCTCGTGATCCGCCGCGGCCCCGAGGAATTCACCATCGTGGTGATGAAGCTCCATGACCGCCGCGGACCGGCCAGCCTTGCCAGGGAGCTTTACGAGGAAACGGCAGAAAGCCTCACCCGGCGCCAGATCCAGCGCGAACAGGCCCGCCTCGCCGGCCCGGCGGCACCCCACCCGGCAGCACGTCCCAGCAAACGGGACCGACGCCGAATCCTCGCCTGGAAGGGCCGCCAGTCGTAAAGCCGCGCATGAATTTTGACCCACCCCTGCTGGAAGGTATACTGCTGCGCCGTTACCAGCGCTTCCTCGCCGATATCCGTCTCACCAATGGCACGATGGTGACTGCCCATACCGCCAATACCGGGGCCATGACGGGCTGCAGTGAACCCGGCTCGCGGGTCTGGCTGCGTCACAGCGGCAATACCCGGCGCAAGTATCCACTGACCTGGGAACTGGTGGAAACCCCCGAGGGACAACTCGTGGGCATCAATACGGCACTGGCCAACCCGCTGGTCCGTGCCGCCATCGAGGCGGGCAGCATCGCCGAACTGCAGGGTTATCACGCGATCCGTCAGGAGGTGTCTTTCGGCGCCGAAAACAGCCGAATCGACCTGCTGCTGACCCACGACAGACGCCCTGCCTGCCTCGTGGAGGTCAAAAACGTCACGCTTGTAAAGAACGGCATCGCCCGTTTCCCCGACGCCGTCAGCCGGCGTGGCACCCGGCATCTGCGAGAACTGGCCCTGGCGGTGCGCCAGGGCTTGCGTGCGGTCATCTTCTTCTGCATCCAGCGAGAGGATGCCCGGGAGATGCGGCCTGCCGATGACATCGACGCCGCCTATGGCGCAATGTTGCGCGAAGCCCTCGCCCGGGGTGTCGAAGCGCTGGCCTATGACTGCCGGGTCACGACCACTGCCATTACTGTGCGCCGGCCCGTGCCGGTGTGCTGTCCTCAGGAACCGCTACTAAGACAATCGATAGTAAAGCAACCTTCAGAGCGACCCAGGCGTTCCTGATCAAGGCGCGGCCCGCAGGGAATGGCTGGCCCTTTCCAAGGGTCGCAACGCCGAGCCGGGACGCCTGGGCCGCTCCCTCCGGGCGGGCGGCTGGGCGGCCATTCGCGGTGTTGCGGCGTCTTGCCATAGGCGTACTATGGCAGCGCCACCGCGCCTTGCGACTGACCGCCCGACCACCCGCTGAAGGTCGCTTTACTATCGATTGTCTTAGTATAGCCGAGGTTTTATGGGCTTCAGGTGGGTTTTCGTTCCAGGTGACGCTTGTCATCCATGTGAGGCCTGTCATTCCGAGCGCAGCGAGGAATCTGGGGCCGGTGGCACAGGATTTCTCCCTCCGGTCGAAATGACAACGTTCGTTGTCATTCCGAGCGCAGCGAGGAATCTGAGGCCGGTGGCACAGGATTTCTCCCTCCGGTCGAAATGACAACGTTCGTTGTCATTCCGAGCGCAGCGAGGAATCTGAGGCCGGTGGCACAGGATTTCTCCCTCCGGTCGAAATGACATGAAACTAATGTCGCAATGACAAAGAAACGGGGTCGAGACGACAAGGAGATTTCAGCCCTCGCGGCCTGGGACTGCGTCGTTTTGGCAACCCGGCACGGAGGAATCGCGCCGCCAGCGGGTCTTCAGGCAACTGTCTTAAGACGTCTCCCCGTCCTGCGACTGACGCCGTGCACGCTCCCGCTTGCCTACCCAGATGATCAGTGCGACAGGCAGGACCACCACCAGCAGCGTGGCCGCCAGTGCGAGAAAGTCGCCGGAAACCGCCCCTGATGTGGCCAAGGTGGTAAGGATCATAATCACCACGGCCGTGCTCACACCGTATATCAAAAGTCTCTTCAGTTCCTTCATGGCTTGTTTTCCGCCTGCCGCTGTCCTTCAGGTGGCCCCCATGATAGCCCAAAAACCCCACCATTTCATATCCTTTTCTTCCGGTCCATATCCCCGTCCCTCACAGGCAGCGCACGGAAACAACCGTACCCCCGGGGTGCCGGCAGGTCGATGTCGTCACGGCCGTATCCCCCTCTCTCCCTGCCAGACGTCAGAAGGCCCGGAGTACTGATCCGGGATCCAGCCCTGGGATCCAGCCCTGGGATTCAGATCCGTGACTCAAATCTGAACGGGCGTTGCCGATAAATCCTCTGGAGGACAAAGGAGGATCACACATGAAAACTTCCACAGCCCGCAAGATCACCGGCCGTGCCCAGTACCGCATCGGCAGCATCTTCTTTCAGAGTGCCATCGACGGCAGCAATTCAGGCTGGTACATCACCATCCACGGGGGCAATGTCTATGGCCCCTTCCGGGAAAAACATGTTGCGGAAACCATTCTGGCCGGGTTGCTGAAAAAGGCCAATGACCGCCAGGCGCGGGATGGCTACCACTGAGCCCCGCGGAACCGGCCGTGGCGGCGTGTATTCGCAATGAAGCCACGGCCGCCACGCCGCACCACCCCGTCATGCCACAGTCACTCCGCGATCTTTGCGTCCCTGTCTGTTTCCTGCTGCTGGCAGCCTGCGGCGGCGGCGCTGCACCCTTGTACAACAATGCCACCTTCGGCTCTGCCATGGGTGACCAGAACCTGCCCGACGCCTCTCCACAGTTCACACAATTCCTCCAGGGCCGTGGCAATGGGAATACCGGCGGCAACACATCGTTTCCACAACCGGGAAACACGGCAGCAGACACGATACCGGGCACCAGCGACCCATCCAGCCGGCTGGTAGCAACGGTCATCGTTGCATTGGGCACCCTTGATGAGATTGCCGGCACCGGCACCGTCCTGGGGAAAACTGGCCAGGATCTCTTCACCGCCGGCATCCGCAGCACTTCCTCTCCTGTCGAACAGACTGCCCTGCTGACAAGATTGATGCAGGACCTGGATTCACCGTCAGGAAGCGATGTCAATCACCCCAGCCGCATCCTGGGCGCCGGACACGAAGAGGCCATGCAAGCCGCCTTCCTCACCCTTCCCTGCGATGGCGATGCCAGCGGCGGCACCAACCCCTTTGGCGGCAGTTACCAGATCCAGAGTTTCAGGGCAGCCACGGACAAGGGGTTCTTTCTCTCCGGCAATGTAATGACCGTCAATTTTTACGACTGCATTCTGGGCGAAAGGGTCTATCGCGGTGGACTCAATATTGCGGATTTCCGTCACCAAGCGGTGGCGGACGAGGGCAGTTACGATCAAATCATGTCGGGAGAGATCTCCTTCAACGGCCTGTCATTGGAAAGAAGGGAAAAGGGGGAGAGCGGCGGGAGACGCATCGGCCTTGCGACGAACACCGGCGCGCCCATCGGGTTCACAATCCGCCTTCGCCAGGGAGAGGCAGTCTCCACCACCCTCGCAAGCGGCACGCTCACTCTCAGCCGCAACGACGTACAAGACGCACAGGACGACCGCCTGCTGGACCTGGCCATCACCATCCAGTACGACAGCGTCAGCACCCGCTATACACTGAATGCCAGCGGCACCCTGCTCAGCGATCTCGCCGACGGGATCATCACGGTGGCCACACCGACACCTCTGTCGTGGCAACGCGGCGCCTCTCATCCCGGCGAAGGCACCCTGCGCATCGACACATCGAAGGGCCGTATCACCGCCATGGCGCTGGGCGGCAGCCTGGTGCGCATCACCACGGACACAGACGGTGACGGCCTTGCGGAGGCCGAAAACACCTTTGCCTGGAACAACCTGAATCTCTGAAAGACAGGCAGAAAAGAACCCCGCCGGAGCGGGATTCTCTGAGCCGGCCAGAGGGAGAATCTACCTGAATTCCACTCTTGATGCCTCAACCCGGCTGCCGTCCCAGCGGCCTTCCACTTCCACGACCCGGTCCACCGCAAGATCTGCGGCGTTGCCGTATTCGTACCAGGCCTTGCTCACATCCACCACGACCTGAACCGTCGGAGGACGAAAGTATTCGACCCGGAACAGGGTCACTGTCACGAGGTCGCCATCCACGACCTGGATCACGCCTTTGAGTTCGGCATGCCCCCTCTGGCCGCGATCACGGCCGTCTCCATCGTCGCTGCTGCTGCCGGCATCACCCGTGCCATCATCATCACCTGCGGTGCCGTCCCCACTGGAATCATCGCCCTGCGTATCATTTGATGAGTCATCGCCGATCACTGGATCTATCACTGGATCTATCACTGGGGAGGCACCACAAGCCGACTCGACCTCTACCATGACGGCCACCAGCACACCCGACTCCACGGCACCCTTGGCTTCGATGTAGGCGCCGGGCGCCAGACATTCGGCCGCGCCATACTTGAACCAGGCTTCGCTGATATCGATGTCCAGGGTATCTGCCGACGCATTGCCATCGAAATGCTCGCGCTTGACGACCTTCAGGGTGACCCGCTCGCCGGTGACACGCTCTACGCGCCCCTTGACCTCGGCATAGCGGTCATCAAAATGCCTTTCACGCGCCTCGTCCGCCCTCGCCGGCAGGGCCCCCTCGATCTCGATGACCACCGCGGTGAACAGGGGATCCTCCCACACACCCTTGACTTCCACATGCTGGCCGGCAGCCAGCAGATCCACGCTGCCCTTGGTGAAAACGGCACTGGCAGCGCCATGGATCTCCAGGGTCGTGGCCGGGGGTACGAAACGCTCGGCCTCGCGCACATCCAGAACCAGGATGTCGCTCGTCTTGTCATAGCTGCTTACCCGGCCTTCCACCTTGGCACGATGCGTTGCCACCGCCGGAAGGGCTCCTGGAGAGGCGTCCACGTCGACCTTGATCTCGATTCGCACGGCTTCGATGATCATGGTCACCGGGTCGTAATTGCCATAGACTTCCACTGCCTGGCCGGGAGCCAGGGCGCTGGTATCGCTGCCCAGACTGCCGTCGCGATCGTCATAGACCGTGGTCGCAGGCAGCAGATTCACCGTCACGGTGGCAGCGCCATGCTCGGGCTGGAGCACAAAACTGACACCATCATTGACGGCCCGCACCGTGCCCTCCACATCGGCATAGGTCCGCTCCAGCCTGTCCCGCAACATGCGGCCGTCACCATTGTCGCTCTTCAACACCAGTACCGGCGTCACCAGTCCCGTGGCACCATCATAACGGAACTGCTTGAGATCGAAGTCGATGGCAATGGCTCCGTTGCCGCTGCCGATGGTGATGCTGCCCTGGACCGGCACGACTTCGGGCTGACCGGCATCGTTGAAAGCCGCCAGCACGGTCTGACCGGTACTGCGGTCCACCAGGCTCACTTCGTTGGCCAGCGTGACCTGAAAGTCACTATAGGTGCCGGGCGCCAGATTCTGTGTGTTGAGCAAGGCGGCCACACCATTCAGCTCGGAGAGATTGACCACCAGGCCTTGCGGGTTATCATAGAGCGTGACGGGGGTTCCGTTACTGTCCGAGGCGGTCACTTTCAGCACGGTCACCCAGACCTTGGCATATTGGTCGGACACGGCATCGGTGATCAACAGGGACACTGCGGAACTCCCGTCAGCGGTATTGCCGTTGCTGTTGCCGCCACCCCCACAGGCAGCGAGCAGCAAAACGGCCAAAACCGCCATGGATTTAGTAAGACCGTTCATCATGACTTCCTCTCTATTGCGCGGTTGATTGCCTGACATGCGGTACTCCGTGGAGTACCCCCCGATATCTGTTATCTGTTCTTGAAGACGACGTGGCGGAGCCTCAGGTTCCACCTCGCACCAGTGCGGGCAAGCCTTACCGGCAATGGAAGAAGTTACAATCAGACTATCTATTTCAGTAAATTATGAATTTCACACAGAAATGCAGCGGGATATCACCTTAAACTTGCATTATTGACTGACGGCCGTCGCACAATCTGGATGCAGACCACGAGGACCGGCATCTCCTTGTCATTTTGACCACACTTCCCTGTCATTCCGACCACACATCCCTGTCATTTCGACCGGAGGGAGAAACCCTGTGCCATCGCCCCAAGATTCCTCGCTGCGCTCGGAATGACAACGAACGTTGTCATTTCGACCGGAGGGAGAAATCCTATGCCACCGGCCCCAGATTCCACGCTGCGCTCGGAATGACAACGAACGTTGTCATTTCGACCGAAGGGAGAAATCCTATGCCACCGGCCCCAGATTCCTCGCAGCGCCCGGAATGACAACGAACGTTGTCATTTCGACCGAAGGGAGAAATCCTATACCGCTACCCCTGGCTTTCTCGCTGCGCTCGAAATGACAGGCGTCACTTGTATAACAAGCGATACCTGGAACGACAAACCCTGACCGAAGTCCATAAACCTCTATTGTGCCCTGCATCAACATGACATATATTGTTGCCGGGTTGATAATATGCTCATTGCCTTCAACAAACCTTATGGCGTGCTGTGCCAGTTTACCGTCCCTCCCACAGCCCCCCGCGGCGAGGCAACCCTGGCGGATTTCATTCCCCTGCGCCATGTCTACCCTGCCGGCCGCCTGGACAAGGATAGCGAGGGGCTGGTCCTCCTCACAGACGACGGCCGCCTGCAACAACGCATCAGCCGGCCAGGGCATTGCTGGAAGACCTATTGGGTTCAGGTGGAGGGCATTCCCGGGACGGCAGCGCTCGAAGAGCTGCGCAGGGGCGTCATGCTGAAGGATGGCAGAACCCGGCCAGCGCGCGTCCGCCTCATGACCGAGCCGGACACGCTGTGGCCCCGCGATCCGCCCATTCGCCAGCGCCGCCACATCCCGGTGAGCTGGCTGGAATTGTCCATCGCCCAGGGGCGCAATCGTCAGGTACGACGCATGACCGCGGCAGTGGGTCATCCAACCTTGCGGCTCATCCGTGCGGCCGTGGGCAGCATCACCCTGGCAGGGCTGCGCCCGGGGTCATGGCGTCATGAGACACCTGCCCGCCTGCGGGCAGACGACGGCCCGCCAGGCAACCGAGGCAGGCGCCGTGGCAGGGGTCACACGGCTTCCTTGTACAGGCGCCACTGATTGCGTCCCCTTTCCTTGGCCTCATAGAGGGCCTTGTCGGCACACTCCAGCCATTGCGCCGGGGTCTCCATGAGTTCCACCAGCTCGGCGATGCCCGAGCTGATGGTCCACCGGATCTCTTTCCCGTCGTAATGCAGTGTTTCTGCTTCCATGTTGCGCCGCAGGCGCTCGGCGACCAGTTGCGCCTCCTTGGCGTTGGTGTCGATGAGAATGACACAGAACTCCTCGCCGCCGTAGCGCGCGGCGATATCCGTGTCGCGAATGGACTCCTTGAGAACACGCGCCGTGGCCTGCAGCACGGCATCTCCTGCGGGGTGACCATGGCTGTCGTTGATCTTCTTGAAATGATCGATGTCGAACATCATCAAGGTACAGGACTGGAAGGTACGCCGGCTGCGGGAGTACTCCCGTGCCAGCATTTCTTCCAGATAGGCACGGTTGTAGAGTCCTGTCAGGTGGTCGGTGCGGTTGAGCTGTGCCAGGCGCCGGTTGGCCTGCTCCAGGGCCTGCTTGTGCACAGCGGTATCCGTGACATCGTAGATGAGCAGACCCAGGTGACTCACGTCGCCCGCCAGGGAAAGCAAGGGCACAAAGGTGATGTTCTGGTACATGAATTCCGCCCTCCCGGTGATGGGGCGGTAGTTCCTGAAGCGGAACAGATAGGGACGCTGCTCCCAGGTGACGAAGGCACGACTGCCAAGCTGGAAGACCGCCTCGGCCTTGCGCCGGAACCAGCCTGCTTCGATCTCCGGAAAGAGTGAGAAGATCTCCTTGCCGAGGATCTGGCCGGGATGCCGGCCGCTGTGGTTCTCCATGAAACTGTTCCAGACCTGGATGCGGTAATCGCGATCCAGCACCACCAGACCCGCATCCAGGGCCTGGAGCATATGGATGAACCAGTGCATTTCCCTGATATCGATCTTGCCGCTGTCCATCGCTCACCCCATGACGCAAACCACACGCTCATCGAAGACGGGCAGTGAATCCTCGGCGAACAGCAGCAGCAGATCACAATGGATGTCACAATTCTCGAATCGATAACCCATCTCGATGGCCATGGTGCTTTCCCACTGCAGGGGATTACGCTGCAACAGTTCAGACACCTGGAGGGACTGCCCCAGGAGTTGCGGGGGGGCCTGGCTGAAATTGATGTCCAGTTGCTCGGCGATCCCTTTCAGGCAGGCACTGATGAGAATGCTGGCGATATCCACCAGCAGTTCCCTCTCCATCGCTTCATCCAGTTCCCCTTCGTGCCTGAGGAGGCGGGCGATATCGTGCATGCTGGTCTCGTTGAATACCAGCAGGGCCTCACCGGCGATGCCGGCGCCGATGAACCCCTGGCAGACGGCCGAGACCTTCTCGCCCTTGGCCACCTGCTCCAGGGTCATGTGCAGATCGTGGCGCGTGATCATGCTGACATTGGGCAGGGGCATCACGACGAAGATGTCCAGCAGCCGCGCCAGCAGGTCGGCTGCCCGACCCATGGCGACATTGGCCACTTCTCGGTAATAGTCCCCGATGTCCACGTCCGGCTCGGGCGCCAGCCGTCCCTCCTCGCTCTCGCGGCGTATGCCGTATTTGTCCAGGATCGATGCCACTTCCTCGGCGCACACCGGCTTGCGGATGAAATCCAGTGCACCCAGCTTCATCACCCGCTGGCGGGCCTCGGGCTGCACGTCACCGGACACCACGATCACCAGGGTCGGCAGGTCCTCCCTGCGGATGGCTTCCAGCACGGCATAGCCATCCATCTCGGGCATGTTCAGGTCGAGAAACAGTACGTCTCCCTTGCCTGCGCGGATGGCCTCGATACCCTCACGGCCGTTCGTGGCAAAACTCACCGATACATCCCAGTCGTCTGGCAGCGCCCTGGCCATCTGCTTGCGGGCCAGGCTGGAGTCGTCACAAATGAGTACGGGCGTTGTCATGGCTTTGTTTCACCGGGCTTCTCTCTGCATTGCTACAGGCGAGATGACAATGCCGTCTCAGCCTGGCGTGGGAAAATTCCTACACACTGACTGCTTCCTGTCACTCTCTTGCCTCACCCTCATGTATCGGACATCCGAATAAAAAAGTGAAACCTCGGGCGCTCTTGAATAATGGAGCCATTCGAAGAAGGCGGGAAAACAGGCGCAGTCGAGCCAGCCCGGCACAAACGGGCCAGGAAAACAGACGTAGGAACACCGCCCCTCAGCGAAATCAGGGCGCAGGTCATGAAGGATTTGCGGAACAGCAGCGGAGATAAAAAAGCGGCGCCGTTTCCGGCACCGCCTCTCTACCATGCCTGATCCCGTCAGGCCGCGCGCCGCTGGGTCTCCTCCTGCGTCTGCCTGCTGTCCTTGCGGCTCCGGAAAGGAAGAACGCGGCCGCGTTCCTCCCTCTCCGGCACTCGACCCCCGGTGAACAGGGAAACCAGCGGGGCGCTGCCGGTAGACACCAGCATCAACAACGACGCTCCCGCCGCCGTCATGAGGGATTCACGCAGGGTAACCGCATCAGCGGTGAAGATCTGCCCGACGAGCAGGGTACCGATGATGGCGTAGAGAGCGATCTCCAGCGCCCTCAGAACGGTATCCCGGTTGATGTGCAAAGAATGAATATTGACATTCCACATAGCATCCTCCTTTTATGCCAACTGCAGTAGAACACCAATTACCCATTCCAAACACCCGGCCGGCCCGCCCCTTTCCACAGGCTGGCCGGCCACCTTCATCAGGCACAGATAATGACGCGCGCGAACGCAAAAAGTTCCCTGCCAGCGCAGCCCGGCAAATCCCTTTTTAAGGGACAGGTAATCTTCGCGCCTTATTATCTAAGGCAAGCAGAAATCATCGGGAGACCGCCTTATGAACGGAAACGAAATCAAAGTCTGGGACCCCCTCCTGCGCCTGTTCCACTGGCTGCTGGCCGGGGCCTTCTTCGTCGCCTACCTGACGGAAGACGAATGGCTGACGCCCCATGTCTGGGCAGGGTACCTCATCCTCGGCCTGCTGGCCTTTCGCATCCCGTGGGGGTTCGCCGGCCCGCGCCATGCGCGCTTCTCGGACTTCGTCGCCCCGCCCCGCGCCGCCCTGGCCTACCTGAAGGATCTGTTCCAAGGCAAGGCCCGGCGCTATCTGGGACACAACCCTGCCGGCGGGTGGATGATCGTGCTTCTCCTGAGCAGTGTCGCTCTGACTTGCATCACGGGTCTCATGGTCTATGCCGCCGAGGACCAGGCCGGTCCCCTGGCAGGCTGGCTCGGCAACGTCGGTGAAGGCTGGGAGGAAATCTTTGAGGAAACCCACGAGGTACTCGCCAATTTCAGCCTCGCCCTGGTCTTCGTCCATCTCGGCGGCGTCCTGGTGGAAAGCCTGCTCCATCACGAGAACCTGGTGCGCGCCATGATCACCGGCTACAAACGCCGTTCCTGATCAGCACCTGACTCAAATCAGCAGGTCACGCGCCGCCTGCGGCAGATCGTATGCCTGCGGATACCAGACCCGCATGAAATACAGCCCCCCTGGCGGCGCGGTCACCCCCCCCAGAGTCCGGTCCCGCAGCGCGAGCACCTCCCGGCTCCAATGGGGCGGCCGCTCGCCCGCACCGATGGCCATGAGCACACCGGCGATGTTGCGCACCATGTGGTGGAGAAAGGCGTTGGCCTCCACGTCCATCTCCACATAATCGCCACGGCGTCTCACCTCCAGGCGATAAACGGTGCGCACGGGACTCTTCGCCTGACAGGCACAGGCCCGGTAGGCGGAAAAGTCGTGCTCGCCCAGGAGATGGGCAGCTGCGGCGTTCATGGCCGCCACATCCAGTGGGCGGTAATCCCATGCCACCCGCCCGGTCCCCAGCGCCGGGCGCACAGAATGATTGAAAATGACATAGCGATACTGGCGGCGCAAGGCCCTATAACGGGCATGGAAATCCGCTGGCACTTCCCGTGCCCATCGTACACAGACATCCGGCGGCAGATGGGTGTTCGTGCCGAATACCCAGGCATGAAGCGGACGCCGCGCCGTCGTATCGAAATGCACCACCTGTCCCAGGGCGTGCACCCCCGTATCGGTCCGCCCGGCACAGACCACCCGTACCGGATGATCGGCGATCTTCGCCAGGGCCGGCTCCAGGCAGCCCTGGACTGTGCGCGTGCCCGCCTGCACCTGCCAGCCGCAGAACCCGCTACCGTCATATTCGATGCCCAGAGCGATCCTCATGGTCTTTCTTCTGCCTGTAAGTATTTGTCTGCCGCCCCGACCAATTCAAGTTACAATCTGTACCAGCATCCGTGGGGGAAGCCCCCATCGAGACCCGATTCCACCCAGGAGATTCATACCCGAGAAATGATCATCCGGTCCCAACCCCGCCATGCCGTCAAGGCCAGCGAGATAACCCCCCCACGCTACTACTTTAATCGCCGCCGCTTCATCACCTCGGCCGCGGCCCTGCTGGCCGCCCCGGCACTGGGCTGGCCTGTGGAGAGTCGGCCTGCGCGCCCGCTGGGGCCTTACACGCGCTCGCGCTATATCATCGACGAACCGCTCACCGATTACGAGGATATCACGCACTACAACAACTTCTATGAATTCTCCACCGACAAGGAAGACGTGGCAGAACTGGCAAAGGATTTCCGCACCGACCCCTGGACCGTAATCATCGACGGCGAGGTGGAAAAACCCGGCCGCTATCACCTGGAGGACATACTGCGTCCCCACCCCCTTGAAGAACGCATCTACCGCCTGCGTTGTGTGGAAGCCTGGTCCATGGTCATCCCCTGGGTGGGTTTCCCCCTCGCTGACCTCATCAAGCGCTTCCAGCCCACCTCCCGCGCAAAATTCGTGGAATTCACCACCCTCTACGATCCCGCACAGATGCCGGGACAACGACGCCGGATACTGGACTGGCCCTATGTGGAAGGTCTGCGCATGGACGAAGCCATGCATCCCCTCACCCTTCTTGCCGTGGGCCTCTACGGCAAGGTGCTGCCCAACCAGAACGGCGCCCCCCTGCGCCTCGTGGTGCCATGGAAGTACGGTTTCAAGAACATCAAGTCCATCGTCAGGATCCGTTTCGTGGAACATCAACCCGTCAGCACCTGGATGAAGGCAGGGCCGCGTGAATACGGCTTCTATGCCAACGTCAATCCCCACGTGGACCACCCTCGCTGGAGCCAGGCCAGAGAGCGCCGCATCGGAGAATTCTTCAAGCGCAAGACCCTGATGTTCAATGGCTATGGCGAGGAAGTAGCGCAGCTCTATGCGGGCATGGATCTCAGGCGTTTCTTCTGAAGGCGCACGAACGGCGCGCAAGGCACGCTGGCTCAAGCCGCTGGTATTCCTCCTGTGCCTGCTGCCCTTCGCCCTGCTGGTGGCAGATCTTCTCTCCGACAGGCTGGGTGCCAATCCCGTGGAAAAGATCAGCCACCGCACCGGGGACTGGACCTTGCGCCTGCTCCTGCTCACCCTGAGCATCACTCCCCTGCGCCACATCAGCGGCTGGACGCCCCTGCTTCGCATCCGCCGCATGCTGGGTCTGTACACGTTCTTCTACGCCACTCTGCACTTCCTCACCTACCTGGTCTTCGACCAGTTTTTCGACTGGCAGGAGATCTGGAAAGACATCATCAAACGCCCCTACATCACCCTGGGCTTTGCATCCTTCGTGCTCCTCATCCCCCTCGCCGCCACTTCCACCGACGGGATGATCCGGCGCCTGGGACGCCACTGGCGCCGCCTGCACCAGATGGTCTACATCATCGCAACCCTGGGCGTGTTTCACTATCTGTGGCTGGTAAAAAAGGACCTGCGTGAACCGCTGGTCTATGCCTTCATTCTCCTCGCCCTGCTGGGCTGGCGGGCATGGAAGCAGAGGTCGCGATAGATAAATATTACTGACAGCCGCCTCATGGGTTGCCTCTTGAATATTCTGGACACACATTTGACCGTAGAGTGAGAGCCACACCAGGTGTCCATGAGTGAGAAGAAGACGTCGAAAAGGTGGTCGTCAAGACGCAAACAGGAGGTGGTTCTGCGCCTGTTGCGTGGCGGGAACCTGGATGCCCGGACCTGAGTGGGGAGACGGACCAGCCTGCATCGGTTCTGTCCGGCTGGCGGGACAATTTCCTGGAAGCCAGGCTGGCAAGCCTGATAAAGCAGCGCACAGCCGACCCAAGGTGGCGAGACTGGATAAGGAGCTCAAGCGTGCCAAGCGGCTGGTTAGGGACCTGATGATGGACAAGGAGCTGCTGGAGATGCGCATTGCACGCCATCAGGGCGAGTTCCCTTTTCCGCGGCGGAGATCGATGCCATGAGCCGGGGCTGGTCGGTCTCCGCGAAGCGTTCTTATGTCAAGGCCCGGGTGTGCAGGCTGTGGGGTGTAGCCCACCCGACGCAGTATGTGCGTCAGGCGGCAGCTCGCCAAGCAGTTGCTTCGGCCCGCCGTGGCCGGCGGCCGAAGGTGTCCGACGAGGCCCTGGTGGAAGCCATCCGCCAGGTGCTGTCGGAGGCCGAGGCGTTGGGGTTCACGGGGGAAGGCTACCGCAAGGTGTGGATGCGCCTGCGATACAAGGGGATTTCGGGGTCGAAGAAACGGGTGGCTGTCAAGCGCGCACATAGCTTGCAGCCCCCCATCGCGACGGAACTGCCCGAGGACAGAAGGTCTATGACGGAACGATCATCCCCGGGGCGCCGCACCGGATGTGGGGCAACGATGCCACGCAGGTGATGACCCGCCGGGAGGGCATGGCTACCGTGTTCGTGGCCATCGACCACATCAAGGGCGATGTGACCGGCATCCATGCAGCTCGTCCTGGCACCCGTTTCGAGGCATTGGAGCCGATTCATCAGGGGATCCGTGAGCACATCGGCGCACTGGGGGCAGGAGCCGCCTGTGGTCTGGTGTTGCGCCATGACCAAGGTTCGCAGTACATGAGTCATGTCTTCCAGCAGGAACCCCAGTTCCTGGGAATCGAATCCAGCCCCAGTTTCGTCAAGGCACCGGAGTGCAATGGCGTGGCTGAGCGGTTCATCCGCACCCTGAAGGAGCAGCTCCTGTGGGTACAGACTTGGATTTCAGGGGCTTTACAGCGCAAACCTGACCGTGTTAAAGCGCATTGTTAGGCGCTCTTCACCACCCATACTCATCTTTATAATTATTCAACCATTCTGGCATTTTACTTTTTATCTCAGACAACACAAAAATATAATCTGATTCGTCTATGATACCCGCCTCTGCAAGGAATCTATAGAATTTCTTTAAACTGGCGGCTGTTTCTTTTGTTGATGACCTACTTGACCACATAGCCTTTCTAGGAAAAAACCAGTTGAAAAATCCATTTAGTAATGCAACCCCATCCTTTGCATGGTTACAATCGTCATACAGCAAATAATCATTTATATAGAAATCTACGTTTTGTACATGCTTCCTGATGGTTTTTTTTTAAGCCACTCGCCAAAAGCCATTTCTCAAAACCATCCAAAATCAGCTTATTTTCTGCTCTTATTTCTTCTGACACTCTTTCAATGTCTTCGTATGACACTTCTGATCTCTCTATTGCATACACCTAACGATGAAACACAGCGGTGCGCTTCAGCGCGTCCGCTGGAGTGACTTGCTATGCCGCTATACCTTCTACTGTTAAATGATTCATGTCTGTTCGCTTGCTGGCATGTTCAAATGTGATAGAACATACATTGCCTTCCGCATCCAAGCCTAGAGTAGTGTTCTCACCAAGATCCTTTGATTCAGCAATATCGCCTTCTCGAAACTCGATATATATTAACCCGGCAACAATATATGTCATGTTCAGCCGACGCGAAACCGCGCAGCGGTTGAGCAGTATTCGCGGCGGTTCCATGCCTGGGCGGCGGCGTGCGAGGATGCCGAGCACACCTACGAGGGCCTGATCCGGGCCTTCGAGCATTTTGGCGGGGTGCCGGCGGAGGTGTGGGTGGACAACCAGAAAGCGGCGGTGCTGTCGCACGGGTTGGATGGCCAGGTGCGATTCAACCCGGGCTTTCTGGAATTGGCCTCGCACTACGGGTTTCGGCCTGAGGCCTGTCGTCCGCACCGGCCCCAGACCAAGGGTAAAGACGAGCGGATGGTGCGGTACGTGAAGGAGAACTTTTTCCAGCGCTACCGGGCCTTCGAGAGCCTGGACCACCTGAATTGCCAGCTGGAGCAATGGCTTGCGGAGGTGGCGGATGAGCGGGTGCATGGGACCCACAAGGCGGTGGTCAGGGCGCGTTTCGAGGAGGAGAAGCCCCACCTTGCGCCCTTGCCACCGGTGCGGTTCGACACCAGTTACCGAGAGACCCGGCGGGTGGCGCTGGATGCCTTCATCGACGTGCGCGGCAACCGCTACAGTGTGCCCGCACACCTGTGCGGAGAGACGGTGGCCATCCGGATCACGCTGGACGGCACCCTCAAAGTGTTCGATGCCCAAGGGCAGGCCGTGGCCGAGCACCTTCTGCGTCCCCGGGAAGCCGGGTGGCAGGTGGTGCCGGCGCACCATGCCCGGCTGTGGCAGGCGATCAAGGTTGAGGGCCGGGATCTGGCGACCTACGAGGAGGTGGCGTCATGGAACTGACGCGCCTGATGAGCAAACTCAAGATGGAGCATCTGCCGGCCAATCTGGATGCCCTGTGCGAGCAGGCGGCGAAGCGGGAGCTGGACTACCGCAGCTTCCTCACAGAAGCCCTGGCCACGGAATGGGCCGGACGCCACCAGAAGGGACTGGAGAGCCGCCTCAAGCAGGCCCGGTTGCCCTGGGTCAAGACCATCGAGCAGTTCGACTTCAGCTTCCAGCCCTCCATCGACCGCAAGGTCGTCCGGGAGCTGGCCGGCCTGGCTTTCGTCGCGCGGGCCGAGAACGTGATCCTGCTGGGTCCGCCGGGGGTGGGCAAGACCCACATCGCCATCGGCCTTGCGGTCAAGGCCGCCGAGGCCGGTCTCCGGGTCCTGTTCCTCACCCTGGAGGAACTGATGACCCGGCTCAAGCGGGCCAGCCAGGAGAACCGGCTGGAGAAACAGCTGCAACAGCTCACCTACCCCAAGGTGCTGATCATCGACGAGATCGGCTATTTGCCGCTCAACCGCCAGGAGGCCAGCCTCTTCTTCCGGCTGGTGGCCCGGCGCTACGAGAAGGCCTCGATGATCCTCACCTCCAACAAGGGGTTCGTGGACTGGGGCGAGATCTTCTCAGACCAAGTGGTCGCCACGGCCATCCTCGACCGGTTGCTCCACCACGCCACGACCCTCAACATCAAAGGCGAGAGCTTCCGTCTCAAGGAGAAGCGCAAGGCCGGGCTCGTCACCGAACCCGTCAACCCTCCGGAACCCGAAGGAGACAAGTGACCCGACTCATACGGCCTGGTCAGCCAAGTAAAAAACCGTTGAAAACCGGACATCCTCCGTCGGCGTTGACACAGGCCCGGCCGTCGTCCGTCGATGCGCTGCAGGCTCATCGCGAAATAGCCGGACGGTGCCACATCGTCCGCCATTCGACTGCCCAGCAGCGTGGTCAAGAGCAGGCGCACACGATCCTGGCGGGCATCCAGTTGATAGGCCAGCTGATGATCAGGCAGCGAAGACAAGGCCGCCTGCTCCGTGATTTCGCCATCTGCTGACGCAGGGGCAACCGGCACAGGGCCTGGCCCAGGCGCTCGGCCAGCCGCCACCCCGCCAGCTGACGTTCAGGGTCCTGCCGGACCGCAGCGGGCAACGCCTCCACATCCCGCCCGCCCTCCTCACCGGCCGGTGAAAAGGATATTGATGACCGACGGCGCACCCCCCCGCGCCGGTACCAGTCGAGAATCGTGGTCTGAAGGATCCGATGCATCAAGGGCGGCCACTCGGAGGCTGACCTGTGGGCGTAACGGCACACCAGCTTGTGCATGGCATCCTGAACGATGTCCAGGGCCTCGTCCCGGCTGCCGGTCGCCACTCCACCATGCAGCGGGTATCTGTTCATACAACGACGGAAGGAGGCACTTCGTTGACAAAAAAAGGGGTTGACAGACATTTTATGATTTATTATTATTTCTTCATACTTCATCAAACTGAAGTAACGCCGGTTCCACAGGAGAGGATCATCATGAAACTGTTCAGACGCTGGTTCAAGACAGGCAGCCGCCACGCCGGCTCTCATGACCCGGGGCGCCAGGCCATGGAAGAGGAGCGACATCACTGTTTCAAGACACCTGCGGGACGGGGACCTTTTCTCCTGTCCTGCGACGGCCGCGTCATCCCCCTGCGCAAGGCGCGTTTCCTCAAGGAAACGTAACCATGACCGTATTTTCAGCCATCCCCTTTTAGCATTGCCTTTTGGCATTGCCTTTTGGCATTCCCTTTTAGCATTCCAGGAAGGGATCACGGATGCGTCCACAAGGATGTGGACATCCTCTCCCTTGCCCCTTCAACCCCGCCACGGCGGGGTTTTTCTTTTTATTGGGTGTGTTACCTATATGCATGATATGGATGACTCGCATGGGGCGGAACGAAATGCACGATGCAAGTGATGCCCGTCATTTCCAGCGCAGCGCGAAATGACGCTTCTTTGTCATTCCGGGCGCAGCGAGGAATCCGAAACCGCCGACACATGATTTCTCCCTTCGGTCGAAATGACAAAGAAGTGTGATGGCAATGGCAAGGAGGTATGGGAAATGACATTGTCCCTGTCATTTCCAGCGCAGCGCGAAATGACGCTTCTTTGTCATTCCGGGCGCAGCAAGGAATCCGAAACCGCCGACACATGATTTCTCCCTTCGGTCGAAATGACAAAGGAGTGTGGTGGCAATGGCAGGGAGGCATGGGAAATGACATTGTCCCT
>JALSIC010000033.1 GCA_026981935.1 Gammaproteobacteria bacterium
GAATGCCTGAATGCTGACCTGAAAGAAGGTGTTACGAAGCGAGCACCGGCAAGAAGCAAGAAGGCCTTGAAGAAAGCGGCAGTGAGCCATCTGCGCAAACTGCAGAAGTCTCCAGCAAGGGTGAAAAGCTACTTCGAGCATGAGTCGATTCGCTATGCAGCGTAGCAATATTTTATTGCCGGGTTAATAATAACGGGGAACTATTATGAAAGGTAATTCCTAAGCAAATCGGACCAGATTTAGAGTCCCCGATAGGGGATCAGTAAACCCCTCGCCTTTAGGCGATGGATGATATCCTTATGGGATGAAGGATTATAAGCGAGGCAATCATACGGTTTGGGATTGCAAGTACCATCTGGTATGGACAACCAAGTATCGTTATCAGGTATTGGGTGGAGATGTAGGGCTACGCTGTCGTGAGTTGTTGCGTGAAATCGCGATGAGCAAGGAGATGATTATCTATGCGGGGTCGATCAATCGTGATCATGTGCATATGCTGATAGGGATCCCGCCCCAGCTGTCCGTATCGCGAGCTGTGCAGTATCTAAAGGGGAAGAGTTCGCATAAGTTGTTGTCGGAGTACAAGGTGCTGCGGAAGAGATACTGGGGTCAGCATCTCCGGGCGAGGGGTTACTGGGTGGCGACGAGTGGGAATGTGACGGATGAGGTATGGAAGGAATACATCAAGAACCAGAAGCCGCCGGAGCCGGATGATGATTTTCATGTGGTGTAGGGGTGAAGTAGTCGGCCGAATGGCCGACCAATCCGGCTTTTAGCCGTAACCGGAAGCCACCGGCTTTAGAGGGTGGTTGGCAGCACAACCGAGCATGGTATTCCCGTTTGTTTTGAAATTAAACAATTGAAAATAAAGTAAAAAAATCTTATTGATAATAGGGTTGGAAGTAGGCATGTATAATATTTCAGGGGATCCCGAATGCAGGGGGGAGCCGATGGCCTGGAAAGACAAGCTCGGCCTTGCCAAGGACAAGGCCAGGTCACTGAAAGAAGCGGCGCTGAATCAGGCGGGTGACCTGATGGATCAGCACTGGCCCCTGGTGCGTGCGCTCTGGCAGGAAAAAGTGGATGTGGCGTTGCGTGAAACCCTGATGGATGACGAGAAGCTCGCCACTTACTTGCGCATTGTCCACGAAGCCTTGCCGTTGCCCATTCGTCTTGCCGTCAAGGAGGATGCTTTTATTCGCGTCTGCATGAAGAACCGGGATCGCTGGCTGACACAAGAAAGCCCGCCTGCAGATGAACCGGACAGTCCGGCAGGAAAAAATGACGAAGATGTTCGCCGCCTCGCTCACCGGGATGACGAATAGAAATGCCCGGGTAACGACGTTACGACTGAATGGCAGCATTTTGTCAGGATATTTTACACCCTGTATTTCCTGTGGATGTTTGTCGTTTCAATCAGTTACAAGGCACCACTGCTGCCGGGGCCTTGTCCACCACTAAGACGATGTCCCCTTGGTGTCGGAAAACTTTACATTCCTCGAAGGAAACCACATGATAATACAAAAAATTAATTATAAAACAGCAAGTTACAATATTGGCACGGAAAATGTATAAAAACAGGCGCAGGATAGTTTCAGCATCACTAACGAGGGATCAAATATGTTATCGCAGCATTTCAAACGAGTTCTTTTTTCTCTTATTGCCGTCATGTTTCTGGCCGTACCATGGGCCGGCAGTCATGCACACCTGATTCTCACTCTGACGGATAAGGACACTGGTATCAGTGTCACCGTCGAGGATCTTGATGGTGATGGCATTGTAAGTTTCAACGGAGGAATTGCCGGCACGGTCTGGGGGGCCAACCTGACCGGCGGCTTTTCCAAGCCGCTTTTGGGCAGCCCCTATACCTCCGTCATAGATCTCGTGTCGGCCAATTTGACGACGAGTGGCGCAGGTGAGCTTGAGATCATGCTCACCGACGATAATTTCGATACTCCGCTTGGGCCGTCTCGCTACCTGGCCGCAGTGGGAGGCACCACCCAGGGTACCGTGTCCTTTCAGAGCTACATCGATTATGCAAACCTTCATTTCGGTACGGGTACGCTCCTGCAGGATACGGGAGAAATGGGCGGTCTGGCATTTTCCGATACCGCGGGTGGTTCCGTGAACCCTGTCAGCCCCTATTCTCTGACGCTTGTGGCCACCATCAAGCAAGAGGCTAGAAAGATAACGAGTTTTGATTACATGGTTCAGGTGCCCGAGCCGGCCTCGCTGGCGCTGCTGGGCGTGGGACTGCTGGCCCTGGGAGGGTTCGCCAGCGTTGCCACCAGGCGCAAGGGCGCTTTGCAGGCCTGACCTTTTCCAATAAATTAAATTATTTGATTGATCCGGCCGGCTTACACAGCCGGCCTTCTTTTGTCTGAATGCCTGAATGGCGCGGTAGTTGGTAGTTGATAAATGCCGTTTACCCAGGTTTTCCCTGGCCCTGAGAGTTCGATCAGCGCTCAGACGTTTCCCGGCACGGCCAGCCAGAAGGGGAAGGCCGGTTGGTGGTAGCTGTCTATGACTTTGAGACGCTCAATGTCGATGACGGCTATCCGGTCATCGGCGGTGACCGCGACATACAGATAGCGGCCATCGCGGCTTGCGCGTACTCCGTGGGGGCCGAAACCGACCTTGATCTGTTTCACCACCTGCAAGGTTTGAGTGTCGATCACGGTGACCGTCTCGTCGGCGATGGCGCCTGTAAAGGCCAGGCGTCCGTCGGGGGTGATGTCGATGCCCGCATGGCCCCGGCCTACGGGGATTACCGCTTTCATGATGCCGGTTTCGATTTCCAGTACGCCGACCTTGTCAGAGAGGCCACGAATGAAGACGAGGCGGCCATCTGCCGAGAGATCGAGGTTGTGAGGTGCGGCAATGCCGGGTGTTGGGATGACATGCGTCATGCGTCGTGTGCGGGTGTCGATGACGCCCAGGCCGTCTCCACCCTGCAGCGTGACATAGGCGCGGCGGCCGTCGCGGCTGAACTGCACATTGTGTGGTTTTCCCCCGGTGGCAATGGTGGCCACTCCCCGGCGGGCAGCCACATCCACCACGGTGACGGTGTCTGCGCCTTCATTACAGACATAGATCTCGCGTCCATCCGGGGAGGCTTTCAGTCCCTTGGCCGCCTTGCCGGTGAGGATGCGGGCCAGATGCCTACCCGAGGCGCTGTCGAAGAGATGAATGCCGCCTTCCACGGGGCTGCTTGCAGCCAGGACCCTGCCATCGGGCGTCACCGTGGTGTAGAGCATCTTGGGACCGCCTGCCCAGATCCCGGGGCCGGGGAAGCGGGCCACCTGGCCTGAGTCGCGCAATGAGACGAAAACAGGCTCAGGAAAGCGCGTTTCCGCGGCAAGAGACGTGGTGATCATGGCGGCTGGGAGCAGCCAGCGCCAGAGCCTGAAGAGCGCAATCTGCTGTCTTTGCATTGTGAATTCCCGGGTTGTGGTGGAGCAGTAGTTTGAGTGTTTGAATCCCACATGCAGGGTGTTGTCAGCATCCGTGACTTCCGTTTGCCTGTCGCGATGATAAAGTAGATGGTAAGGAGACGCCAGCAGTCTCATCGCCTGATAGCGGATTCGGAGAGCATGTCTGTCGATGATGTCGGTTTCATGAAGGAGGCCCTGGTGCTTGCCCGGCAGGCCGAGGAAGCGGGCGAAGTACCGGTGGGGGCAGTGCTGGTGTGGGAGAATGGCGTGATTGGACGGGGTGCCAACCGTCCCATCGCCGCCTGCGATCCCACGGCCCATGCGGAGATGGAGGCTCTGCGTGAGGGCGCGCGGCGCCTGGGTAATTACCGCCTGCCTGGTACGACCCTCTATGTGACCCTGGAGCCCTGCATCATGTGTGCCGGGGCCATCATCCATGCGCGCGTCCGGCGCCTGGTCTTTGCTGCGGCCGATCCCAAGACCGGGGCCGCGGGCAGTGTCTTTGATGTCTTTGCCTCGGGCCGGGTCAATCACATGGTGGCCGTCGAGGGTGGATTGCTGGCGGATGAGAGCGCCTCCCTCTTGCGATCTTTTTTTCGGGCCAGGCGCATGGCAAAGTAACTGCGGGGATTTCCCGGGGTGCGCATCGAAGTCACGGTCGGGTCGAACATGCGCCTGCGTCACGGAGAACGCTTCAATACCATCACCCATCTCATCGGCCTGACTGCCGCGATGGCCGGCCTGGTGGTGCTGGTGGCGCTGGCGGCGCGCAAGGGGGATCCCTGGCGGATCGTCTCCTTCAGTGTCTATGGCGTCACGCTGGTGGCACTCTATGGGTTTTCCGCCCTGCATCACGCCCATGGCGCCCGCCCTGATTCCTTGCTGCAGCGTTTCGACCACTATGCCATCTATCTGCTCATTGCCGGGACATATACACCCTTTACGCTCGTGACCCTGCGAGGGGTATGGGGGTGGACCTTGTTCGGGGTGATCTGGGGCCTGGCGGTGGTGGGCATCGTGATCGATTCCCTGCCGAACCGGGGGCGGCGCATCCTTCCACTGATCATTTACCTCCTCATGGGATGGCTGTGTCTGGCAGCGCTGGCTCCTCTGTTGCGCGCCCTGCCCGCGGCGGGGTTTGCATGGCTGCTGGCCGGGGGTCTGTTCTATACAGTCGGCCTGGTTTTCTTCATCTTCGATGAACGGGTACGCCATTTTCACGGGATCTGGCACCTGTTCGTGCTGGCGGGCAGCGTCAGCCACTATGTCAGTATCATTCTCTATGTGTTGTGAGACATTTCGCATACATGCCTTGCCACGCGGGGGTGGAAGTCTTACCGTAGGCATACTATCGATTGTCTTAGCTGACGAACCCGGGAGAGACGGAGATGAGATGTGTGGCGCAATGGAGCATGGGGCTGGCGGTTCTGTTCTGCCTTTCGGGTGTTGTTCAGGCCGAAGAGCTGACCAGGGAGAAAAAGGCGGCACTCAAGGAGCTCATGGAACTCACGGGCGCGGCGCGCATGAGCCAGTTGTTCGGTAATGCCTTCATTGAACAGATGTCGGCCGCCCTGGTGCGTGCGCGGCCGGATATCAATCCACGTGCCTTCGAGATCCTGCGCGAGGAAGTGATGGCGGTCATGCGCGAAGAACTGGAGAAAAAAGAATCCCTGCAGGAACTGATCTATCCCATCTACAACAAATATCTCACCTTGCAGGAGACCCGCGAGCTGATTCGTTTCTACAAGACCCCTCTGGGACGCAAGACCATCGAGGTGATGCCCAAGATGACGCGTGAGGCCATGGCAGTCGGCCAGCGCTGGGGACAGGCGCTGGCTCCCCGGATTCAGCAGCGCATCCTGGAGCGTTTCGAAAAGGAGGGCGTGGCCGTGCGCCGCGAAGGCATGATGCCATGAGTGCCGGCTTCCGGGTGGACAGATGACCGATTTCGAATACTCGGTGCGTGTGAGTGCCCGGGCGAGCCGCCTGCAGCTTCACGTCCTGCCGCACGGCGAGGTGGAAGTCGTGCTCCCGCGTGGCATGTGTCCCAGCGTGGTGCCTGCCTTCGTGGCCCGCCATGAGGACTGGATTGCCAGAACCCGGGCCCGTCTCATTGCCACGGTTTCTCCGATTGCGCGGGACATCACCCTGCCGCGGGAGATCCACTTGCCTGCCATTGATCGTGCGTGGACGGTGGCGTACCGGACAGGACTGGAAAGGGCAGGTGTTCAGGAGCACGCGGCGGGGCGGTTGACGATCGGCTGCCCCGACGAGAGGGGTGCCTACGCGCTCCTGCAGCATTGGCTCAGCCGCCAGGGGCGTCTGCATCTCGTGCCCTGGCTGGCCTCAGTGGCCGATGAGCTGGGCCTGCAAGGATATCGCCGTGTCAGCATTCGCGGCCAGCGCAGCCGCTGGGGCAGTTACTCCTCGCGGGGGACACTCAGTCTCAACAGGGCCCTGCTGTTCCTGGAGCCGGAGCTGGTGCGGCACCTGTTCATCCACGAGCTGTGTCATACTGTGCACCTGAATCATTCGCGGCGCTTCTGGCGTCTGGTACAGCGTCACTCGCCCCGCTGGAGGGAGCTGGAGCAGGCCCTCAACCAGGCAGCGACATGTATTCCCCGCTGGGCGCTGGTCCGTCGTTGATTCCTGTTTTGCATCTGAAAAATTGCAGGACGAACTGCAGGAGAAACCCGAAATGAGCACACCCCAGTCGGCTATTTTGCCGGAAGCAGGCAATCACGCCAGTTTTTTCGTTTTCAATGTCGCACCTGGAGAATCTGCTCGCGCGGCAGTGGCCGCTGTCGCGGCGGGACTGCCGGCCTTGCTGGACGAGCTGGGACGGGACGATCCGGCAGCCAGGCTGGTGGGCAGCATCGCCTTCGGTGCCGACTACTGGCGGATGGTAAGCCCCGCGGCCTCGCCGCCGGGCCTGCGGCCCTTCCAGGCGATTCGCGGTGCCAAGACGGCGCCCGCCACCGGCGGGGATGTCTTCGTGCATGTCCATTCCAACCGGCACGATCTCAATTTCGAGGTGCTGCGGCGTCTGCATCGGCCCCTGGCGCAACATATCCAGGTGCTGGAGGAAGTCCATGGCTTCCAGTACCTCGATTCCCGGGATCTCACGGGTTTCATCGACGGGACGGAAAACCCCCGCGGCGAGGACCGCGCCTCGGCTGCGCTCCTGGGTGACGAGGCGCCGGCCTTCGCCGGCGGCAGTCACGTGCTGATCCAGCGTTATGTTCACCGGCTGCGGGAATGGGAGGCCCTGTCCGTGCCCCGGCAGGAAGGGATCATCGGTCGCACCAAGGCCGACAGCGTGGAACTGGATGCCGCGCACAAGCCGCCAACCGCCCATATCAGTCGGGTGGTGATCGAGGAAGATGGCGAGGAGCTGGAAATCCTGCGTCACAGCATGCCCTATGGCGAGGTCAGCGGCGAGGCGGGGCTGTTCTTCCTGGCCTATTGTCGGCGCCGGGAAGTCTTCGACCGCATGTTGGGGCGTATGTATGGCACGGTCGGTGACGGCCTGTATGACCATCTGCTGGACTATACCGAGCCGCGCAGCGGCGCTTATTTCTTTGCGCCTTCGCTGGAGATGTTGAGTGACATGGCTGCGCCGTCGGAGTGATGCGCACTGGCAGCCTCATGAACGAATATTTCCTGCTGGCACTGATATGGACCGCCTGGTGTGCTCTGCACAGCCTGCTGGCCTCTTTGTCTGTGCAGCGTCGCGTGGCCGCCTGGATGGGGCAGGGGTTCCGCTATTACCGCCTCTTCTACAACGTCGTGGCGATTCTGACCCTGGTGCCGGTACTGGTTTTTTCCTTCAGTGTGGAGGGCGAGCCCTTTTTCGACTGGGCAGGCGGCTGGCGCCTGCCACAGTTGCTCATGATCGTCGCCGGCGTCCTGTTGTTCGTGCTGCCCCTGCGCCAGTACGACATGGCCCGGTTTCTGGGCTTGCGTCAGTTGCGCGGCGATGCGGGGACCCCGGGTCTCGATGCCGGTGGTGGACTGAGCACCCGGGGCATACTGGGCTGGTGTCGCCATCCCTGGTATGCCGGCGCCCTGCTGCTCATCTGGGCACGTGAACTGGATGGCGCCACCGTGACGGTGAATACGGTGTTGAGTCTTTACCTGGTGCTGGGTGCGCACCTGGAAGAACGCAAGCTGCTGGCAGAGTTCGGCGAGGCCTACCGCGACTACCAGCGTCGGGTGCCCATGTTCTTCCCCTTGCCATTTCGCGCGGGGCGCAAGCGTGCCTGAAACTCGGCGCGGGCCAAGGCATGGGTTCAGAGGATTGGCGGCACGTTCTGCTGGAGGCCGGGAGAGCGTACCAGGATGGTGGTATTGGCGGGGGCGCGGTGACTGTCCGTCTGCCAGAGCAGGATGTCGTAGTAGCTGCGGATGTTCTCCACGTACCGCTGGGCCTCGATGCCGCGGGCGAAGCCGTGACGGGTTTTGCGGTACCAGCGCCGCTCCATGAGCAGGGGCAGATTCTCTTTCACATCCATCCATTTGTCGGGATCGCCACCGCGACGCCGGGTGATGTCGCGCACGTCGAGGACATGGCCCAGTCCCAGGTTGTAGGCGGCCAGGGCGAACCAGGTGCGGTCCGGTTCTTCGATGTCTTCGGGCAGGCGCCGCTTGATCTGGCTGAAGTAACGTGCGCCGCCATAGATGCTGTTGCGGGGATTGATGCGGTTGCGATACCCCATGTCTGCCGCGGTGGCACGGGTCAGCATCATGATGCCGCGCACGCCGGTGGGCGAGACAGCGCGGTGGTTCCAGTGGGATTCCTGGTATCCGATAGCGGCCAGCAGGCGCCAGTCCAGCCCGTATTTGCGGGCTGCGCCTTCGAAGAAACGCCGGTAGCGGGGCAGGCGTTGTTCCTGGTGGCGCAGGAATCTGCGCAAGCCTACATAATCGAAATCGCGGATATGGCCAAAATGGCGTTCCTTGAGCCGGTCCAGGGTCCCGTCTGCCCGGATACGCTGAAAGAAGCGTTGTGCTTCCTTGTAGAGGCTGTCGTCAGTGCCCTTGGGAAAGGCCCAGGCGAGCTGCTGGGGCGGTCCCAGATCGAAGGCGATGCGCAATTCCGGATAGTAACGGCGATAGAAGCTGACCTCATGGGAGTCGGCAACGGTATAGTCCAGCGTTTTCTCCCACACCCGGGCCAGCAGGCCGGCCACGTCGGTCTGGCTGCTGCGCCAGTTGACGGGTGTCCGCATCGCCATCTGCCGCAGGCGGTCAGCATGGCTGCTGCCCGCCACGACCTCGATGAGGCCATTGCCCAGCATCGTCATGTCCCGCGGTGACTTACCCCCGTGACGGTAGACCAGCTGTTGGGTGATCTCCAGGTAGGGCGGACCGAAGCGTACCCTGCGGCGGCGTTCCTCGGTGACGGTGAGACCGGCTGCTGCCAGGTGGACATTGCGTTGTGCCACCAGGGGCAGGATGGCATCGAAGCTTTCCGGTGTGACGATCTTGAGGCGTGCGCCCAGCTGCTCGGCGAACAGTTTGACCAGGTCGTATTCGAAACCCGTGGGGCCATTGGGACCTTCGTAGAAGGTCGTGGGGCTGTTGCGGGTGAGCACCACCAGTTCGCCGCTGCGCTGAATCTGGTCGAGGATGCTGGGGGGAGGGGCCTGG
The DNA here is from genome assembly GCA_026981935.1 of Gammaproteobacteria bacterium. Classification (GTDB taxonomy): domain Bacteria; phylum Pseudomonadota; class Gammaproteobacteria; order SZUA-140; family SZUA-140; genus S012-109. Next base: position 9,087 of record JALSIC010000033.1, read on the forward strand.
CGGGTAATGAGGGGCGCCGAAGACAGTCCCAGCAGCAGTATCGTGACTGTAAAGAACAGCTTGACAGGGGATCGATCCGGCATGCGCCCGCACCTTACTTTTGGCTATTTTGGGGTACAATAGGCCCGGCCCTGTTGAACTGCTGTTGGACTGGCCCTTTTGTACGGATTCTTTTTTGCAAGACCCGGGAGAGGTACCGAAGCGGTCATACCGGCACCGACTCGAAATCGGCTGGGGGCTTAGCCGCCCCACGCGGGTTCGAATCCCGCCCTCTCCGCCATCTGTCTTCCCCCGAGCAGCGGCTTTGCCGCAAGAGCCGGAATAACGACGCCAGGCTCAGGGATGTCTCGTCTCAAAAAAACAATATGTGTATAATTTTAATACATTTTTGACCAAAAGGCGAGCCCTGATCCCGGGTATTCGAGCAGTCTGACAAGGCAGAATTACCGCGTATGACCTGTAGCGTGTCTTCTCTCATTGTCATATCCTGTGCAGGTTCCTGAGCAGTCTGGAATGGCACTCTTCTGGTGATCGATGGCCGGTGACAGACGGGGGATATCAGGGAGGCAGGTGCGTCAGGGAACCCTTTTCATCATTGCTTGTCATAAGTTATATTAACCGGGCAACATTGCAGAAAGACGGTGGTAATGAAGTCAGCTATAAGAAAAATCGCGATAACAGCGGCTCTGCTGGCCTTGCCTGTGCTGGCCTCTGCTGTCATGGCAGCCCAATATCCCCAGTCACGCGTCTTTCATCAGGCCGTCCACCAGCACCACTTTGGTAACGCCTCGCCCGCCAGGAGCATTGCGCTGCACCGCAGTGAAGAAGGGCGGACCATCGGCCCCGTCGTCCAGGATGAGCACAACCGCTGCAATGATGGCGGCTGCTCCACCATAGGATGCTGCATTGCCGCGGACGATGATATTCCCAGTGAGAACGCACGCGCCGCCGTCGTCGGCGCAGAGCCCCATCTTGCCTCTGTGACAGAAGCCTTTCTGTCATCCGATACCCGGCCTCCCATTTTGACCTTCGCCTGAGTCCGCCTGTCGCGCCTGGTCCCCGCTGTGGCGGGATGCAGCCAGGAGAAGTGGCAGGTGTGAGTCATGGGCGGACCCGGCAACCGGAACATTTCTCCGGAACATGCATCGAGGTTGCGCCTGTCCGGCAGGTCAGTATGGCATAGGGAGGTGACGGTCGGTTGTTCCGGCTACTGGAATCGAGATCGCGCATGGAAGTCCCCACTGTGCGCGGTTGACAGTAGGGGGCAGCTGACAGGGATCAACTATACATGGCCTGTCGGGCAGGCCTTTTTTCAGCATGAGGGAGAGCATCAACCTGATGGATTATCGGAAAATCACTGCGATCATCCGCCGGGAGGCGGTGGACAGGGTGGCCAAGAATCTCAAGGAGATCGGCGTCACAGGCATGACCATCACCAAGGTGGAAGGATACGGGCGGCATGCGGATCTCTATGCCGTGGGCAAGATGGCGCCCAGTGCCAAGATCGAGATTTTCACCACCCGGGAGAGAGTGCGGGAAATCAGTAACGTCATCATGGGCATCGCTCACACCGGGCACGCCGGGGACGGCATCGTCGCGGTACAGCCCGTCGAAGAGTTATATCGTATCCAGACCCGCAGCAGCGCGGATTGAGCCCCCCGATGCAGCCGCATATGGCTGTTTTCCTATTTTTCTGGCAAGGAGGTAACGAGGCATATGGAGATCATCCCCAATTGGCATCCGATTTTTGTTCATTTCACGGTGGCCCTGTTGTCACTGTCGGTGGGCCTGTTTGTCATCAGCCACTTTCTGCAGGGCGAGCTGCGTCAGCAGTGGGAAACGGTGGCCCGCTGGAACCTCTGGTTTGGCACCCTGATTTCCCTGCTGACGGTGGGGGCGGGATTCTATGCCTTCAACACGGTGCGCCATGACGAGCCCTCCCATCTGGCCATGCAGGAGCATCGCAACTGGGCGCTGGTGACATTCACCTGGTTCCTGGTGCTGGCCTACCTGGTCTATCGCAGCTATCAGCATGGGAAGCGTCCACCGGGGACGGGGCTGCTGCTGGCCCTGGTGGTGGGGGCAGGCCTGCTTCTCGCCACGGCCTGGCATGGTGGCGAGCTGGTCTATCGTCATGGCCTGGGCGTGATGTCACTGCCCCAGGCAGAAGAGGGTGCCGGCCATGAGCACGGCGGGGCCGGGCATGGGGCAGGCGGAGATGCCGCCCCGGCGAGTGCGATACAGCAACCGCCTGGCGGGGTTACAATGGACGGCGGAGCGGCCACAGAAGGTACAGGACAGGCCCCCCTCCACGAGGAAGGACATGAGGAAGAGCATGACGACGGTCACGCGCATTGAATTGCCGTGAAGCGGACCGCATGATCGAGTAAAGAACAACAAGAGGACTGTCGTATGGCGCACAAGCAGGGCGAAGAGGAACATTCCCATCACCATGCTCACCACCCGGAGGAGAAGGACGACGCAGCGTTGCAGGATCCCGTCTGTGGCATGAATGTGACCGCGGATTCACCGCATCGTCATGAGCATGAAGGCCGCCTGTTTTATTTCTGCAGTGCCCACTGCCTGCACAAGTTTCAGCAGGATCCCCAGCGCTATCTGGAGCCGGACAAGCAGAAAGGCGGAGAAGCGCCCCCAGTGGAGGACGGTACCATCTACACCTGCCCCATGCATCCCGAGGTGCGCCAGGAGGGGCCAGGCAGCTGCCCCGAATGCGGCATGGCCCTGGAACCCCTGGTGGCACCCACGGCGCCTGCGGTAAAGACCGAGTATGTCTGTCCCATGCACCCGGAGATCGTGCGCGACGCGCCCGGCGAATGCCCCATCTGCGGCATGGCCCTGGAACCGCGCACGGTGACCCTGGAAGAGGAGGAAAACCCGGAACTCAAGGACATGACGCGCCGCTTCTGGGTGAGTGCGGTCCTTTCCATACCCGTCTTTTTCAGTGCCATGGCCGCGGAATTCTGGCCCGAGGCCATGGCCGGGATCATCAATCCCCGCCTGCGCCAGACCTTCGAGCTGCTTCTGGCGACGCCCGTGGTCCTGTGGGGTGGCTGGCCCTTCTTCGTGCGCGGCTGGCAGTCGGTGGTGACCCGCAATCTCAACATGTTCACCCTCATCGCCCTGGGAGTCGGTGTGGCCTGGGCCTACAGTGTGACCGCGGTGCTCCTGCCGGGCATCTTCCCCGAGTCGGTGTTCAACGAGGTGGGCGTGGTGCCCGTCTATTTCGAGGCGGCGGCGGTGATCACCACCCTGGTTCTCCTGGGGCAGGTGCTGGAACTGCGCGCCCGCAGCCAGACCAATGCCGCCATCAAGCTGCTGCTGGGGCTTGCGCCCAACACGGCGCGCATCGTCCGGGAGGACGGCACCGAAGAGGATATCCCCCTGGAGCATGTCCATCCGGGCGATATGCTGCGCGTGCGCCCCGGTGAGAAGATACCGGTGGATGGCGTGGTGATCGACGGAGAGAGCAGCGTGGATGAATCCATGGTCACCGGTGAGCCCATACCCGTGCAAAAGAAGGCCGGCGAGCGGGTCATCGGTGCCACCGTCAACGGCACCGGCAGCCTGCTCATGCGGGCGGAGAAGGTGGGCGCGGACACCCTGCTGTCGCAGATCGTCAACATGGTGGCCGAGGCGCAGCGCTCCCGGGCGCCCATCCAGAAACTGGTGGATATCGTCTCCGGCTATTTCGTGCCGGCCGTCGTGGTGATCGCCATCATCACCTTCATTGTCTGGGGGCTGTGGGGCCCGGAACCGCGCCTGGCGCACGCCATCATCAATGCCGTGGCGGTGCTCATCATCGCCTGTCCTTGCGCCCTGGGGCTGGCCACGCCCATGTCCATCATGGTGGGTACGGGCAAGGGCGCCATGATGGGCGTGTTGTTCAAGGATGCCGAGGCCCTGGAAGTGATGAAGAAGGTGGATACCCTGGTGGTGGACAAGACCGGTACGCTGACCGAGGGCAAGCCCAGGCTGGTGTCGCTGGTGGCAGTGGACGGTTTCCATGAACAGGAGGCCCTGCGCCTCGCTGCGAGCCTGGAACGGGCCAGCGAGCACCCGCTGGCGGAGGCCATCGTGAAGGGCGCCGAGGAGCGTGGCATCGATCTGGTGGCGACGGAGGCCTTCCAGTCCGTTACCGGCAAGGGTGTGACGGGACGCATCGAGGGACGCGACGTGGTGCTGGGCAACCTGGCCTTGTTTCAGGAGCGGGGGATCGATCCCGGCGATCTTCCCCAGCAGGCCGATGCGCTGCGTGCCGAAGGCCAGACGGTGATGCTGCTGGCCATCGATGGCAGGGCCGCCGGCCTCATCGGTGTGGCCGATCCCATCAAGGAGACCACGCCCGAGGCGATCCGAGATCTCCATGGGGAAAAGATCCAGGTGGTGATGCTCACCGGCGACAGTCGCAAGACCGCCGAGGCGGTGGCGCGCAGGCTGGAGATCGACCGTGTCGAGGCCGAGGTACTGCCGGACCAGAAGGCGGACATCGTCAAGCAACTGCAGGCGGAAGGCCATGTAGTGGCCATGGCCGGTGACGGCATCAACGACGCGCCTGCCCTGGCCCAGGCCCATGTGGGCATCGCCATGGGCACGGGGACCGATGTCGCCATGGAAAGTGCCGGCGTGACCCTGGTGAAGGGGGACCTGCGGGGCATCGTGCGGGCACGCCGCCTGTCCCGTGCCACCATGCGCAATATCCGTCAGAACCTGTTCTTCGCCTTCATCTACAACTCCCTGGGCGTGCCGGTGGCCGCAGGTGTGCTGTATCCCTTCTTCGGCATACTGCTTTCGCCCATTATCGCCGCCGCGGCCATGAGCTTCAGTTCGGTGTCCGTGATCATGAACGCCCTGCGCCTGCGCAATGTCCGCCTGTAGCCGGATCAATGCCCGGGGGCGCGATGGATAACGCGAAAGGCCTTGCGCAGGAAACGACAATGAACAGACAAGACAAGAAATGCGACTGCGAAGATACCCAGCGCCATTTTCTCAACCGCGCCTTCGGGCGCCTCGAACTGGACGATGCCCAGCGTGACCTGCTCCTGTCGCCCTTTCGCGAGACCCTGATCAGCATCCCCCTCAAGGTGCGCCGCAACGGCATCGAGGTGCTGCGCACCTTCACCGGCTTCCGGGTGCAGCACAATCATGCGCGCGGCCCCTTCAAGGGAGGTCTGCGCTATCATCCCGCCTCCAATCTGCGGGAAATCCGCGCCCTGGCCCAGCTCATGACCTGGAAGACGGCCCTGGTGAACATCCCCTATGGTGGCGCCAAGGGCGGCATCACCGTGGACCCCGGCGAATTGCACCGCGACGAGCTGGAGGTGCTCACCAAGCGTTTTGCCCAGAAGATGGGGCCCTTGCTGGGGGTGCACCAGGACATCGTGGCGCCTGACGTGGGGACCAATCCCCAGGTGATGGCCTGGATCCTGGAGGAGTACAGCAAGGCGCACGGTTATACACCGGGCATCGTCACCGGCAAGCCCCTGGAACTTGGTGGTTCGGAAGGCCGCCTGGAGGCCACCGGTCATGGGGTGGCCACGATCACGCGACAGGCCGCCGTCGATCACGGCATCCGGCTCGAGGGGGCGCGCATCGTCATCCAGGGGTTTGGTAATGTGGGTTCCCACCTGGCCCAGCGCCTGGCCGAGCTGGGAGCCACCATCATTGCCCTTTCCGACGCGCGCGGTGGCGTGCTCAGCGAGCAGGGCATCGATGTGGGCGCCGCCCGGGCCCATGTGCGCGAACACGGCTGGCTGGAGGACCTCCCGGGCACCGAATTCGTCAGCAATGCCGAGCTGTTGGAGCTGCCCTGTGACATCCTCATTCCCGCCGCCCTGGAATCCGTCATCGACTGTGACAATGCCGAGCGTATCAAGGCGCCGCTCATCGTGGAGGCCGCCAACATGCCGGTCACCCACCAGGCGGATGACATCCTGCGCGAACGGGGCAGAACGGTGGTGCCCGACGTGCTCGCCAATGCCGGCGGTGTGCTGGCCTCTTATTACGAATGGGTGCAGAACCTGCAGGAGTTTCCGTGGGAAAGGGATACCGTGTTCTATCGCCTGGAGGAACGCCTGCTGCGGGTCTACGGCGAGGTGCGACGCCACGCCGAGGCACGCGGCGTGGACCTGCGCACCGCGGCCTATGAACTGGCCATTCGTCGCGTGGCCGATGCCATCAGCCTGCGGGGGTTCTGAGACGTGGCCGGTGGAGCGCAGGAACGCATCGAGATTGCCGGCGCAGGCCCAGCCGGCCTGGCAGCCGCCATCACCCTCGCGCAGGCCGGGAGACAGGTGGTGGTCTACGAGGCCCAGGCCGAGGTGGGCAGCCGCTTCCGGCGTGATTTTCAGGGGCTTGAGAACTGGACCACGGAGCAGGACGTGCTGACGGTCCTGCGCGAGAAGGGTCTCAGCACGGATTTCCGCTGCCAGCCCATGAGCGCGGGAACCACCTTCGATGCCTGGGGCAGGGCCTACACCGTGCGCAGCGACGCGCCGCTCTTCTATCTCATCGAGCGCGGTCCGCGTCCGGGCAGCCTGGACCATGCCCTGCTGGAGCAGGCCCGTTCCCTGGGGGTGGAGGTGGTCTTCAACCACCGGGTGAGGCGCATTCCGGGGGCGGGCATCCTGGCAGCGGGACCCCGCGCCGCGGATGCCATCGCTGTGGGATATCACTGTGAGACCGATCTTGACGATGGTTTCTGGGTCATCTGTGACGACGAACTGGCGCCCAAGGGTTATGCCTACCTGCTGGTGTGGCAGGGGCGGGCCACGGTGAAGACCTGCATGTTCACCGGCTTCAAGGAGGAACAGCGCCACGTGGCGCGAACCGTCGAGGCCTTCCGCCGCCTGGTGGGTTTCGAGATGCGTAATCCCGTACCCCATGGCGGTGCAGGTAATTTCCGCATTCCCGCGAGTGCCCTCAGCGGCCGTCATCCACAGGTGGGAGAGCAGGCCGGCTTTCAGGATACCCTGTGGGGTTTCGGCATGCGTCTTGCCATCGATTCCGGCATCCTCGCGGCACGCAGTCTCCTGGAGGACAGCGATTACGATGCCCTGTGGCGTCGGCACCTGCTGGCGCAGATGGAGACCTCGGTGGTGAACCGCGCACTCTACAGCCTGCTGGGCAACCGGGGTTATCGTTGGTTTCTGCGGCGCATGACCCAGCATCCCGATCCCCGCGGCCTGTTGCGTCGCCAGTATCATCCATCACCCCTCAAACGCTGGCTCAAGGGCTGGGCCCAGGGGCGTTACGAGAGCAAGCGCAAGGACGTGAGCTGCAATCACGTCGATTGCGCCTGTGTCTGGTGCCGGCATGGTGAGCATGCAGAGGAGCGCCCCGCGTGAGCGATTGTCGAAGTCAGTCCCGGAAGGCGGTCGGGTGAAGGTCGCTTTACTATCGATCGTCTTAGTATGGATGCAGCCGGCCTTCGCCGCCGGTCACGCGGCCTTCCACGAAGCCTACGACCAGCTCCTGCGCACCTATTGGCGTCCCCCGGTGGTCGTCAACGGCATTCCCACCACCGTGCTGGATTACGCCGCGCTCAAGCGCGATGCCGCGGCCCCGGACTCACTGTACCGGCGTGCGCTGGATGCGCTGGCGCGCACCGATCCCGGGCGCCTCAGCGGTGACGAGGCCAAGGCCTTCTGGATCAATGCCTACAATATCGGCGCCATCCGCCTCGTGGTGGACAATTATCCCGTGGACTCCATCCGCAGCCTCAAGATCAGCCTTCTCAAGTATCCCTGGTCGAAAAAGGCCGTGACCATCGGGGGGCGGCCTTATTCCCTGCGCGAGATCGAGAAGGACATCCTGCTGCCCCGCTTCGGCGATCCGCGCATCGTCTTTGCCGTGAGCTGTGCCGCGGTGAGCTGTCCGGACCGCATGCCCGAGGCCTTTGCCGGAGATCTGCTGGATCGTCAGCTGGAAGCCCTGTTGCAGCGGTTCTTCGCCAATCCCGCCAAGGGGGCGCGGCTCGACCGCCTGCGGGGTGTGCTCACCCTCTCCTGGATTCTGAAGAAAGACGCCGACCTGTTCGAGGAGCAATATGGCGGAGTGCTGGCTTTCGTGCGCCCTTATCTGCCGAGGGAGGATCGCGACTGGCTGCTTGGGCGGCAGGTGGAGATCCGTTATTTCGATCACGACTGGACCTTGAACGACCTGGCACAGGCCGACAGGTGAAGCGACAGGGGGAAAGATGAATCCATCTGAAGACCGAAGCCGGGAGCAGGTCAGGGATCCCGTCTGCGGCATGCCCGTCGATCCCGGTGCACGGCAGGTGGAGTACAGGCACATGCGATTCGCCTTCTGTTCCGATCAGTGCCGGGAGCGTTTTCTCGCCAATCCCGGCCTCTACGTGGGCGTACCGGGCACCAGGGCACCGAAACAGGAACAGCAGGTGGTCATGAAGACGCGCTGCATCCCGCTGGAGTCTCCACTGCCGACCCCTGTAAAAGCCCGCCTGGAGGAAGCCTTGCGCGCCATGATGGGCGTGGAGGAGGTGCGGGTCGATGACCGGATGCTGGAAGTCCGTTATGATCTGCTCCAGGCCACGGCCCGTCAGATCGAGGAGACGGTGCTTCGCGTCGGCGCTGAACTGGATGACCGCTGGCGGGAGCGCATCCGCCGTGGCTTCATTCATTTCATCGAGGAAGAACGACTGGCCAGCATGGAAGTTCAGCCGCCCGGTGGCGGCCATGGCCATTGATCTTTCCCGGACGCAGAAACATGGGGTTGCCGCTGGATGACCTGGCATGGGAACCCGCCGGCTTTCTGCGGCCGTCTATGTCTGTAATCGTGTTGAGGAGTATCTGGAATGACTGATTCGCTGACCCGTGCCCCCCGGTTTCTGCTCGCTGCCACGCTCGTCCTGATCGTGGTCGCCTGCGGCAAGGATCCTGCCCAGGAGAGCGGGTTGTTTCTGCCACCGCCGGGATTCGTCGCCGATGCCAAACGGGGAGAAGCCCTGTTCAACGAGCACTGTGCCCAGTGCCATGGGCAGGGCGCCAGGGGGACTGACCAGGGGCCGCCACTGGTGCACCGCATCTATGAACCCGGCCATCACAGCGATATGAGCTTCTACATGGCCGTCAAGCAGGGGGTGCGTGCCCATCACTGGCAGTTCGGCAACATGCCGCCCCGGGAAGGCGTCAGTGCCGAAGAAACGGGGCACATCATCGCCTACGTGCGCCGCGAGCAGCGCCGGGCGGGGATCAATTGAGAGGCGCAGTGCCTCTCAGAGGTGGTCCACCAGCCATTCCGGCGTCAGGTTGATGAAAAAGGTATTCAGGGTGGTGAACTGCCCGCTCACCAGCAGCAGGCCCACGGCGATGAGAAACAGGCCGCTGACCCACTGCACGATACGGGCATGGCGGTTCATGCGGCGCAGGAAATCCGTGGCCTGGGTCAGCAGGGCGGCGGTGAGCAGAAAGGGCAGGGCAAGCCCCGCCGCATAGATCAGGGTGAAGAATACCCCTTGCGAGGGATCAGTGAGCGCCATGGTCATCACTGCGCCCAGGAGGGGGCCGATGCAGGGTGTCCAGCCGGCGGCGAAGGCCATGCCGATGAGGCTGGAGCGGATGTAGCCCGGCGTGCTGCCATGCTGGATGTCCACGCGCTTGGTCATGTTGAGGAAGGGAATCTGCAGCACCCCGATGGTATGCAGCCCGAACAGGATCACCAGCACGCCGCCCACCTGGGCGATGACCCGATCGTACTGGCTCAATGCACTGCCGATGAGAGTTGCCGGCAGACCGAACAGCAGGGTGAAGATCAGGGTGAAGCCGCCGACAAAAAACAGGGCATGGCTGAAGATGTGCCAGCGATTTGCCCGCTCCTCGTCGGTGACCGTGCTGCCCGAGAGGTAGCCGAGATAGACCGGCACCAGCGGCAATACGCAGGGCGAGATGAAGGACAAGGTGCCGGCCAGGAAGGCCAGGGGAACGGTGATACTGCCAGCTTCCATGATAATTGTGTCACTGCCTTGGTCAGGATGGGCGTGCCGCGACTATTCTATCAAAATTGGCAAAAGTGGCGCCATGCATTGAGTTTCTGGAAGAATTGACACACACTTTGCACAGCTATGAAGACCACCCTGGGGATATGCTGAAAAACGAGAAACCCTGCCGCAGGCGCGGCTTGCGTCATGCCTTTTCCTGGTCCGTGACACTGGCCCTGATCTCGTGCCTGCTGGCGGCAGCCCCGCCGGCCGGTGCCCAGGAGGAGACCGCAGCGGCCGGCGGTGGGGCAGACATCCGTTATGTCAAGGATGTCATCTATATCAACCTGCGCGCCGGACCCACGCAGCAGGATCGGACCCTCGCCGTCATTCCCAGCGGCGTGCGCATGGCAGTGCTGGAGCGCAACAAGTCCGAGGGGACCTACCGGGTCCGCCTTCTGTCGGGCAAGCATGCCGGCAAGGAAGGGTGGGTGCTGGCCCGCTTCCTGAGTCGCGAGCCCATCGCCCGCGAGCAGCTCGACGCGGCGCAGGAAAAGATCACCGCGCTGCAGGGCAAGACCGCCTCCCTCGAACAGGAACTGGAACAGTTGCGCCAGATCAAGCAGGCACAGGACGAGGAACTGAGCGGGCTGCGCCGCGAGAACCAGGCCCTGCAGCGGGAACTGAAGGAAATCAAGGAAATCAGCGCCAGCGCCGTCGAGGCGCACCGCCAGCGCCAGCTCATGGAACAGCGCCTGGCCGAGCAGAGCGAGCGCCTGAAGGCGGCAGAGGACGCCAGCGCCGCTGCCAAGGAAAAACTCTACATCGTCGTCGTATCCGCCGCCGTGCTGGCACTGGCGGTGGGATTCTACATCGGATATACCCCCGTCCGGCGGGAAAAGCGCTGGCGAAAACTGCCCTGACAGATGCTGACGACAGGACCATTGCGCGCCGGCCTGACATAGGCTAACCTTGCGCGTTCTGCCGCACCGCGCAGTTTGCGGCGGCAGCACTCAATTCGGAGAGGTGTCCGAGTGGTCGAAGGAGCACGCCTGGAAAGTGTGTGTACGCCAAAAGCGTACCGAGGGTTCGAATCCCTCCCTCTCCGCCAATACACGAAAACGCCGGTTCTCTGAAGCCGGCTTTTTTGTGCCGGGAGTCCCGTCGTTCCGGGCTTTTCGGCCCCTGCAAGCGTACCTCGGGCTCGCCGAACCATCCCGCCATTGGCCCGCTCTGGCTCTCTCTTTGGCCGATACTCTCTGCCACCACTCCTCGGAAGCGTATCCCTCAAGTGCTGTTGTGACGCTTGGCATGGTATGATAAATCAATGGGTTAAATCATTTATTCGGATGTTGTTCGATTTCGAGTATCGGATTCAGATAACTTGTTCGAACTACCAGCGCGCTTACCTGTGTGATAGTCCTGTCACTCACACGGGTGTTTTATAAATCCAAGAAATCGCCAAAAGCACGTTGAACTGAATCGTGCTTTGCTCAGCGGCACGGTTATATGGAGAGATGACAGGAGGTAGCCCATGCCGATCAGGAAGAAAATATTGGTCTTGGCGAATTCCTTCAAGCAAGGAGGGCGCTGTGTCGCCGGGCGATTTATCGAAGAACGAGGGGATCAATGGTATGTAGGTGAGTGGTGTCGTCCAATTCTGCCTGACGGAGATGGGCACGATTCGATTCCGGTAGATGTCTGCAGTGAATGTTACCCATTGGATGTGGTGTCTATAGAGCTAGACGGTCGGCAACCGGCGCCAGGCCAACCGGAAAACTGGTTATGGAGACGCGGTTCATCCATGACGGTTGTGCACAGCTTTAACAACATGAATAACTCCTTGGCGGAAATAATCGAAACTCCTGATAACCTTTGGCTAGATCCAGAAGCATATCGTCCGGATGCTGTTAGGGATACACAACCAGTTGAGCAATCGCTGTATTTGGTACAGCCGTCAGACTTGCAGCTGACTCTTTGCGTTGAAGACAATGGAAGGCGACGAATATTTGGCAGATTCATCTATCAAGGGCACGTGTATGAACACATTCCAGTGACTGATCCGATTATGTTCAGGATTTTTTCGAATCAGTTTAAAGATGATGAGCCAGTTACAATGCCTCTGCGAAATGGAGATCGATATTGGCTCACCACGAGCATTGGCTTGCCCTTCGGGCCCCGGAATTGCCGATACAAGTTCATAGCAGCCATTATCGATCATTCAGGATATCTACAGAGGACTTATCGATGAGCATGTACACCATTGGGTTCACGCAGAAACCTGCTGAGCGGTTTTTTACTTTGCTGAGAAATAACCATGTTCTGCGTGTCGTGGATGTGCGTCTTAACAATGTTTCTCAGCTTGCGGGTTTCGCCAAGAGGGATGATTTGAAATTTTTTCTGCGAGAACTCTGCGGAGCAGAATATGTGCATGCCGCAGTTCTTGCGCCGGAACAGGCAGATCTTAAGGCATACAAGAACAAGGAAATGAGTTGGGATGAGTATGAATCCAGGTTTCTTGACCTGATGACGCGCCGCCACATCGAGACAGAATTTTCCCCGTCCGATCTGGAAGGCGCATGCCTGCTATGCAGTGAGCACAAGCCGCATCACTGTCATCGAAGGCTTGTGGCGGAATACCTGAACACCCATTGGTCATCGAAAATAGGCGTGAAGCACCTGTTTTGAGGATGAACCGAGTACTTATCCTTTATCCAAAGGAATTCGCTTGCCTTCCAAAATTCGAAAGGAAGGTGGGCAAGATTCTTTCACGTTTAGAATCATTTGAAGTCGTATACTTTGAGGATCCGAGAGGGTTTATAGCTGAGACATTCAAAATAGATCAGCGCTGTAAAGGTTTGCGCAAAGTGAACAGCCTGGAAGGGGTGACTAATTGCATCGTCTTTGATGACGGTGAGGTATTTGTATCAGAGCGGGAAGCGATAGAGAAGGCTGAAATCCCATATCGATATCTTAAAATTAAGATCACTCGGGTCATAAACATTAAGAAAGAACCTAAATACGCTAATCTTAGAAGCACGCCCACATATGAATACATCGGGCGCGGCTCTGATTGGGGTAATCCCCATTCTATGTTTGATGACTCAGGAGATGGGCTCGAAGGACGAGAGGAAGTAATACGGAAATACCGTTACGATTTTGAACGTGGATTTCTCAAACGGAGCAAAGGTGACGCATTGGCATTGGCAGGGAAGCGTCTCGGTTGCTTTTGTAAACCGGAGGCATGTCATGGTGATGTCATCGCAGAATATCTCAATGCCTACGACGATGGTGAGTGAGCGTGTCAAGTTTTCTTTATGCTCATCTATGAAGGTTTGATGGCTACCAGTGATGGTCGCTAGAGTTTCGAGCAAATTTGTCATGGCCCGTTAACAGCATTATTCAGAATCCGAACTGCTTCCGCTGCAGCTCCCATAGGTGGGGAAAGGGATCCATGAAGTCGGCCAGGGTCAGGTGGGCCGGGTGGGTGCTGTTGAGGATCGGGTCCTGGATGTCCGGCGCCAGCAGGGTCAGGCGCAGGATCCGCGAGGCGTAGCTGGCGCTGGTGATGCCCTTGGCCGCGGCGAGTTCCTTGACACTTTCGTACTTGCCCCTGGCCAGCCAGAGGTT
>JALSIC010000034.1 GCA_026981935.1 Gammaproteobacteria bacterium
TCACCGACCTGCGCAACGCCGACCTCAGCGCCGCCATCCTGGTGGACGCCGTCATGGACGAAGTGGAACTGGAAGGCGCGCGTCTCGACAAGACCCAGTGGGTGGACCGGCGTCGCTGCCGGCGCGGCTCGACAGGGTCCTGTGACTGATCCGTCCCGCCCTCTCCGGATCAACCACCGCCTGCCGCACTGGCAGCGGTTTCAGGCCACCTTCTCCACCATGACGAAGCTGTCCTTGGTCACCCCGCACTCGGGACAGGTCCAGTCCTCCGGCACGTCCTCCCACCGGGTACCCGGCGGAATCCCTTCGTCAGGCAGGCCTTCCGCCTCGTCATAGACAAAACCACATACCACACACTCCCATTTCTTCATCACTTCACTCCTCCACCAAGGTTTTCTCAGTCCGCCGCACAGGGATGACGGCAGGCCAGAATGGCCCGTTTCAACACTTCGATGGCCCGGGGCCGGGGAAAGCTCTCGCGCCAGGCCAGGGCCACGTCGCGGCCGGGCACCGGCCGGCGGAAGGGCTTGATGGCCAGCATCTTGCGCGCGTACCGGTCAGTGCCCGTGGCGCTGCAGGGCAAGACCGTCACCCCAATGCCCGAGGCCACCATGTAGCGTATGGTCTCCAGGGAACTGCCCTCCACCGTCTGCTGGATCTCGCCTTCCACCTGGGCGGAACGGCTGCAGCCCGGGCAGGCATCCAGCACCTGGTCCCGGAAACAATGGCCGGCCCCCAATAACAGCAGATTTTCCCCCGCCAGCTCGGTCGCGGCAATGGCCTTGCGCCGGCTCCAGCGGTGACTGACGGGCAGGGCCACCACGAAAGGCTCATGGTAGAGGAATTCCGTGGCGATGCCGGGCACATCGAAGGGCAGCGCGACGATAATGGCATCCAGCTCGCCCTGGCGCAGGCGCTCGCTCAGGCGGGCGGTGAAATTCTCCTCCACCACCAGGGGCATGCGCGGCGCCAGGCCATGAAGACGCGGCACGAGATTGGGCAGCAGATAGGGCCCGATGGTATAGATGGCCCCCAGGCGCAAGGGGCCGCTGAGCTGGTCCTGGCCCTCCCTTGCCAGCAGGGACAACGCGGCGACCTCTTCCAGCACCCGGCCGGCCTGGGCGACGATGCGCTCGCCCACATGGGTGACCCGCACATCGTTCTTGGAACGCTCGAAGAGCGTCACGCCCAGCTCCTCTTCCAGCTTGCGCACGGCAATGCTGAGCGTGGGCTGGCTCACGAAACAGGCTTCGGCGGCCCGCCCGAAATGGCGTTCCCGGGCCACGGCGACGATGTATCGCAGCTCGGTGAGGGTCATGCGCCCGATGGTAGCATATTCACGGCGACGCTTGATTCTTCCCCGCCAAGGCGCATACTACAGGGCTGACCCAGTACACCGCTCTCCCGGGAAACGATGCCATGAGTGAATGGATCGCCGGTCGCGTCTGCGGCAAGCGGCAATGGACGGAAAAGCTGGTTTCGCTGCAGATAGAAGCCGAAGTGGCGCCCTTCGTGGCGGGCCAGTTCGGGCGCCTCGCCCTCGACATCGACGGCGAAAGGGTGGCGCGCCCCTACTCCTTCGTCAATGCCCCCGATGAACGCCCCCTGGAGTTCTATTTCGTCGTGGTCCCCGACGGCCTGCTCTCCCCCCGCCTGGGACACCTCGAAGCGGGCGACGAGGTCTGGGTCGCCCGCCGGCCAGGGGGATTTTTCATCCTCGACGAGGTGCCGCCCGGCCGCGATCTGTGGTGCCTGGCCACCGGCACGGGACTGGGCGTCTTCCTCTCCATCCTCAAGACACCCGAACCGTGGCAGCGCTTCGAAAACATCATCCTGGTCCACGGGGTGCGCCATGCACGCGAGCTGACCTACGGTGACACCATCGAGGATTTCGCGCGCCGCCATCCAGAGCAGTTCCGAACCATCTCCCTCATCAGCCGCGAAGCCAGCGAGACCGCCCTGCCGGGGCGCATCCCCGCAGCCATCGAGAACGGTACCCTGGAAGCGCGGGCCGGCGTGACGATCTCCCCGGCCCACAGCCAGGTCATGATCTGCGGCAACCCCAACATGGTGAACGACACCCGCACGGTGCTGGAACAACGCGGGCTGCGCCGCAACCGGCGCCAGCAGCCGGGGCACATCACCACGGAGAACTATTGGCGGAGCTGAACCTGCCGCTATCCCCTGTATGACCCTCCTCCCCGTCAACCGCGACGACGAAGGCCTGCAGCGCCTGCGCATCCAGCGCCGGCGCCAGGGACGCATCCCCCGGCTCAGCCCCGTCAGTCCCTACCCCGGCATCACCGCCCGCTCCAAAACCCGCCCCAACACCCGCTCTGGTGGAACCCCCAAGCCTGCGCCCGCCGGCACAGAGGAACAGCACAGCCGGCGCAGCCGGCGCCTGCGTCGCCGCGCGGGTGAACGGCGACGCGGGGACCGGCGCCAGCGCCAGATACCGGTCCTCCTGGACACCCGCGGCCGCCAGGACCGCCGCCGCAGGGCCCGGCGCAGGGGAGACAGCCCCAGTGGCTGGGACAGCCGGGCCTGAGCGTCTTGCCTCACCCGCTGTAAAGTATGGCGGGGTGATGCCCGATATGATGAAACAGCGCGACCGTCTCTTCTACAGATAACGGAGCACCCTGCGGATGACATCTGACACGGCCCTGATCCGACCCTTTGTCGAGGCATTCGGCGAGGTCCTGTCCACCATGGCCATGATGGAGTGCACCACCGGCTCCCCCACCGTCAAGGAAAGTCACCAGGCCCAGGGAGACGTCACGGGCATCATCGGACTGACGGGCAACCGCCTCAAGGCCTCCCTGGCCATCTCTTTTCCCAGGGCGGTACTCGTTGACATCATGACCCGCCTGTTCGGAGAAAGCCCGGAAGAGATGGACGAACAGGTCAGCGACCTGGTGGGCGAACTGACCAACATGACCACCGGCGGCGCCAAGCGGCTCCTGGCCGAGGCAGGCTACGACTTCGACATGGCAGTCCCTGCCGTCATCAGCGGAGAGAAACACCTCATCGATCACAAGGCCTCGGGCACCACCCTCGTCACGCCCGTTCACACCGAAAGCGGGGATATTTTTCTCGAACTCTGTTTCGAACACAAGGCGTAGGTTTTCGTTTCCCTGCGCGCGAAGGGTGCCATACGGCTATCCGGTGGCCAGAAAGATGCCCCGGCGGGGCGCGGGCAAGCCTTCCACGGTCACGGAGAGATCCCCGGGGTCGAGAAAATCCCGCAGCGACTCGAAACGCATCCAGGGCGTGCGCCGCTGTTCCGCAGGCAGCGTGGGACTCATGTCCACCAGGCGGGGATCGCGGAACCCGCAACGCCGCAACCATCCCAGCAGGGTCGTCGGCGAAGGGATGAACCAGACATTGCGCATCTTGGCATACCGTCCCTCCGGCACCAGCACCTCGCCGGCATCGCCCTCGATCACCAGGGTCTCCAGCACCAGCTCGCCGCCGGGAACCAGCAGCTCCCGCAAGCGTAACAGATGCTCCATGGGCGAACGCCGGTGATAGAGCACCCCCATGGAAAAGACCGTATGAAACAGCCCCTCACCCGCGGGCAGGTCCTCCAGCGCCAGGGGCAGAACGGCCACCGGCAGCGTGGGGAGATAACGGGCCAGGGCCTGAAACTGGCAGACATAGAGCAGGGTGGGATCGATGCCCAGCACCAGCGCGGCGCCCGCCCCGGCCATGCGCAGGCAGTAATAGCCGTTGCCGCAACCCACG
>JALSIC010000035.1 GCA_026981935.1 Gammaproteobacteria bacterium
TCCTGTCCTTCCGACCGTACTCCCTTGCCATTCCGACCATATTCCCTGTCATTTCGACCATACTCCCTTGTCATTTCGACCGAAGGGAGAAATCTTGCGCCAGCGACTCAAGATTCCTCGCTGCGCTCGGAATGACAAGGGGGACTCAGCCAACAGCCCCCTGTCATTTCCCGCTGTGCTCGAAATGACAGGGATAGTGTCATTGTCCCGCGGCGCTCGAAATGACAGACGTCAGCTGGATAACAGGCGTCGTCGCCTGGAACGACAAACCTGAAGCCCATGAACTTCGACTATCGTGGCTTGCACGATTGATTGCAGTCGTCGTGCGGCCCGATGCAGGCCTCACAGGCCGGAATCCCGGGAATGGCGCTGCCCCTCCCCGACCGCGCTTCGTTTTATCGCATGGGGCGACGCATGTCATCAACCCGGGGTGGCGGCCCGGATGAAGCGCACGGCGTCAGGAGCCGGTGACATCGTTTCCCCCTCGTCACACGGCGCCCGGTTCCTCCCGTCACCCGCCCATGGCCTCGTCCACCCGGCGCCGGTCCAGGTGCGGCGCAAACATCTCGATGAAAGCGTACATGTAACCACGCAGGTAACTGCCGCGTCGGATGCCGATACGGGTGGTACAGGGCTCGAAGAGATGGCTGGCATCGAGCATTCGCAGGTTGGTGTCGCGTTCGGGATCGAAGGCCATCTTGGCCATGAGGCCGATGCCCAGGCCCAGCTCCACATAGGTCTTGATGACATCGGCATCGAGCGCGGTGAGCACCACGTTGGGCCGCAGCCCCCTGGCTTCGAAGGCCTCGTTGATCTTGGCCCGCCCGGCGAAGGAGAAATCGTAGGTGACGATGGGATACTCTGCGATCTTCTCCAGGGTGAGCGGCGGATCCTTGAGCAGGGGCAGGCCGGGGGGTGCCACCACGCAGTGATTCCACTCGTAACAGGGGAGCACCACCAGGTCCTCGTAAAGATCGATGCCTTCGGTGGCAATCGCAATGTCCGCCACCCCCGAGGCCGCAAGCTGCGCGATCTGGGTGGGATTGCCCTGGTGCATGTGCAGGCTGACATTGGGAAACTGCTCCTTGAAGGCCTTGATCACCTTGGGCAGGGCGTAGCGGGCCTGGGTGTGGGTGGTGGCGATGGAGAGCGTCCCCCGGGCATCGTGGCTGAACTCGAAGCCCACCTGCTTGATGTGCTCCAGCTCGCGCAACACCCGTTCGGCCATGGCCAGCACCGCCCGTCCCGGCTGGGTGATACCCACCAGGCGCTTGCCGTTGCGCTCGAAGATCTGCACGTTCAGCTCCTCTTCGAGCTGCCGGATCTGGTTGCTGATACCGGGCTGGGCGGTGTGGAGCACATTGGCCGCTGCGGAGATGTTGAGGCCGCAGCGGGCCACTTCCCGAATATAACGCAATTGCTGAAAATTCATCTGAGGTCTGCCGGTGGACAATCAAGCCTGAACTCGAAATTATATATCAAAATCGTATATAAATATAATGCAACATTATTTTTAATGATATAGGTTTCCTGATATAGTACTCTGCCTGATGCGACCCGGGCGGTCCGTAACACCGCGCAACCCCTTGACTCTGCGCATCGCGTCAGCAGGAGTCCCACCGGCCGTTGCCTGCCGTCCGGTTCAGGGCTCGGGCACTCGACAAGAGATTCCAACGAGGAGACAGCGTCTATGAACAAGGTCCAGTCACTGGTGAACGTAGAGGAACTGGTCCGTTTCCGGGAGGGCGTGCAGGCCTTCCTGGACAAGCGCATCGATGCGGAACGCTTCCAGTCCATGCGCCTGCAGCAGGGCGTCTACGGCCAGCGCCAGGAGGGCGTCAACATGGTCCGGGTCAAGATCCCGGGCGGACGCTGCAACGCCTCCCAGCTGGCCCGGATCGGGGATGTGCTGGAAAAATATTCGCGCCACGACAAGGCCCATATCACCACCCGCCAGGACATCCAGATCCACCACGTGCCCCTGGAATACACGCCGGCGGTACTGGAGGAACTGGCCGAAGTGGGACTCACCACCCGCGAGGCCTGCAACAACACCGTGCGCAATGTCACTGCCTGCCCGCTGGCGGGTGTCTGCCCCCGGGAACACGTGGACATCACCGCCTATGCAGACCGGGCCGTGCGCCATTTCCTGCGCCACCCCCTGACACAGCACCTGCCGCGCAAGTTCAAGATCAGCTTCTCCGCCTGCGAGCGCGATTGCGCCCAGGGGATGATGCACGACCTGGGCGTGGTCGCCACGCGACGCGACGGCAAGCAGGGCTTCAAGATCCTCGCCGGCGGCGGCCTGGGTCACAAGCCGCGCCACGCCATCACCGTGGAAGAGTTCATCGAGGAAGGCGAACTGCTGGCCTCCATGGAGGCCATTATCACCCTGCACAACCGCTATTCCGACCGGAAGAAACGCGCCAAGTCCCGCATCAAGTTCCTCGTGGACCGTTTCGGCCCCGAGGGCTTCGTGGAGAAATACCGGGAGGAGCTGGCGCGCACGCGCACGGCCCTGGCCGACGCGGAACCCGTGACGGCACAATGGCACCCGCCGCGCAATGCCGACGGCTGCGACAATCCCGGCGCGCCGCGCCGCCCCCTGGCGCAGAAACAGGCCGGACTCTATGCCTTTCCCGTGAGCGTGCCCATCGGCGATCTCACCGCGCCGCAACTGCGCGGCATCGCCCGGCTCATGGAACGTGAAGGACTGGCAGAAATACGCACCACGCAGGACCAGAACCTGCTCCTGCTCAATGTGCCGGAAACGCGCCTGGACGACATCCGCGCCGCGCTCAAGGCCATCGGCCTGGGAGAACCCGTCACCGGCGACAACGTGGTGGCCTGCCCGGGCACTTCCACCTGCCGCCTGGGGATCACGGCTTCCAAGGCCATCGGCGCCAAGCTCCATGGCGGCAGCCACGATCTGCGCATCCGCGCCAGCGGCTGCCACAACGGCTGCGCCCAGCCCGAGACCGGTGACATCGGCATCTATGGTGAAGGCAAACGCCGCCACGGCAAGCTCATCCCCCATTACCAGATGTACATCGGCGGCGACGGACGCGCCGACGGGGGACTGGCCATCAAGGGTCCCAGCATCCCGGCGGCGCGCATCGAAGCGGCCATCGCCCGCCTGCAGGACACCTACGACCGGGAGCGGATCAATGGCGAAAGCTTCTTCCAGTGGAGCCATCGTCACGACGCCGCCTACTTCAAGTCGCTGCTGGCCGACCTGGCGGAAGTGGCGCCGGAAGACGTGCCTTCGGTCCTCTATGACCACGGGGACGAGGATGCCTTCAAGGTGGTGCAGTTCGGCGGGGGCGAATGCGCCGGCGCCGCCCAGGAGACCGTCGCCGCCAATTTCGCCGAGGCGGCCAACGAACGCAATTACCGCAATGCCTTCCTGCTGCAGCGCAAGTACGATGAATCCCTCGAATGCGCGCGCGAGGTCGGGCGCCTCGTGGGCCAATCCCTGCTGTTCCTGGCCGGCCAGGAGGCGGGGGACGACCTCAAGGAGATCGCGGCCCGGCTCACGGAGGCATTGAGCGGCCGCCGCGAACTGGGGGAACAACTGGCCGGTTTTGCCGCCACCCTGGACCGGCTCGCTGAACGTTTCGACGACAAGCGCTATGCCGATCTCAACCAGGCCATGGACCAGTGGACCACCCTGGCCGCGGCGGTCTGCCAGGACATCGACCAGCAGCTCGACCTGAGTGCGTCCCTGCCCGAGGTGGCCCTGGCGGCGGAAGGGGAGGCGGATAAAAAAAAAGCTGAGGTCGTCGATCTGACGGCCTATGGCTGCCCGCTGCATTACATCAAGGCCCGCAACACCCTGCGCAATTACCAGGAGGGAGCGGTGATCCATTTCCTCTTCAGCGCCGGCGAGCCGGCCGACCAGGCTTCATCCAGCCTCAAGAACGACGGTCACGAGATCCTCGCCGTGGAGGAAGACGGCGACGCCGTGCGTGTCAGCGTGCGCAAGGCAGGCTGAGATCAGGGGACGGAGGACAGAAGACAGAGGACGGAAAGGGGCATCCTAACGGCCAGGATGGCGATCTGGCTGCCCTCTATACTCTGTCCTCTGCCTTCTGTCCTCCGTCCTCCGAAACCGGCCGCGGCCGGCGCTCGTCGTCGATGGCGACGAAGGTCAGGGTGGCCTCGGTCACCTTGATGCAGGTCTCTTCGCGGCGCTGGCGCTCGGCGTAGACTTCCACGAACACGGTGAGCGAAGTGCGTCCCACGCGCACCACCTCGGCATAGAAACTCACCAGGTCGCCGACATAGACGGGGTGATGAAACTGAAAGGCGTTGACCGCAACGGTCACCACGCGCCCCTTGGCGCGGCGGATGGCGGCGATGCTGCCGGCGATGTCCACATGGGACATGATCCAGCCGCCGAAGATGTCGCCGGCGGTATTGGTGTCCTGGGGCGTGGCCAGCACACGCGTCGTGGGCTGGCGGTCCGGCAGGCGGGTGCGTTCTTCAGTGTCCGGCATAGAGGGCCTCGATCTCCTTTTCATGATGCGCCATGATGCGGTTGCGGCGCAGTTTCAGAGTCGGCGTGAGCAGTCCGTTCTCCACCGTCCAGGGCGCCAGGGTAAGCGCCACCCGGCGCACCTGGGCATAGCCCGGAAAGGCCCGCAGCTGCTGCCCCATGATGGCCAGGACCTGTTCCTGCACCGCCGGCGCATTCAGGGCGGCCGGATCGTCGGGATCCAGCCCCCGGGTTCGCGCGAGTTTTTCCCATTCCCGGGGATTGAGCACCACCACTGCGGCCAGGTAGGGGCGGCACTCCCCGCACACGAGCACCTGCTCGAAAAGGGGGTGCAGGGTGATGGCCATCTCCATGTCCGCCGGCGGCACCTTCTCCCCGTTGGCCAGCACGATGATGTCCTTGAGCCGGCCGGTAATGTAGATGCGGCCAGCCTCGTCCAGGCGCGCCTTGTCGCCGGTATGCAGCCAGCCCGCCTCGTCGATGGCCTCGGCGGTGGCCTCGGCCCGCTGCCAGTAGCCCTGCATGACACCGGGACTTCGCACCAGCAGTTCGGACTCGTCACCGATGCGCACCTCCACTTCCGGAAGCGGCCGGCCCACGCTGGCGGGCACGTTGTCGTCCAGGCGGTTGGCGCTCACCACGGGGCTTGCCTCCGTCATCCCGTAACCCTGCAGGAGCGGCACCCCCAGGCCGATGAAGGTCCTCGCCACGGTCTCCGACAAGGGGGCCCCGCCACACACCGCGATGCGCAACCGCCCCCCCAGGCGCGCCTGCACCTTGGCCGCCACCAGCGCCCGCAGCAGCGGCCAGGCAAGAAAGGCGGGGTGCCGGCCGCCGCGCCCCTGGCGCCACAGGAAATGCCGCCAGCCCACTGTCACGGCGGCGCGGAACAAGGCACGCGCCGGGGCGGGACGCTGCTGGAGCTGGGCAAGGATACGGTCATGGATGCGCTCATAGATGCGGGGCACGGAAATCAGCACCGTGGGCCTGACCTGCTGCAGGTCCTCCGCCAGCACCGCCACCTCGCGATTGTAGGCCACGGTGGCACCGGCCATCATGGGCAGATAATAGCCCACGGTACGCTCCAGGGTATGGGAGAGCGGCAGGAAAGACAAAAAGACGTCGTCGCGACTGACGGCGTTGCAGCGATGACAGGCATAGGCGTTCCAGAGAATGTTGCGATGGCTGAGCATCACGCCCTTGGGACGTCCCACCGTCCCCGAGGTATAGACGATGGTGGCGAGCCGTTCGCACCCGTCCACTTCCACCCGGAACGCGTGATCGCCCGCCGGCAGCCAGTCCGCGAGCGCGACACAAGGCGGCTCGGCCGGCCCCCGGCAGACGAGCACCTGCAGCCCGTCGGCCTGATCGACCAGCGGGGCCAGGGCCTCGGCCAGTTCCGCCCATTGCGCCGCCTCGCCCAGCAGCAGGATCCTGCTGCCGGTCTCCCGCAGGATGAAGGCGACATTGTCCGGACGGTCGTTGACATACAGCGGCACCACCACCAGCCCCAGCCCCAGGGCCGCCTGCTCGAAGGCGACCCACTGCCAGCCGTTGCCCAGCATGAGAGCCACGCGGTCGCCGGGCTGCAGCCCCGCCGCGGCCAGGGCGGCCTGGCGCCGCGCGGCTTCAGTGGTGAGTGCCGCCCAGCTCAGATCACGCCAGCCCGCCCCGTCATGAAAGCGATAGCCCGTGTCTTCCGGCGAACGCCGCGTCCGCTCACGCAACAGGCCCGGCAGGGTGCCGGCCTCTTCGGGGGTGATGATGTTGATGTTACTGGTTCCGCTCATGTCGAATCCCGGCTGGCAGGTATTTTGTCATCGCCCCCCTCACCCCAACCCCTCTCCCCCGGCGGGATTAGAGTGAGGGCATCAGAACAACGCTTCCCATCCCGCATCGGGCGTAAAGCGCTCGCCATGGGCGTGGGCCAGGGCCTCCAGGCGCGCGCGCAGGTTCGCGGCACCTTCGCTGCGGATGTAATGGATGGGGCCGCCGCGGAAAGGCGCAAACCCCGTGCCGAAGACGATCCCGCCGTCGAGGAGGTCTTCGTTCTCCACGATGCCCTCGCGCAGGCAGGCCACCGCCTCGTTGAGCAGGGCCAGCACCAGGCGGTCGCCAAGGTCGGCCGGGGCAGCGTCGTGCCTGACCCGTGCCTTCCGGGGCTTGCCCTTCTTGTAGGTATAAAAACCCTGGCCGGACTTGCGTCCCAGCCGCCCCGCCTCCACCAGACTGCGCAGGCGCTGCGGCACCGTGCCATCCAGGCTGTGGGCGAGGATCTCCGCCACCGACAGACAGATGTCCAGGCCCACGGTATCCGCCAGCTCGATAGGCCCCATGGGCATGCCGAAATCCACCGCCGCGCGGTCGATGAGTTCGGGCGCCACGCCCTCGCTCTCCAGCAGCACCGCTTCCAGGAGATAGGGCATGAGGATGCGGTTCACGAGGAAACCGGGACTGCTTTTCACCGGCAGGGGCAGGCGGTCGATGTGGCGGGCAAAGGCCGTGGCCTGGGCCACGACCGCAGGGTCGGTATCGCGGCCATGGACGATTTCCACCAGCTGCATCTTGGCCACGGGGTTGAAGAAATGCAGTCCCACCAGCCGCCCGGGTGCCGAGAGGGACGACTCCAGCTCCTCCAGGGGGATGCTGGAGGTATTGGTGGCCAGCAGGGCCCCTGGCTTCATGCGCGGCTCGATCTCGCGATACAAGGCACGCTTGGCATCGGCATCCTCGAAAATGGCCTCCACGACCACGTCGGCGCGGCCCACCCCGCGGCCCTCGATGTCCGGCATGAGACGGTCCATGGCGGCCTGCACCAGGCGCGGCTGGCGCAGGCGCTTGCGGAAAAGGTCATGGGCCCGCCCCAGGGCGGGGGCGAGGCGCTCCGGCGCCTGGTCCTGGAGCGTGACCTGCAGGCCGCGCAGGGCGCACCAGGCGGCGATGTCGCCGCCCATCACGCCCGCGCCCACCACGTGCACGTGTCCCACCCGGAAATCGCTCCCCTTGCCCAGGGCCTTCATCTTTTCCTGGAGAAAAAAGACCCGGATGAGGTTCTGGGCCGTCGTCCCCGTCACCAGTTGGGCAACGGAGCGGGCCTCCTCGGCCAGCATGGCGCGGGGATCGCCGGCATGACGTTCCCACAGGCGAATGAGGGCGTAGGGCGCGGGATAATGCCGCTCCGGCGCGCGCTTCGCAACGCTGCGGCGCAGATAGGCCGCCAGCAGCGGCCGCGCCGCCGCACCGCCCGCCAGACGCTGCAGGCGGGAAGGCTTGTGGGGGGCGGGCGGATGGCGCACCACCTCGCGGGCGGCGCGCAGCAACTGGCGGCGCGGCACGGCAAAGTCCACGATACCCAGGCGACGGGCAGAACGCGCGCTGACGCTGCGGCCGGTAAGCATGAGCTGCATGGCCTGAACGGGGCCGATGAGACGAGGCAGACGCACGCTGCCGCCGAAGCCGGGGTGGATGCCCAGGCGCACCTCGGGCAGACCCAGGCGGGTGGCGGGATCGTCCTCGGCGATGCGGTAGCGGCAGGCGAGCGCCAGTTCCAGGCCGCCTCCCAGGCAGAAGCCGTGGATGAGGGCCACCGTGGGATAGCTGAAGGCCTCCAGCCGGTCCAGCACCGTGTGACACCCGCGCATGAGTTCCGAGGCCTCGGCCACGTCGCGCACCTTGAGAAATTCTTTGATGTCGGCGCCGGCGATGAAGCCGTTGGGCTTGGCGGAACGGATCACCAGGCCCTTGACCGGCGCCTCGCTCAGGGCCTGCAGACGGCGGTCCAGTTCGGCAATCACGTCCACGGAGAGGACGTTGACGGGCGCATCGGCCTTGTCCAGCGTCAGCCAGGCGATCTCCTCCGCGTCGATCTCCAGGTGCCAGTGTCTGAAAGTCGTCTCTTCGCTCATGATCTCGTCCTCAATCCCGGCTCAACAGCATGGCACCGCCCTGGCCGCCACCGATGCACAGGGTGGCGATACCGCGGCGGCTTGCCGTGCGCTGCAGGACATGCAACAGGTGAAGCACGATGCGGGCCCCGCTGGCACCCACGGGGTGGCCGAGACTGATGCCGCCGCCATCGACATTGAGACGTTCCGGGTCCACCTCGCCCAGGGGCGTGCGCCGCCCCAGTTCGGCCCGGCAGTAGTCCTTGTCCCGCCAGGCCGCGAGCACTGCCAGCACCTGGGCGGCAAAGGCCTCGTTGATCTCCCAGTAGTCGATGCGTTCCATGCTCAGGCGGTGCCGGCGCAGGAGCCGGGCCACGGCGTGCACGGGCCCCAGCCCCATTTCGGCTGGATCCACGCCGGCCCACTGGCAGTCCTCGATGCGCCCCATCACGGGCAGGCCATGCTCGGCCACGGCGTCCTCGCTGGCAAGGATGAGAAGCGCCGCGCCATCGGTGACCTGGGCGCTGTTGCCCGCCGTAACCAGGCCGAAGGGCCGGTCGAAGACGGGCTTGAGCCTGGCCAGTTTCTCCATGGCACTGTCACGGCGCAGGCCGTCATCGTGTTCGTAGAAACGGCCGGCGGTGTCGTAGACGGTCTCGATCTCCCCCAGGCGGCCCTCGTCCAGGGCCTGGGCCAGGCGCTGGTGACTGCGCAGGGCGAACTCGTCCATGGCCTCGCGCGTGATGCCGAAACGCCAGGCGAGGTTTTCCGCCGTCTGTCCCATGGACAGGCCCACCACGGGATCGGTGAGCCCGCGCAACAGGCCGATCACCGGCCTGAAATGGGCCGGCCGCAACCGGGCCAGCAGCTTCAGTCGCGCCCCCACGGACTTGGCGCCGTTCCACGCGCCCAGCCAGCCCACCATGTCCAGGCCCAGCAATACCGGCGCCCGGCTCATGGACTCGGTCCCGCCGGCCAGCACGAGATCGGAACGGCCGGTGGCGATGTGATGCCAGGCACAATCCAGGGCCTGCATGCCGGAGGCGCAGTTGCGCTGCACGGTCCAGGCCGGCACGCGCTTGCCGCAACCCAGGCGCAGGGCCACCACCCGGGCGATGTTGGCCTCGTCCGGGCCGGGCATGACGCATCCCAGGATCACCTCGTCGAAGGCATCGGGTTCGAAGGGCTGGCGGGCCAGCAGCGGCCTGCCCGCACCCAGGGCCAGGTCGGCTGCGCTGAAAGGGCCAGGCTGTCCCCTGGCCTTGAGAAAGGGCGTGCGGCTGCCGTCCACCACGTAGACGGGCCGCAACTTGGCCCTGGCGCGGTTTTTTTGTTCTGCCATGGGGCTGCTCCCTTGTTTCCTGTCAATGACGCGCCCAGTAACGCGCCGGGAAATCGTCCACCTTGACGACCTCGCGGCGCGCGGCGATCAGTTTACGATAACGCGCCGCCTCGTCCTCGTCGAGTATGCCGGCATCCAGCGCCGCCTCCACCAGCGCCGCCTCGTCCCCCTCGCTTCCCAGCCTGCCCTCGTGCCGGGCCTTGCGCAGCCGCTCCTCCAGGGGGGCGCAGGCCGCGACCAGTTCGAGGGCGCGATCGAGACGGCCGATGGCCTGGGTCTCGTCCGTGGTGAGATAGATGCCCGCGGTGAGCCGGTCGCGCGCCGGCGACGGCGCCAGAATGCGCGCGGCCACTGCCCGGCCCAGCCGGTCCGCGGGCGGGCGGAAGTGCCGTCCCAGGGGAAAGGTCAGCAGCCGCAAGAGCACGGCCGCCGGCCGCAGGGGGAGATTGCGCTGGAATGCCGCCAGGGCCTCCTGCATGAGAAAGAGGCTGCGCCGACAGTTCCAGTGCACCAGGGGCAGGTCTTCCTCGGGACGGCCGTCGTCTTCGAAGCGCTTCAGCACCGCCGAAGCAAGATAGAGATGGCTGAGCACGTCGCCCAGGCGGGCGGAGAGACGCTCGCGGCGCTTGAGGGAGCCGCCCAGCAGAAGCATGGCGAGATCGGCGTTCATGGCGAAGGCCGCGCTCATGCGCGTGAGCTCCTGGTAATAGGTACGGCAGGCCGGCGCCCCCGGCGTCTTCAGCAGGCGCGCGCCACCCAGCCCCAGCCACAGGGCGCGCACCACGTTGCTCGCCGTGAATCCCACATGCCCCCAGAAGGCGGCATCGAAATCGCGCAGCGCCTGCCTGGCATCCTCGCAGGCCAGGGCCTGCATCTCGCGCAGCACGTAGGGGTGGCAGCGCACCGCGCCCTGCCCGAAGATGATGAGACTGCGGGTGAGGATGTTGGCGCCTTCCACGGTGATGCTGATGGGAATCGCCTGATAGACGCGCCCCAGCAGGTTGCGCGGCCCCATGCAGATGGCGCTGCCACCCTGCACGTCCATGGCATCGTTGATGGCGGACCGCATGTGCTCGGTGAGGTGATACTTGACGATGGCCGAGATCACCGACGGCTTGGCACCCGAGTCCACAGCCCCCGCCGTCACGACCCGTGCCGCGTCCATCAGATAGGTGTGGCCGGCAATGCGTGCCAGCGCTTCTTCCACGCCCTCGAAACGGCCGATGGGCGTCTTGAACTGGCGCCGGATGGCGGCGTAGGCCCCCGTGGCCCGGCTCGCCAGCTTGGCGGCCCCGGTGCTCAGCGCCGGCAGGGAAATGGCGCGTCCCGCGGCCAGGCACTCCATGAGCATGCGCCAGCCCTGGCCGGCCCGCTCCGCGCCACCGATGATCCAGTCCAGGGGAATGAAGACATCCTTGCCCCAGTTGGGACCATTCTGAAAGACCTGGTTCAGGGGCGCGTGGCGGGTCCCGATGGTGATCCCCGGCGTGTCCGTGGGAATGAGCGCCAGGGTGATACCCAGCTCTTCCTCGCCGCCCAGCAGGCGGTCCGGATCGTAGAGCTTGAAGGCCAGCCCCAGGACCGTGGCCACCGGCCCCAGGGTGATGTAGCGCTTCTCCCAGTTGAGGCGGATGCCGATGATCTCGCGGTCGCGGAAGGTGCCGCGGCAGACCACGCCCCGGTCGGGCATGGCGCTGGCGTCGCTGCCCGCCTCGGGTCCGGTGAGGGCGAAACAGGGCACTTCCTCGCCGCGTGCCAGGCGGGGCAGGAAATAGGACTTCTGCTTGTCGGTGCCGTAGCGAAGCAGCAGCTCGGCGGGTCCCAGGGAGTTGGGCACCATGACCGTCACGGCAGCGGTGATACTGCGCGTGGCGATCTTCTGCACCACGCAGGAATGCGCCAGTGCGGAAAAACCCAGTCCGCCGTATTCCCTGGGGATGATCATGCCGAAGAAGCCCTGTTCCTTGATGTAGCGCCAGACCTCCTCCGGCAGGTCGTGAATCTCTTCGGTGATGCGCCAGTCGTCCAGGAGCCGGCACAGCTCATCGACGGGGCCGTCGAGGAAGGCCTGCTCCTCAGGCGTCAGGCGCGGCGCAGGCGCGGCGAGAAAGCCCTGCCAGTCGGGACGGCCGCTGAACAGCTCGCCGTCCCACCAGACCGTGCCGGCCTCCAGTGCCTCGCGCTCGGTGGCGGACATGCGCGGCATCATCCGGCGAAAGGCAGCCAGGATGCGCGCACTGAGCAGGCGACGCAGGGGCACCAGGTTGAGGGGCACGATGGTGAGGAAAAAGAGCAGCCAGACGAGAACCAAGGCCGGCCTGCCGGGCTCGTGCACCCAGGTCCACAGCACCAGCCAGGCCGTCACGGCCGCCGACCACCGCCACAGGGCCAGCCGCCGGTAGGCCGCCACCCCCAGCAGCGCCAGCAAGCTCAACCACCAGAACAGCACATCCATAGCTTCGTCCCCACCCTGTTATCAACCCGGCCATCGGAGGTTTTTGAAACCTTCCGGAATCGGACCGCCCGCCATCATACCCCATTATGCCCTGCCGACGCGCCCGGCCCATTCAGAGCGGCCTGTTACAGGGGTGAATATACGCGACGCCAGAACTGTCATCATTTCCAGATACAATTCTCGTGCCAGCACTGGCCTCACGTCTTTGCGCCGTCTCGTCCCGGCGGTGGATTTCTGCTACTTTGTGACCAGCATGCTCAAGATCGCCACCTGGAACGTCAACTCCCTGCGGGTCCGCCTCGAACAGGTCCTGGATTGGGCCCACGAGCACGACCCTGACATCCTCGCCCTGCAGGAAACCAAGCTGCAGGATGAAGATTTCCCGCTCGACGTCCTGCGGACCGCCGGTTTCGAGGCCGTTTATGCAGGCCAGAAGACCTACAACGGCGTCGCCCTCCTGAGCCGGCGTCCCGCCTCGGCCGTAATCAGCGCCCTGCCCGGCATGGACGACGACCCCCAGCGGCGGCTGCTGGCCGCAAGCTATGGCGAGCTGCGGGTGATCAACGTCTACGTCCCCAACGGCGAGAGCGTGGGTTCGGAGAAATACCGCTACAAGCTGCGCTGGCTGGAAAACCTCGCGACCTTCATCGAGGACGAACTGCGCAATCATTCCCGGCTGGTGGTGCTGGGCGATTTCAACATCGCCCCCGAGCCCCGCGACGTCCATGACCCGGCATTGTGGGAAGGAAGGGTACTGTTCTCCGCGCCGGAGCGCGAAGCCTTCGCGCGTCTCCTCGCCACCGGCCTGTGCGACACCTTCCGCCTCTTCGACCAGGAAGAAAACGCCTTCAGCTGGTGGGACTACCGCATGGCCGCCTTCCGCCGCAACCTGGGACTGCGCATCGACCACATCCTGGCGAGCCGCGAACTGTGCGGGCGGTGCCGGGACTGCCGCATCGACAAGGCACCGCGCGGCTGGCAGCGCCCCTCCGACCATGCACCCGTGGCAGCAAGCTTCGAGTGCTGACCCTGGATCATCGCGTCGTGCTTCCGGCCCGAGAGCAATCTCATCGGAATGCAATCAGACAATTGGCAGAGACTCACTGCAACTCGAAAAGCGCATAGTATCCTGGATTGATCGCGTATTTCTGAACGAGGGGATCTCTATACTTTGGCTCTACAGCCATTTGTCGATAACCTGCATCCAGCACACAGCGCGTAATATCGTGCCCATCATTCGTCATCAGACGCCCTGTTCTTGCATCGTAATGGTTCGGCACGATCATCAGATACCGTATGCCACTCCGTGCAATGAGATCCAGCCACCACCGTATGGCACTGACCCTGCATTCGGAAAAACTGTGCACATTTACGGCAAGGCTGACACCTCCCGCAGTGAGCACCTGTTCGATCTCGTCCAGAGGCACGGCAGATGCTTTCTCCGAAACCCCCCGGAATCCGAGATAGAAGTCACACAGGAAAGTCGATACCGCAACGGCATCGGTACAGTAATAATGACCCAGATCAGGAAACGCCTGGGTCATTCTGTGGGCAAGCCGCCCATAGCCCGCCCCGATATCGACAATGGAGAAATCCTTCCGGCTTGAGAGAGCGAGCTGGCTCTCAAGAAAGCAGATCTCGTTAACAGAATCAAGCAAGTCACGCGAAACGGTCTTCTTTGCCACTTCGAAAGTGAAATTGCCAAACCATTCATCCTCGGACAGGATATCGAACAGATTAAGAGTATCGATGGACATCGTGTAATAGGCCGAAATTGCATATCCCATTTCATGCATGTTGCGGCCGCGGAGCTGCCAGAGATAGGCATTGTCACCCCTGAAATACTGAATATCGACACTTTGCAGTTTCTCATCCGTCCATACGAGAGGCTCTGTAACCAGGAAATTGAAATGTTCGTAGCGATTCTGGAGATCCACCAGGCGCGGGTTTGACCAGGTGAGGTAGCCTGCGATATCCTCCGGCAACTCCTTCTTTCGGTACCGTGGCCAACGGTAATGGCTCGTCTGCCACTCATACAGGTTGCCCTTATCAATCAATCTATAACGGGTTTTCTGCAAAACCCCGTTGACCAGGTTGATGAAGGAACGCCTCAATCCCATGGCAGTGTCACATCCTCTGAAAGGACTGTCAGCGCAATCGGGCGATCATTCTTCTGGCAGACCGCACACATTTCCTGTAGAGCCTGGCTGACAGGCTTTCAGGAACTGGCTCGGCATAATTCAAACGTACCCAACTATAGTCAAACAGCAATTCGGGGTAGCGTCTCTCATGTTCCGGCAGCCCAATCTTGCCCACCAGATCGTTCCTGACGAAAATGAGGTTTCCGGTATGGCAGA
This sequence comes from Gammaproteobacteria bacterium, assembly GCA_026981935.1. GTDB lineage: Bacteria > Pseudomonadota > Gammaproteobacteria > SZUA-140 > SZUA-140 > S012-109. The sequence continues at coordinate 14,537 of JALSIC010000035.1, forward strand.
CCGGTGTATACCCCTTTCTATGGCCCAAGCTAACCATGGAAGAAAAACTCGAACCCACCGCATGGACTCCATCGTGGACCTGATATACTCCCACGGGGATATGAGAATTTATTTCGATGATCACGATCTTCGGCCAATAATTGCGAAGACTCTCCCATACCTGCCAGTCGTGGGAATCTATGTCGATACTGAGAACATCGAAATCCTGACGAATCGAAGTGTCTGATAACAACCGATCCAGACAGTTCTCCCCAGTCACTGAAACAAATGCATTCACCACGGTGACGCGATCCGAAAAGGGGGCCATGTTCTTCCTGAGCGCCTCGAAACGTTCCCGGTCACCCTCTATATAGACCCCACGCCATCCTTTTTCGAGCAACCGGTAGGTATTGCTTAGATGCTTACCATCCCATGCTCCGAACTCCACAAACTCGCCTGTCCGTATTCTAAGCCTCGCATTCAATTCAGCCAATATGCCATCCTCGCCATTCTGGCTGTATGTGTTTGATCGATATTTCTTGAGTGAACTCATGTACGAACAGTGACAGATGGAAACGGACTTCCATCGACAAAGATGATTTATTTGGTAAATTGATAAGCAAACCGGATCCCAAACTCGTAAGAATCATCGAATTGGTATGTTCTGTTTATTTTACCCGTGCTGTCAACGAAGGACAATTCTCTTTCTGAATTCTGCTGTGCATAGACCGAAAAGTAGCTGTCATGTCCCAGTTCGTAACCGACGCGGAGTCCGATCCCGATATATTCATCCTCCAGGTAACCACGCTGCATGCCGATCACTGGACTATTGTTGGCCAGCCTGACCGTATTGGTACCGCCTTCCTCAAAAAAGAGCGTGGCGAACCAGGGACTCTTGAAATGATAGCTGATGCTTGACTCAGGGAACTCACTGGATACCTCGAACACGCCAGACCATCCTTCAGTAGCGTGATCATTCCACTCAATCTCGAAATCCACGCCAAACTCTGATCCTTCTGCATCCAGGTATTCCCAGTTGACATTCAATGTATACGTCCAACTTTTGGACTGCTCAAAATTGAAATCAATGCCGATTTCATACTCGTTGGAATTGGCCATCTCTCTTTCAAATGTAGATTCTGCCTCTGCGTAATAATAGATCTCCCAGCGATCACTTATTTCCTGCTCGTATTCCAGGCCGAGCTGAAATGTTTGAAAAGTCGACCAGGGATCGATACGCTGGCCGGCAATGAAAGGCAGCAGTTCAGGGTTTGACCAGCTATAATTCCAACGTTCATAATTGAATTCGAATGTCCAGTAATTGATTTCATATTCCGTCTCAATACGAATGCCTGATGTGTCTACTTGAGCATTTCCTAAACTGGAGCGCGATGTTCCAATGTTGAAATAGTCCGCTTGAATCGTGAACTCTGTTCCTGTGTCGACATGCCCTGCATGACCACCCAGACCACCACGGCCATGGACGCCATTTGCTTGCGCAGAAGATACAAAAACTACATATTGTATTATAGCCATCAAGGCCAATGTTCTTTTAGAGAAGAATGCATTCATATTGTCTTCCTTCCGCTGTTAGCAGGACATGCCAAGGATAGATATAGCGCCAATCCACCAAACCGCATTCGATAGGTATCAACAATTCTTCAGAGACTCTCGATCATTCGTTTGCATCACGATTATCGAGAGCGGTCCGAGGGACTTTCCTGAACCACCTTCAGGCGCCCTGGCTTGCTACCAGCCCATGACCGTCAGAGATCACGTAAGACCCGTTAATACCTCTCACACAGGCACAATATCGCAGAGCAGAATCTGAACTGCATGAACAAGGCATTACATTCGCATTAAAAATGCTGTCATTGACTGCCGGTGGGAAGATCAGGTACCCCTGAATGATTTATATAAAATAAACGGTGAAATGAAATTTCCTGATTGGATTCAGGTCGTGTTATTTTGAGAGACCATTCGAGGCCGGATAAGGGTTTCATATGCCAACACCGCACACGACCAAGTCATGGACTTGCATCCCTGTTGGCACCGAACCTGACTCAGGACAATTTATGTCAAGCCGGCAACAATCGATATCGTGCTCAGTGTCTCGGGCAGACTAGGCCAAGGCACTGCACGAATGTATAAAGAGAGGTTATTAACGAACTCCGACTCACAAATTCCAGACCGCGCTTGTACTGCATTTTTGAAACTGGCGATAATCTGGTGTGATTAGCGGTTTCATCGAACACAGTCTAGGAGTCTGTCGGATTCAGGCGATCGTAGCGAGCATGGTGGGAGAGCAAGAACGAATCTTCACGATTTCGAGGCGCATAGTGGGACTACGCAACGAGAAAACGGGGAGATTCGGGCCGCTTTCCCATCCGAGCAGTAGATCAGTCCTAAGACCGGCAGACTCCTAGAACCCGTATGTAAATTTGATACCAATTTCGTATGCATCGGAAAAACGATAACTGCGTCTTGTTACTCCAGCACTGTCAACAAACGATATTTCCCTCTCGGAGTTCTGCTGCGCTGAAAAAGACAAATGATTATCATCGTTCATTTCATACGTGAGACGAAAACCGATGCCTATATATTCATCCTCCATGTAACCACGCTGCATATCCATCACGGGGCTGTTGTTGGCAAGCCTGATCGTATTGGTACCGCCTTCCGCGTAAAATATCGCGGCAGAAAACACATTGGAAAAGTGATAGCTAATGCTTGACTCTGGGAATTCACTCGATATCTCAAAGTCAATTGACCAACCTCTCTCAGAATGATCATTCCATTCCAGCTCCATGTCTACGCCTAATTCGGATCCTTCGGCATCAAGATATTCCCAGTTGACATTCAGCATGTACGTCAATTTCCCGAACCGCTCAAATATGAAATCAGCGCCTATTTCATATTCATTGGAATTGCTCGTTTCCTTCTCAAAAGAAGATTCTGCTTCAGCATAGTAAATAATTTTCCAACGATCATGAATCATATGTTCATATTCAATACCAAATTGAAAGGTATTGAATGTCTTCCATGGATCAAATTTCAGCCCGGACATAAATGGAAGGTACTCTGGATTATCCCAGCTGTATTTCCATCGTTCATAATTGAAGGAAAACGTGATGTTGTTTATTTCGCGTTCTGTTTCTATCCGCACCCCTGAAGAACCCATTTCTGCAGCCCCGGTGTCAGATCTCGATGAACCGATGTTAAAATAATCTATTTCCAAATCCAGCTCATCAGAATCATCGTCGTGCTCTTCATGGTGACCGTCTCTGTCGTGGACATTATTCGCTGAAGTGATAGCGGAAGAAAACAAAAGAAGCATGCAGAAAAAAAGCGATGAGCTTTTTATACTCATTTCAGAACTTAGGATCCTCGATATTGGTGATACTGATAAGCGTGCGGACAAAACAAAGTCTCAGATGAATGCTGTTATGGCCAGTTGTAGGCCCGCAGGACCCCAACCCTGGATCTCATCCATGTCTGCGCGGGCTGCGCAATTTTCATATAGACATTCGTGTAACAATTTGCAATGTCTCAGAACGAGGTAATATTTACATTAACGGAGAATTACATTTCTATTACAGACCTGCCTGTCCTTTTCCCTTATCCAAAAGTTCTCCTCGAATAAGGGTCTGCCGTCTTATCGGGCTGTATGGCTGCTCTTCCGCTCCATATCCCATTATGCTTGAATTATATGAGACTTACATTTATAACCGACAAATACCCTGTCGCCAGGCGGAGACTCAGCGGACAAAAATTCAGGGAAAGATGTGATTCTCCGATTGCACAAGCGCCAGAAATATTAACGTCCTGTAATGTTTTCAGTAACAATTCGGATTAGAATAAATCACATGAACATCCTGCTCATTGAAGATGACCGAGAGGCAGCAGACTACCTGAAGCGTGGCCTCGTCGAATGCGGCCATCAGGTAACTCATGCGGACAACGGCGATGATGGACTTCAAATGGCCTTGCAGAAGACCTATGACGTGCTTCTGATCGACCGGATATTACCAAGACGTGATGGACTTTCTATCATAGGTATGCTTCGTGCAGATGGTAATCTAACGCCCGCGCTGATCCTCTCCGCATTGGGAGAAGTGGATGACCGCGTCAAGGGGCTCAAAGCCGGGGGAGATGATTACCTGGTAAAGCCCTTTGCCTTTTCCGAGCTGCTTGCGCGACTCGAGGCGCTTGTCCGCCGTTCCCAGCCTCGAAACAGCCTGGGGCAATATCAAGTTGCTGACCTGGTCCTGGATCTGAACACTCATCTGGTCACCCGGTCAGGCAAGCGGATCAGGCTGAGGCCCCGCGAATTTCACCTGCTTGAATTCTTTATGCGACACAAAGACCAGGTGATTACCCGCACCATGTTGCTCGAACAAATCTGGGGGTACCGCTTCGACCCCCAGACAAATGTCATCGATGTTCATATCAGCAGGTTGCGTATCAAAATTGACAAGGATTTCAGCAAGCCACTTTTGCATACCGTACGTGGCACAGGATACAAACTCAGTGAAACCCCATAGCCTGCTGAAGACATCCGTTGTTCGGATGTCGTTGCGTTACACGCTCTTGTATGCCCTGCTGCTCGCGTTGCTGTATGCGGTACTCTATCTCTCCAGTCTGCGCTACATCGATGCGCAGCTGGAGGAAAGGCTTGCAAGTGAAATCGATGCTCTCGTCGATGTATACAATGTATCAGGGCTTGACGAGCTCAGAATGACTATCGAAAACCTTAAATCCGAAGGCATGGAGCAAGGACGATTTTATCTTCTCGCAGAAAAAGACGGTCTTCCTGTCGCAGGCAATCTGACCAAATGGCCTCATGAGGCCAATGTATTAATTGACAGCCAGGACATTCAGAACATCTGGCTCGATGATGACATCATGATCGGTGATTTCTACATCAACGATGCCTATCTGCCCGCCGCTGCGCGCAAGTTGCCAGATGACAGCCGGCTTCTGGTCGCTTACGGTATCGAACAAGACAACCTGCTGCGGGAGCTGAGCGAAAATCTCAAGGAGTCATTCGGTGCAGCCATTCTTTTCATGCTGCTGCTCAGCTTCACCCTTGGAAAAGCCATCCTACGCCGTGTCGAGACGATCAATCAGACGGCTTCAGAAATCATGTCCGGTGACCTATCCCGCCGTATCCCGCTGAGTAAACGTCATGATGAGTTTGACCACCTCGCTCAGCGTCTCAATGAGATGCTGGACCGCATAGAAGGGGTTCTTCGGAGCATGCGCGACGTGACGGACAATATTGCGCATGACCTCAAAAGCCCTATCACCCGTATCCGCAACCGCATGGAAGTCCTGTTGCTACAGGAACAGCGGACCGAGGAAGAATACAGAGAGGCCCTGGCGCAGACCATCAAGGACGCTGATTTCATCATCAAGACCTTCAATGCCGTACTGCAAACGGCACAGGCCGATGCGGGTACAATGTACGCAGAATTCTCCCTCGTTGATCTGAGCCGGCTGGTGCGTGAGGTCGGCGAGCTGTTTGCGCCCTCGGCAGAGGATGCCGGTCTTGATTTCCGGACAGAACACCAGGAATCCGTCTTCATAAAGGGTAACTGTGATCTGCTTGGCCAGGCGATCTGCAATCTGCTGGATAACGCGATAAAGTTCACACCGCGAAACGGCCAGGTCTCTCTTGAGCTCGTTACAACCAGTTCAGGCGCAGACATCATCATTGCTGATACAGGACCTGGAATACCCACACATGAGTACGAGCGCGTCAGGCAGCGCTTTGTGCGTCTTGACACATCGGGACAAACCACAGGGAATGGTCTGGGTCTCAGCCTTGTGGATGCAATCGTGCGACAACACGGTGCGTCTCTCCTTTTCGATGACAACAACCCAGGACTGCGTGCCATTATTCGTTTCGCGGAATTTGTTTCGAACCCTGCCAATAAAGCAACCAGCCCGGCATAGGATTGCCATGGATTGCAGAACCGGAGAAGATTTGCCTTTTCAAACTGACAACAATATATTTGGCTGAATGAGCCTGGTCCGGCCGTGATGGACCCAGGATAATAGCCTGCGCGAAGGGCAGCGGGGGTTGTGACATCATTTCATCTTCATTCTCCTCCACATGTCCCAGGATTACAAAAAACCATGAAGAAACTCAACCTGGGATGCGGATACGACATTCGTCCCGGCTGGGTCAACCTGGACGTTGTCCCTCTGAAAGGAGTCGATGTCGTTCATGACTTGGCAAAGCACCCTCTGCCATTCCAGAACGAGGCATTCGAATACGTACTGTGCTCAGATATTCTCGAACACATTTTTGATTATCCAAAAGTCCTCCGTGAGATTCATCGCGTTCTCAGGCCTGGCGGGTTGGTCGAGATCCGCATACCACACTACAGTTACAGCAGGGCCTATGCGGACCCGACCCATGTACGTTTCTTCTCCATCGAGACTTTCGATTTCTTCCTAAAGACTTCGGGACGACCCTACTACTATGATTTCAGCTTCTCTGAGATAGCCTCGATGAAACTGACTTTCCGCCGGGGCATTATCAAACCCCTGGTGGCGTGGATCACCAACCGCAACCGCAAAACTTACGAATTCTACGAACAGAGCTTTCTGTCCTCACTCTGTCCGGCTGAAAACATCATCGTCAAACTGAAGAAATGAACCCGGCCATGGGCGCTTTCCTACCGCAGCCCCGCGCCTGAACCGTAACCGTTCATTCCACACCGCTATTGCCCCTACCCTGATTATCTGAGTTGCTTGTTCTTCCCGTTGGCCGGTGGCCTGGATTCGGCTGTGCCGGCATCCTTCACCGGCGACAGCAGGTGCGGTGAGATATTCCAGCGCTGGCCATTGTCGGTAACCACCGTCACCGTCTTGCGGTTGTACTTGACGAGCCGGCCCAGGATACGCCCGCCCCGGTGGGCAAAGCTGACACGCTGGCCGAGATTGAACTGCATCATCTCCACGTGTGCCTGCATGGATTCCAGCATCTTCAGGCGTGCCACCACGCGCCGGTTGAGTTCCAGCAGCTCCTCGAAGCTCAGACCGTCGATGTCAATGGGCATGGTCGAGATCCGAGCGCAGCGGATCGCTGGCAAAGCGCTCCTTCCAGACGCGGGGCGTCAGTGCTATCCCCTCCCGCGCCGGATGCAGGCTGATGCGTTGCAGCACGTCCACCAGGTAGGTATAAGGGTCGATCCGGTGCAGCCGGCAGGTGGTCAGCAGGCTCTGGATGATGCCGACATGCCTTGCACCCACCTCGCTCCAGCAAAAAAGCCAGTTCTTGCGCCCCATCGGGATCACCCGCAAGGCCCGCTCCAGGTGGTTGGTGTCGATGGGCACCTCCGGATCCCCCAGATAGACCTTCAACTGGTCCTGGTGTTTCTCAGCATAGGTGATGGCCTTGGCCAGGGGGTCGCTGTTGACCAGGTCCGGGCGGCTTCGTTGCGCCTGGCACCAGGCAAAAAAGGCCTCCACGATCGGGGTGGAGTTGACCCGTTTTCGTGGACACCTGAGAATTTTGGTAAAGGAGGTGTCTGCCAATGGGAAAGACGAGAAAACCGTATCCGCCGGAATTTCGGCGCCAGATGATTGAGCTGGTCCGTGCCGGGCGTGCCCCGG
>JALSIC010000036.1 GCA_026981935.1 Gammaproteobacteria bacterium
GGCGTCACTGCTGACGATGCGGTCGGTCTCTATCATGGCCTATTTCACCACCGCCTGCAGGGCATGGCGGATGATCTCCTCGCTGCCCAGGCCTTCCGCCGCCACGGCACGCACCATGCGGCTGGCCTCCTGGGGCCGGTACCCCAGGGCCGTCAGGGCACTCACCGCATCCTGCACGGGATCGGCGACGGCGGACGCACCCGGCGGCGGGGCCGTCACGGCTTCGCGCCCCGCCAGGCGGTCGCGCAGTTCCACGATGAGGCGCTCCGCGGTCTTCTTGCCCACCCCCGGCAGCCGGGTCAGGGCGGCGCTGTCACCCTGCCGGACACAGTGAGCGAAATCCTCCACCGACATGCCGGAGAGGATGGTGAGCGCGAGCTTCGCGCCCACGCCGTTGATGCGGATGAGGCGCCGGAACAGGGCCCGTTCGGCCTCGCTGGCAAAACCATACAGGAGATGGGCATCCTCCCGTACCACGAGATGGGTATAGAGGGTGCATTCCGACCCCACCGCGGGCAGGACATAAAAGGTGTTCATGGTCGCCTCCACCTCATAGCCCACTCCCTGGACCTCGAGCAACAGCCAGGGGGGCTGTTTTTCCACCAGCACGCCCCGCAGCCGGCCGATCACGACGCCCGCACTCCCGCTGTCAGCACGGCGAAGGTGTGTCCGCAATGGGCATGGCAGATGGCACAGGCCAGGGCATCGGCGGCATCGGCGGGGGGACGACCGGCCAGCGCCAGCAGGGCCTGCACCATGTGCTGAACCTGGGCCTTCTCGGCCCGTCCCCGCCCCACCACCGCCTGCTTGACCTGGGCGGGGGTGTATTCGTGCACCGCAAGCCCCCGCCCCGCCAGGGCACACAGGGCCGCGCCCCGGGCCTGTCCCAGCTTCAGCGCCGCCGCCGCATTGCGCTGCATGAAAACGTTCTCGATCACCGCCTCCCCCGGGCGGTACTCGTCCACCAGTGCCGCCACGCCCTCATGGATCGCCTGGAGCCGTTCCGCCAGCCCGCCCGCCGGGCTGCGGATACAACCGCTGGCGACATAGGCGAGCCGCCCCCCCGCCACGTCGATCACGCCGAACCCCGTCACCCGGGAGCCGGGGTCGATGCCCAGGATGCGCCGCGTGTCCCCGCTCACAATCGGGCCATGATCTCTTCCGAGATATCCGCGTTGGAATAGACGTTCTGCACGTCGTCGAGATCTTCCAGCATCTCCAGCAGGCGCACCATCCTGCGTGCGTCCTCCAGCTCCAGCACCGCCGCGGTGCTGGCCTGCATGGTGACCTCGGCATGGTCGGGCCGCAGGCCCGCGGCCATCATGGCCTCCTTGACGTCGACGAAGGACTCCGGCGTGGTCAGGACATCGATGGCGCCGTCGTCATGGGTCACCACGTCCTCCGCCCCCGCTTCCAGGGCCGCCTCCATGATGGCATCCTCGTCGCTGCCCGCAGGATAGCTGAGAATGCCTTTTTTTGTGAACAGATAGGCCACCGAGCCCTCGGTTCCCAGGTTGCCGCCGCACTTGGTGAAGGCATGGCGTACCTCGGCCACGGTGCGGTTGCGGTTGTCGGTCATGCAATCCACCATCACCGCCACGCCGCCCGGCCCATAGCCCTCGTAGCGGATCTCCTGGTAATTCTCTCCTTCCAGGTTCCCCGAACCCCGCTTGATGGCCCGCTCGATGGTGTCCTTGGGCATGTTGCTGCCCAAGGCCTTGTCGATGGCGGCCCGCAGGCGGGGATTGGCCGCGGGATCGGGACCGCCGAGACGGGCGGCGACGGTGATCTCGCGAATGAGCTTGGTGAACAGCTTGCCCCGCTTGGCGTCCTGGGCACCCTTGCGGTGCTGGATGTTGGCCCATTTGCTGTGTCCTGCCATGTCACCTCTTCTGACTGTTCTGGAGAATCACAAATCGGCGGATATTGTAACCCAATCACCGGATAAATTTTCGTTCGGATGGGCCGCTTTCAGCGGGACCGCGCAGAAACCGCCCCGTGCGCAGAAAGACGCAAGTCAGCTGCGCCACCGCCGAGGAGATCAGCAGCCCCATGTGGGAAGCGGGCAAGACCACATGGTCCGCCGCTTCCGGGAGGCGTGTCTCGGCCACCGCAACCGTGCCGTCGTTGGGACGTGCCAGACCGGGCATAAGCAGGCCGACACCCAGGTTGCGGTTGCCGGCGATCACGCCCAGCTCGCGCGTCCCCGACCAGGGCGGCAGATCACCCAGCAGGCCGCCCTCAATGCTGCGTCCCAGCAGGCGCCGCCCCCAGCCATGCCGGGCCAGGCGCCGGGCAACCATGCTGCCCTGATGGGGCGTTCCCAGGGTGACGATCCGGCCCGGCCGCCGTGGCGGGTGATCATGGAAGAAGCGGCGGATCACCAGCCCCCCCAGGCTGTGTCCCACGAAGTGCACCACCGGCGCGCTCACCCGCTGCAGGAATCCATGGAGCCGGGCGGCATTCTCCACCACCGGGGCACGTACCGTGGGATAGGAGAACTGGCAGGGCAGAAAACCGCAGCGCCGCAGACGGCGACGCAACAGGGCCATCTCCAGGCCCGTCATCCACAGGCCGTGGACGAGCACGACGGCGGCGGGAGAAGCTTCGTATTGCGCAGGGGACGGAGAAGGTGGGTGCGAGGCGCCGGCAAGGACAGGGGGGAGATCACCGGGCGTCTTCCCCTCACCCATCGCCTCAGGCTACAACTCCAGCATCCGCTGCAGGGCGGCGCGCGCCTGGCGGGCCTCTGCCGCGGGCACGGTGATGCGATTCACCACCTGTCCCTGCACGAGGTTCTCCAGGGTCCAGAGCAGATGCTGCGGATCGATGCGGAACATGGTGGAACACATGCAGATGGTAGGCGACATGAAATGGATGTGCTTGCCCTCGTGCCGGTGACGGTCGGCCAGGCGCTGCACCAGATTGAGTTCGGTCCCGACGAGCCAGCGCGTCCCGGGCTCTGCCTCGGCGATGGTCCTGATGATGTACTCGGTGGACCCCACGTAATGGGATTTGCGACACACCTCGAAACTGGCCTCGGGATGCGAAATCACCCGCGTCTCGGGATACCTGGCCAGAAAACGGTCGATGTGCTCGGGCTTGAACATCTGGTGCACGGAACAGAACCCCTTCCACAGGATCAGGCGGGCACGTCGGATCTGCTCCCGGCTCAACCCGCCGCGTGGCTGGTTGAAATCCCACACCACCATCTCTTCCAGGGGGATGCCCATCGCGTGCGCGGTGTTGCGCCCCAGGTGCTCGTCGGGAAAGAAGAGCACCTTCTCGCGACGCGCCCAGGCCCATTCCAGTATGGCGCGGGCATTGGACGAAGTGCACACGATGCCGCCATGGCGCCCGCAGAAGGCCTTGAGGTCCGCGGCGGAATTGATGTAGGTCACCGGCGTCACCGCCTCGTCCGGGTCCAGCACCGAGGCCAGCTCGCGCCAGGCCCGCTCGACCTTCACCCGGTCGGCCATGTCGGCCATGGAACAGCCCGCTGCCAGATCGGGAAGTATCACGGTCTGGCCGGGACGCGAGAGGATATCCGCCACCTCGGCCATGAAATGCACGCCGCAGAAGACGATGTAGTCGGCCCTGGAACGGGCCGCCTGGCGCGACAGCTTGAGGGAATCCCCCGCGATGTCCGCGTGGCGGAACACCTCCTCGCGCTGGTAATGGTGACCGAGGATCACCAGGCGCTCGCCCAGTGCGGCCTTCGCCGCCCGGATGCGCGCGTCGCATTGCTCGTCATCGAGCCGGGAAAAACCCTGGATGTCGAGGGCACTGGCTACCATAATCTAACAGGTTACCTCATGTGACCGGTTTACCCAATCATCATCGCATGAATCCCCTTCGCGCCGGGGTGGTACTCCTGCGGCGTAAACCAACACCCCGCAGGAGCGGCCCCTGGCTGCGAAGCTCCGCTGCTCACTGCGGCCTGCGCAGGCGGATGCCCAGTTCCCGCAGCTGGGCCTCGCTCACCGGCGAGGGCGCCTCGGTGAGCAGACAGTTGGCGGTCTGGGTCTTGGGGAAGGGGATCACCTCGCGAATGGAGTCCGCCCCGCTCATGAGCATCACCAGGCGGTCCAGCCCGAAGGCGATGCCCCCGTGGGGCGGACAGCCATAACGCAAGGCCCGCAGCAGAAAGCCGAACTTGGCCTGCGCCTCCTCGTCGCCGATGCCCAGGAGGCGCAGGACCGCCGCCTGCATCTCCGCGCGGTGGATACGAATGGAACCGCCGCCGATCTCGGAACCGTTGAGCACCAGGTCGTAGGCCTGGGACGTGCATTCGCCGGGCGCCCGCTCCAGCGCCTCCACGTCCTCCACCCGGGGCCGGGTGAAAGGATGGTGCAGAGCCGTCCAGCGGCCGGCCGCCTCGTCCCACTCGAACATGGGGAAATCGACGATCCACACCGGCCGCCAGCCCGGCGCCACCAGGCCGCGATCATGTCCCAGCTTCACCCGCAGGGCACCCAGGGATTCGTTCACCACCGCGGCCTTGTCGGCACCGAAGAAGACCAGGTCGCCGTCCCCGGCGCCGGTGCGATCGAGAATGCCGGCGATGACCTCGTCACTCAGGAACTTGAGAATGGGCGACTGGAGTCCCTCGCGCCCCGCCGCGCGCTGGTTGACCTTGATATAGGCCAGCCCCTTGGCACCGTAGATACCCACGAAGCGGGTATAGTCGTCGATCTCCTTGCGCGTCAGGCTCCCGCCCCCCGGCAGGCACAGGGCCGCCACGCGGCCGTGGGGATCGCGGGCGGGGCCGGCGAAGACCTTGAAATCCACCGCCTTCATGAGGTCGGTGAGTTCGGTCAGCTCCAGAGCGATGCGCAGGTCGGGCCGGTCCACACCGAAGCGGGAGATGGCCTCGGCATGGCGCATGCGCGGGAAGGGATCGGGCAGCTCGACATCCAGCACCCGGCCAAAAAGGTGACGGATCATCTCCTCCATGAGGCGGATCACGTCCTCGTCCTCCACAAAGGACATCTCGAGATCCAGCTGGGTGAACTCCGGCTGGCGGTCGGCACGCAGGTCCTCGTCACGGAAGCAGCGCACGATCTGGTAGTAGCGCTCCATGCCCGAGACCATGAGCAGCTGCTTGAACAGTTGCGGGGACTGGGGCAGGGCATAGAACTGGCCCGGATGGGTGCGGCTGGGCACCAGATAGTCGCGCGCGCCCTCCGGCGTGGACTTGGTCAGAATGGGCGTCTCGATCTCCATGAAGCCCCGCTCGTCCAGGAAATGGCGCAGGGCGCGACAGACCTCGGCGCGCAGGCGGATGCGCTGAAACATGTGTGGACGGCGCAGGTCGAGGTAGCGGTAGCGCAGGCGCACATCCTCCCCCACCTCCTGTTCCTCGTCCAGGGGAAAGGGGGGGGGATCGGAAGGATTGAGGATTTCCAGCGCCTCCCCCACCACCTCCACCTTGCCGGTGGCGAGATCGGGGTTCTCCGTCCCCGCCGGACGATGCCGCACCCGGCCCTTCACCCGCAGAACGTATTCGCTGCGCACCCGCTCGGCCAGGGAGAAGCTCTCCTCCGCTGCCGGGTCGAACACCACCTGCACCAGCCCCTCGCGATCGCGCAGATCCACGAAGATCACACCCCCGTGGTCGCGGCGGCGATGCACCCAGCCGCACAGCGAGACCTCCCTGCCTGCGAGGGATTCATCGACGTGACCACAATAATGCGTGCGCATAGCCATTGGCTCCCGAATCTGCGAGGGCGGGCAGGGAAATTGCCGAAAGAAACAGCGCAGACAGCACCCCGCACTCCCGCAAAAAGAGAGCCATCTTACGACCTGCCCTCCTTGTGCGCAAGCGCTTCGGGCGTATCGCCCTTGAGCAACCGTTCCTTGTCCGCCGGCCCCACCACGCCCAGGGACATGATGAGCTTGAGGCCTTCTTCCACGCTCATGTCCAGTTCGATGATGTCCTCCTTGGGGATCATCATGAAAAAGCCGGAAGTGGGGTTGGGCGTGGTGGGCACGAAGATGTTGACCACTTCGCGGCGGGTCTTCTCCTGCACCTCGGGCACGGTGCCGCCGGTGAGAAAGGCGATGGTCCAGAGATCGCGGCGGGGATACTCGATGAGCAGGACCTTGCGGAAGGACTCGCCCTTGGCGAAGATGGTCTCCACCACCTGCTTGACGCTGGCATAGATGGAACGCACCAGGGGAATGCGCGCCAGCAGGGCCTCCCAGGCCGCCACCAGGCGCCGGCCGAAGAAATTGGCCACGACGACGCCGGTGACGAGCACGATGAGCACCGCCAGTACCACGCCCAGGCCGGGGATGTGAAAACCCAGCAGGTTCTCCGGGTGATACTTCGCGGGCAGCACCACCAGGATCTTGTCCATGAAGTTGACCAGCAGCCGGATCACCAGGACGGTGACCCCGAGCGGCAGCCACACCACCAGCCCGGCAATCAGGTAGCGGCGCAAGCGGGACACGGGCAGGGGCCTTCTCTCAGCCGTCGGCGCAGGCCGCACAGGCGCCCTGGCCGCAGCCTTCCGGCGCCGAATCCTGTTTCTTCTCCTCTTTCTTGTCTTCCTTCTTCCGGGCGCTGGGCTTGTTCTTGAAATCCGTCTCGTACCAGCCGCTGCCCTTGAGACGGAAGCCGGCAGCGGAGATCTGTTTCTTCAGACCCGGCCGGCCGCATTCGGGACAGTCGGTGAGCAAGGGATCGTTCAGTTTCTGCAGGGCCTCCATCTGGTGCCCGCACATTTCACAGGTATATTCGTAGATCGGCATAACAACTCCCCAAACAGTTGGTCCGCCCCTCACAGATAGGGGTTTTTCCTGAAAATTCAAGGCTTCGAAGTAGCATTGGGCAAATAGCCAAGTATACTACAGGGATGCAATCGATTCGCCGAGCGGCCGCCGCCCTGTCCCCTGGAACGTTCCGGACCTGCCGGACTCGAGGGGCAGCGGCCTGCGCCTCGATTCAGGCGCGGACGCAGGGTCACGATCCCGAACCATGACACCTCCCCGCAGCACCTCTCCCACCCGCCCCCTGAGCAGGCAGGATCTCAAGGTCATCCGTTCCCTGCTGCCCTATCTCTGGGAATACCGGGGCCGGGTGATCCTCGCCCTGGCCTTCCTGGTATTGGCCAAGGTGGCCAGTGTCGCCGTGCCCCTGGTACTCAAGGGCATCGTGGATGCCCTGGACGCCAGCCAGAATCCCACGCTGGTCATGCCCCTGGCCCTGATCCTGGCCTACGGGGGGGTGCGCATCACCAGCGTGGTGTTCGGCGAGCTGCGCGACGCCATTTTTGCCAAGGTCACCCAGCGTTCCATCCGCCGCGTCGCCCTCAAGGTCTTTCGCCACCTGCACCGCCTCAGCCTGCGCTTCCATCTGGACCGCCAGACCGGCGGGGTGTCGCGGGACATCGAACGGGGGGCGCGGGGTATCAGTTTTCTGCTCAATTTCATGGTCTTCAACATCCTCCCCACGCTGGTGGAAATCGCCCTCATCGCCGCCGTGCTGCTGCTCAGCTTCAATGTCTGGTTCGCCCTCATCCCC
This sequence comes from Gammaproteobacteria bacterium, assembly GCA_026981935.1. Lineage (GTDB taxonomy): Bacteria > Pseudomonadota > Gammaproteobacteria > SZUA-140 > SZUA-140 > S012-109. Next base: position 7,529 of record JALSIC010000036.1, read on the forward strand.
TTTGCCACCGCCGTCATCTATATCGTCTTCACCCTGGTGGTCACCGAGTGGCGCATGCAGTTCCGCCGCCGCATGAACGAAATGGATTCCCGCGCCAACACCCGGGCCATCGACAGCCTGCTCAACTACGAGACGGTGAAATACTTCGGCAACGAGGCATTCGAGGCGCGACGCTACGATGAGAACCTGGCCGTGTGGGAACAGGCCGCCATCCGCAACCAGACTTCGCTGGCCGCCCTCAACGTGGGCCAGGGCACCATCATCGCCCTGGGCATCACCCTGCTCATGTGGCTGGCGGCCGAGGGCGTGGTGGCGCAGGAACTGACCCTGGGCGACCTGGTGCTCATCAACGCCTACCTGCTGCAGATGTTCATTCCCATGAACTTCCTGGGTTTTGTCTACCGCGAGATCAAGCACTCCCTGGCGGACATGGAACGCATGTTCGGACTGCTGGACGAGCACGAGGAAATCCCGGACAGGCCAGGCGCCCGGCCGCTGGAGGTGAAGGCGGGCGAGGTCCGCTTCGAGGATGTCAGTTTCGGCTATACGCCGGAGCGCCCCATCCTGCAGGACATCAGCTTCACCATCCCCGCCGGCCACAAGGTGGCGGTGGTGGGTCCCAGCGGCGGCGGCAAGTCCACCCTGGTGCGACTGCTGTTCCGCTTCTACGACGTGGACAGGGGCCGCATCGCCATCGACGGCACCGACATCCGCGACGTCACCCAGCAGAGCCTGCGCGCGGCCATCGGCATCGTGCCCCAGGATACCGTACTCTTCAACGACACCATTTATTACAACATCGCCTATGCGCGTCCCGAGGCCAGCCGCGAAGAAGTGGAACGCGCCGCGGCCCTGGCCCACCTCAGGGACTTCATCGAGGCCCTGCCGGAAGGCTACGACACCCTGGTGGGAGAACGGGGGCTGAAGGTCTCAGGCGGCGAGAAACAGCGCATCGCCATCGCCCGGGTGATCCTCAAGAATCCCCGCATCCTGGTCTTCGACGAGGCCACCTCGGCCCTGGATTCCCACGCCGAACAGGCCATTCTCGCCGCGCTGCGGGAAGTGGCCGAAAATCACACCACCCTGGTCATCGCCCATCGCCTCTCCACCATCGTGGATGCCGACCAGATCCTGGTCATGGAAGGCGGGCGCATCGTGGAGCGGGGCAGCCACCGGGAACTCCTGGCGGCCGGCGGGGCCTATGCCCGCATGTGGGCCCTGCAACAGCAGGAAAGAGACACGGAATACCCCCCTGCAGAAATCTCAAAAGGCGGCACCTGGCAGGCGGAACCCGGCTGATGCCCTTCTCGCCCTTTTATTTCCTGCTGTTCATTCTCCTCGTCGGTTTCCTGCTGGCCTTCGTCCAGGTCGGCCTGCTCACCGTGGCCTTCGACAAGCTGGGACTGTCGGCCCATTCCGCCATGCTGCTGCTGTTTGCTTCCCTGTTCGGCAGCATCATCAACCTGCCCCTGTTCCGGGTCAAGGCGGAGCGACCGCCGGACCTCTCGGAGATGCCGGAACGCCTGCAGGGACTCCTGCGCCACACCCTGCGCGAATTCACCGGTCACACCATCATCGCCGTCAACGTGGGCGGCTGTCTCATACCCCTGAGTTTTTCCCTCTATCTCCTGCGCCACCACCCGCTTCCCCTGGACCAGGTGGTGGTGGCCATCACCCTGGTGAGCGCGGTATGCTATTTCTTCAGCCGCCCCATCCCGGGCATGGGTATTGGCATGCCCATCTTCGTCGCCCCGCTCACCGCCGCCGTGGTGGCACTGGCCATCAACAGCGAACACAGCGCACCGCTTGCCTATGTCTCCGGCACCCTGGGCGTGCTCATCGGGGCCGACATCCTGCGCCTGAAAAACATCCGCCAGATGGGCGTGCCCGTGGCCTCCATCGGCGGCGCGGGCACCTTCGACGGCATCTTCCTCACCGGCATCATTGCCGTCTTGCTGGCCTGAGCCTGTTAAGGAACACTTAAGCCTGCCATATTCTCATAGAACCCGTTAACCCCATTATGCCCCGGCCCCCTCCTCTCTCCTCCTTTCCTCGGCCGGGGTTTTTTTGCCCCTCACAATACACACTACTCTGCCCCACAGACCCGGATCGGCAGTTTATTGATCCGGCAAAAACATTCATGTTTGAGCGTACAAGTCTCAATGATCGAGGGTTATGGACTTCAGTCAGGCTTTATCGCCCCAGGTGACGACGCTCATCCAGGTAAAGACTGTCATTTCGAGCACGGTGAGAAATGGCAGTACTTGTCATTTCGAGCGCAGCGAGAAATCTTGGAACCGTGACGCAAGATTTCTCCCTTCGGTCGAAATGACAAAGATCGGTCGAAATGACAAAAACCAGGGCGGTGAAAAGACAAAGGGACCAGTGATTATCGAGAGCTGCCTGAATACACGGCATATGGGTGGCACGCATTGCGTGTAGAGAAACGCGGCATGGATTGCGTTCCTCCCCGGTATCCGGCCCCAGGGGTCTGAGTCAAGACCGCACGACGGCTATTACCCATGTAAGTCTCTATAAATGGAACCTGTGGCAGACACACCTCAGAAACGCACCAAAAAAGTGCAAGAAGTGGACTCAGGTTTTCCCATCCCGCATCACGCTCTCACCTCCACCCCGCGAGACGCATATAACCATATGAAAATAAAAATATTTATTCTCACAGAACAAAACTGGAACAATTCTTGATAGGCTCTTGATGAATTTCCCTTGCAGAGTGAATCAAGCATGCGCCCTCTCCCACAATCAGCCTTCCTTTGCAGCCCGGCAGGCGGGCCTGTCCTGGATTTGCCATGGGACATGTCACGGGCCCCGTCATGAATGCGGTCAAGACCACCTGCCCTTACTGCGGCGTGGGCTGCGGTGTCGTTGCCACCGTCGAGGCGGATCGGGTGCGCATCGAGGGTGACCCCGCGCATCCCGCCAATTTCGGCCGGCTGTGTTCCAAGGGCGCGTCCCTGGCGGAAACCCTGGATCTGGAGGACCGCCTGCTGCAGCCCCGGGTAAACGGCAGGGAAACAGACTGGGACACGGCCCTGGATGCGGTGGCCTCGGGCTTTCAGCGCATCATCAGGCAACACGGGCCCGAGGCCGTGGCCTTCTATGTCTCCGGCCAGCTCCTCACGGAAGACTATTACGTGGCCAACAAGCTGATGAAGGGATTCATCGGCAGCGCCAACATCGATACCAATTCCCGCCTGTGCATGTCCTCCACCGTGGCCGGCCACAAGCGGGCCTTCGGCAGCGACACGGTGCCGGGCTGCTATGAGGATCTGGAGGCGGCACGGCTGGTGGTGCTGGCCGGCGCCAACAGCGCCTGGTGCCACCCGGTGCTCTTCCAGCGCATCCGCGCGGCAAGGGAAGACGTCGGGGACCGGCGCCTTGTGGTCATCGATCCCAGGCGGACCGCCACGGCCCGGGAAGCCGATCTGCATCTGGCCCTGGCCCCGGGTACTGACACCCTCCTCTGGAACGGCCTGCTCCATCACCTGCGCCGCCACGGCGCGGTGGACTTCGACTTTCTTGAACGCCACTGCACGGGCTACGCGGAGGCGCTTGCGGCCGCGGAACGCAGTGCGCCCTCCATCCCCGCGGTGGCGCGGGCCTGCGGGCTTGCGGAACACGACGTCGCCACCTTCTACAACTGGTTCCTCGCCACGGAGCAGGTCGTCACGGCGTATTCCCAGGGCGTCAACCAGTCCACCTGCGGCACCGACAAGGTCAACGCCATCATCAACTGTCACCTGCTCACCGGGCGCATCGGCCACCCCGGCATGGGGCCCTTCTCCCTCACCGGCCAGCCCAATGCCATGGGCGGGCGGGAGGTGGGCGGGCTGGCCAATCAGCTGGCCGCCCACATGGAACTGGCCAACCCCCGCCACCGCGAACTGGTGCGTGATTTCTGGCAGGCACCTTCGCTGGCCTCCCGGGACGGCCTCAAGGCCGTGGAGCTGTTTCAGGCCATCGCCGAGGGCCGCGTCAAGGCGGTCTGGATCATGGGCACCAATCCCATGGTCAGCCTCCCGGATGCCGACCGGGCCCGCGATGCCCTGCGCCGCTGCGAACTGGTCGTGGTTTCCGACTGCATCGCCCGCACCGACACCACGGCCTGCGCCCACATCCTCCTGCCGGCGCTGGCCTGGGGCGAGAAAGACGGCACGGTGACCAATTCGGAACGGCGCATCTCCCGTCAGCGTGCCTTTCTCCCCCCGCCCGGCTCGGCACGCCCCGACTGGTGGATCATCTGCGCCGTGGCGCGCCGCATGGGTTTCGAACCGGCCTTCGCCTACGAATCGGCGGCGGAAATCTTCCGTGAACACGCCGCGCTCTCCGGCCTGCACAACACGGGGAGCCGCGACTTCGATATCAGTGCCCTCGCCCGTCTCGACGATGCCGCCTACGACGGCCTGCAGCCGGTGCAGTGGCCCGTGAGCGCCGCCCACCCCCACGGCCGGGCGCGATTCTTCGACGATGGCGGATTCTTTACCGGCGACGGGCGCGCACGCTTCGTGGCCATCGAGCCGCGCCCCCCCGCTCACCTGCCGGACCGTGAATACCCCCTGGTACTCAACACCGGGCGCATCCGGGACCAGTGGCACACCATGACCCGCACCGGCAAGACCGCGCGGCTCGCGACCCACCTCCCCGAGCCCTATGTGGAAATCCACCCCGTGGATGCCCTCAGTTTCCGCATCGAGGACGGGACCATCGCCCGCCTGCGCTCGCCCTGGGGCGACATGCTGGCGCGGGTGCGCTGCAGCGAGGACCAGCGTCCGGGCAGCGTGTTCGTGCCCATGCACTGGAACGACCGGTTCGCGCGCCATGCCCGCGTGGACGCCCTGGTCAATCCCGCCACCGATCCCCTCTCGGGGGAGCCCGAATTCAAGCACACGCCCGTGCGCATCGAGCCCTGGCCGGCGGCATGGTACGGCTTCGTGCTGGTCACCCGCGAAGTGGAGGTACCCCTGGCGGACTATTGCACGCGCATCCGGGAACAGGACCATTATCGCTACGAAATCGCCGGCACAACGCCCATCGAAGATCCACCGGCCTGGGCGCGCAGCTTCCTCTGCACGCCGGAGGGCGCGGCGGAGTGGACCGATTATCTGGACAAGGCTGGCGGACGCTACCGTGGCCTGCGCATTCGCAACGGACGCCTGGACAGCTGCCTCTTTCTCAGCCGCAGGCCGGATCTCCCCGCGCCGGACTGGCCGGGACAGTTCTTCTCCCGCGAGCGCATCGAGTCCGCCGAACGCATCAGCCTGCTGGCGGGCAAACCGCCCCGGGGAGCGCCGGACGCCGGCGCCATCGTCTGCGCCTGCTTCGGCGTGGGCGAGAAAACGATCCTGGAGACCATTCGCAAGGAAGGCCTGCGGGATGTCGCCGCCATCGGCGAGCGCCTCAAGGCCGGCACCAACTGCGGCTCCTGCATTCCGGAACTCAAGACCCTCATCGCAAAAGCCGCCGGCTGAGGCGTGCCGAGTGCAACCCGGCGATCCGGCCGGAAGTGCCGACGAAGCTGACCATCAACGCTTCCCCCCGCCTGAAGACCGCCCCAGTACCCGGTCCATCCAGGCATCGGGGAGCAGGCGCTTGAGCACGGCGAAGAGATGGGTGGGCACGGTGACCCGGTAGCGGATGCGGGGGCGGGGACTCTCCAGCGCATGGATCACCTTCTTCAGTACGGCCTCCGGCGGCAACGTGAAGGGCACCACCGGCCCCTCCCGGGTCAGGCGGTCCATCATGGCCTGGTAGTTGTCGCGATGGGGACTGGCCTCGGCGTCCACCCATCTGAGGAAAGCCCGGTGGGCATTGGCCCGGAATCGGCTCTCGATGGGCCCGGGCTGGATGAGGGCGATGTGGATGCCCGTGCCCCGCAGCTCCAGGCGCTGGGTGTCGGCCAACCCCTCCAGGGCATACTTGCTGGCATTGTAGGCCCCGCGGTAGGGCATGGCGACGAAGCCCAGCACGGAACTGTTGTGGATGATCCGTCCCCCGCCCTGGCGCCGCATCACGGGAATCACCCGGTTGGTCAGCTCCTGCCAGCCGAAGACGTTGGTCTCGAACTGGCGACGCAGGGCCTCGCGACTGAGATCCTCCAGCGCCCCGGGCTGACCGTAGGCGCCGTTGTTGAAAAGACCGTAGAGGCAACCCCCGGTGCGCGCCAGCACGGCCTCCACCGCCTGCGCGATGGAATCCGGCTCATCCAGGTCCAGTCGCAGGGCCTCCAGGCCCTCTTCGGACAGTCTCGCCACATCTGCCGCCTTGCGGGCCGTGGCGAACACCCGGTAACCCCGGGCCCGCAGGCCGCGTGCCGCGCACAGGCCGATGCCGGAGGAACAGCCGGTGATGAGGATGGCCCGGCCCATACGTTCCGCGTCTTTGCCTTCCATACGAGGCGCAGTTTACACACAACGGGGGAAATGTGTCTCCCATCGGGTATAATCGGTCCACCGAAGACGCCGGGAGGCACGTTAACCATCCGTTTCTAAAGTTTTTTTGGACGAAAGCCTATGACAACCAACACATCCCGCAACAGCTTCGACACCCGGACCACGATCCAGGTCGACGGCAAAGACTACCACTATCATGCCCTGCCCCGGCTCTATGAGAAAACCGGCGGCGACCCCCGCCTGCCCTACGTGCACCGGGTGCTGCTGGAAAACCTGCTGCGCCACGAAGACGGCGTCACCGTCAAGCGGGAGGACATCGAGGCCCTGCTGCAGTGGGATGCCAAGGCCAGGCCGGAGAAGGAGATCTTTTTCATGCCGGCGCGGGTACTGTTGCAGGACTTCACGGGCGTACCCGCCGTGGCGGACCTGGCCGCCATGCGGGATGCCCTGCAGGCCCTGGGCGGCGATCCCGGGCGCATCAATCCCTACACGCCCGCCGACCTGGTGATCGACCACTCGGTGCAGGTGGACCGCCACGGCAGCGCGGGTGCCTTCCGCATCAATGCCATCTGCGAACTGGAACGCAACCGGGAACGCTACCAGTTCCTGCGCTGGGGACAGAACGCCTTCCGCAATTTCCGGGTCGTCCCCCCGGACAACGGGATCGTCCACCAGATCAACCTGGAATACCTGGCCCGGGTGGCCATGGTGGCCGAGCGGGACGGCGAACGCTGGGCGTATCCCGACACCGTGATCGGCACCGACTCCCACACCACCATGATCAACGGCCTGGGCATCCTGGGCTGGGGCGTGGGCGGCATCGAGGCCGAAGCCGCCCTGCTGGGACAACCCTCCTCCCTGCTCATTCCGCAGGTGGTGGGCTTCCGCCTGGTCGGAGAACCGCCCCCCGGCACCACGGCCACCGACGTGGTGCTCACCATCACCGAACGCCTGCGCCAGCTGGGAGTGGTGGGCAAGTTCGTGGAATTCTTCGGGCCTGCGCTCACCTGCCTCAGCCTCGCCGATCGCGCCACCATCGCCAACATGGCCCCCGAGTACGGTGCCACCTGCGGTTTCTTTCCCGTGGACGACAAGACCGTGGACTACCTGCGCCTCACCGGCCGCGACGAACTCGCCCCCCTGGTGGCGGCCTACTACCATGCACAGGACATGTGGTATACCCCCGACGCCCCGGAACCCGTCTATTCCACGGTGGTGGAATTCGACCTGGGCACGGTGGAACCCAGCCTGGCGGGCCCCAGCCGGCCGCAGGACCGGGTGCCCTTGTCCGAGGTCCGCACCTCTTTCCGCAAGAGCCTGGTCAAGCAGCTCCAGGACAGCAGTCATGTGGACCAGGAGGCCCTCACGAGCTGGCTGGCCGAGGGCGGCAGCCCCATGATGACGGCGCCTGAACTGGCCTGTGCCCATCCCGACGAGGAACTGGACATCTACGGCACCAGCGTGCCGGTGCGCAATCCCGACGGCATCGCCTACAACCTCTGCCACGGCTCGGTGGTCATCGCAGCCATCACCAGTTGCACCAACACCTCCAATCCGGCGGTGATGCTGGCCGCCGGGCTGCTGGCCCGCAACGCCGTTCGGCGCGGCCTCAAGACCAAGCCCTGGGTGAAGACCAGCCTCGCACCGGGTTCGCGGGTGGTCACGGACTACCTGCAGGCCGCCGGACTCATGCCCTTCCTGGAGGGGCTGGGCTTCCACCTGGTGGGCTACGGCTGCACCACCTGCATCGGCAACAGCGGCCCCTTGAGCGAGCATATCGTCGCTGCCATCCGGGAAGGGGACCTGGCGGTGGCCTCGGTGCTGTCGGGCAACCGCAATTTCGAAGGGCGCGTCAACCCCCATGTGCGGGCCAACTACCTCGCCTCCCCTCCCCTGGTGATCGCCTATGCCCTGGCGGGCAATCTCAACATCGACCTCACCACGGATCCCCTGGGAATGGACCCCAACGGCGAATATGTCTTTCTCCAGGACATCTGGCCCACGCAGGAAGAGATCCACGCGGCTGTCGCCGAGCACGTCCTGGCCGAGCAGTTCCGGCGCAACTATGCCGACATCTTCCGGGGCAGCCATGAATGGAACGCCCTGAGCGTGCCGTCCGGCGAACTCTTCCACTGGGACGCGCGTTCCACTTACATCAAGCAGCCGCCGTTCTTCCAGGACATGACCCCCGAGCCGCCGCCGCTGGAGGCAATCCGCGATGCGCGGGTCCTGGCGCTGCTGGGGGATTCGGTGACCACCGACCATATCTCCCCGGCAGGCGCCATCGCCCAGGACAGTCCGGCGGGGCGATATCTGGTTGAACAGGGCATCGCGCCCAAGGACTTCAATTCCTATGGTTCACGGCGCGGCAACCACGAAGTCATGGCGCGCGGCACCTTTGCCAATATCCGCCTGCGCAACCTGCTCGCCCCGGAGACCGAAGGCGGCATCACCCGCCACTTCCCCGATGGCGAACAGATGACCATCTACGATGCGGCGGTGCGCTACCAGGACGAGGGGGTGCCGCTCATCGTCATCGCCGGCAAGGAATACGGCACGGGCTCCTCCCGGGACTGGGCCGCCAAGGGCCCCAAGCTGCTGGGCATCCGGGCGGTGATCGCCGAGAGCTTCGAACGCATCCACCGCGCCAACCTGGTGGGCATGGGCATCCTGCCCCTGCAGTTCATGGCCGGCGAGAATCCGGCTTCCCTGGGGCTGAGCGGTGCGGAACGTTTCACCATCGAGGGACTGGAAACCATCACGCCGCGGGCCACCCTGGAAGTCCGGGCCATGTCGGACGATGGCAGGGCACGCGCTTTCAAGGTCTTGTGCCGCATCGACACGCCCAATGAGGTGGAATACTTCCGCCACGGCGGCATCCTGCCCTACGTGCTGCGCCAGAACCTGGCCGGGACAGGGCAAGCTGTTGTTTGAAAAGGGCTATTTGACCTCTCGGGCATGGTATAATCAGGCAATGTCATCAAAGCCTGCCGAGGGCGGGCGCAAGGGATCACCACGAGGCAAAGCACGATACAAAGAAAGAAGGGGATACCGGCATGCGTATCGAACTGAGAAAAACACCCCGCAACTGCACTCAAGCCACCATCACCTATCAACCGGCCAATGCCAGCGAGTGGCGCCCCGCCACCCTCCTGGATGTCGGCCCCTCCGGGGCTGCCCTGCGCCTTGACCGGCCCCATTGTCTCCACGAGGCACTGCATCTCGACGGCCTGCCTGCCGGCGGCGGACGCTGTCAGGGCGTGGTACGCTGGGTACGCAAGGATGCCGAAGGCTATCAGGTGGGGGTCGAGTTCGTATAGCCCCCCATCGCATACACCCTGTTACCCTTCAGTCCCGTTCAGCGGAGGGACGCCAGCGACCAGCGCGCCCGCGCATTGAATGAAGCGGGGCAACGCTCGCCCCGGGCCAGTCGGAGCCAGCCCGCATAAGCAATCATGGCGGCATTGTCGGTGCAGTATTCCAGCCGGGGATAAAACAACGCCGCCCCTTCCTCGTCCACCACGGCCTGCAGCTTCTCCCGCAAGGCCTGGTTGGCACCCACCCCGCCGGCGATCACGAGCTGGCGCAGTCCTGTCTCGCGCAATGCCCTGCGGCACTTGATGGCCAGGGTCTCCACCACCGCCTGCTGGAAACCCGCGGCGATGTCCGCCCGGGCCTGCGGGCTGGCGTCGCTGCGGCACAGGGTCTGAAGCACGTGGGTCTTCAGGCCGCTGAAGCTGAAGTCCAGACCGGGCCGGTCCGTCATGGGGCGGGGAAACGTAAAACGTGCGGGGTCCCCCCCGCGCGCCAGCGCCTCCAGGGCCGGGCCGCCGGGATAGGGCAGGCCCAGCGCCTTGGCTGTCTTGTCGAAGGCCTCCCCCACGGCATCGTCCAGGGTGTCGCCCAGAATATCGTAGTCACCCAGCCCTCCCACGCGCACCAGGAGGGTATGGCCGCCGGATACCAGCAGCGCAAGAAAGGGAAACGCCGGTGGCACCGGCTCCAGCATGGGCGCCAGGAGATGGCCCTCCATGTGATGGATGGCGACGGCCGGCAGGCCCCATGCCCAGGCCAGGCTGCGCCCCACGGCCACCCCCACCAGGAGGGCGCCGATCAGCCCCGGGCCCGCCGTATAGGCAACCCCCTGCAGGGACTCGCGTCCACCCGCTTCACGCACGACCCCGCGCACCATGGGCAGGAGTTTGCGGATGTGATCACGGGAAGCCAGCTCCGGCACCACCCCCCCATAGGCGGCATGCAGGGTCTGCTGGCTGTATATCTCGTGGGCGACGATGCCCGTCTCGCTGTCATACACGGCGACGCTGGTTTCGTCACACGATGTCTCTATCCCCAGCACGCGCATCGGCAGCTTCCTCCTGGATAGTAAAGTTATCGGGCGGGCATGCGATATATAAGCTATAATAAGAAGTTATCGCGCTGGCCTCATACACCCGGCGTGTGAATCCACAGACGGGGCTGCAAAATATCAGCGCGCCGCTCCGGGTGCCGGCCCAGGACACTGAATTCAGGGCGCTGGATTCAGAGCACTTGATTCAGGGTACCTGTTTCTGAGTACTGGCAGACCGCCCAGGATGGCCATTCGGCGTCGCACCGGGGATTACATCATCAACCCACTCCTTTGGCAATCGAGAACATGTCCAATTACGCGATCGAAATCAAGAAACTGACCAAGGTCTATCCACCCAGGCTCAAGGCCGTCGACGAGCTGGACCTCACCGTCAACGAGGGCGAGATCATGGCCCTGCTGGGACCCAACGGGGCGGGCAAGTCCACCACCATCCGGGTACTCTCCACGCTCAGCGGATTCGATTCGGGCCAGGCCCTCGTCGCCGGCATCGACGTGGACCGCGATCCGGAAAAAGTACGCCAGACCATCGGGGTCGTCGCGCAACAGACCGGCGTGGACTACTTCCTCACCGGGCGGGAAAACATGCGGCTGCAGGGGCACCTCTATCGCATGAAAAAGTCCGACATCAATGCGCGCATCGAGGAACTGGCCGAGCACTTCGATCTCCAGGACAGTCTCGACAAGCCGGTGAGCGCCTACTCCGGCGGCATGACCCGCAAGCTGGACATCGCCACGGCGCTCATCCATCGTCCCCGCATCCTCTATCTGGACGAACCCACCCTGGGACTGGACATCCGCAGCCGCAAGATGCTCTGGACCCTCATCGAAGACCTCAACCGGCAGCACGGCCTGACCATCCTCCTCACCACCCATTACCTGGAAGAGGCGGACAAGCTGGCCCATCGTGTGGCCATCATCAACGCCGGACGCATCCAGATCACCGGCACACCCGAGGAACTGAAGAACAGCATCCACGGCGACTCGGTGGTGATCGCCTTCGAAAACGTCGGCAGGGCGGAACAAGCCCTGGCGGATCTGCTCAAGACACGCGCTATCGCCAAGGAAACCGTCTTCGACGGCAACAACCTGCACCTCTATGTGGAAGATGGCGCCGGCAGCATTCCCCTCATCATGGAAACTGCCGCAGCACAGGGGGTCCAGGTCAAAACCCTCTCCCTGGCCCGCCCAACCCTGGACGATGTGTTTCTCAAGTACACCGGCTCCAGCATGCTGGACAGCGGCGAGGAAGAAACCGAGGAATGGTGGCACAAATGGGCCGGCAAGGGAGGCGGCAACTGGAAGAAATGGGCCGGGCAGTGGGATGAGGCCGAGGGTGATGGCGACTGGCAAGGCAACGAATGGGTGGACGCGCAGGGCAAGCCCAAGGGAGAGTGGGGGAACGACCCCGACTGGCAGGGCAACGAATGGGTGGACAAGGAGGGCAAGCCCAAAACGGACTGGTCCAGACAGGCCGAAACACCCCAGACCGGCGAGAAGGACGGCGAGTCACGGCCCGATTCTCAACAACAGTTGGGCGAAGGCGAATGGCAGGGCAATCAATGGGTGGACAAGGAGGGCCGGCAGGTCGGTGACTGGGGAAACGATCCCGACTGGCGCGGCAACGAATGGGTGGACGAACAAGGCAGGCCACGGCGTGACTGGGCCGCACAAGGCGGCAAGAAGGGCCGCCCCTGATCACCCGATCATTCCCTGAATCTGACAATACCGAGACTGTAGGAGTACGTTTTCATGCTGGCGGATACTTGGCATCTGTTCCACAAATACATGATCATCACCCTGCGCATGCCCTTGTGGTCGCTGTTCACGCTCATTCAGCCGCTGATCTGGCTCATCATCTTCGCCCAACTGTTCGGCCGTTTCGTGCAGGCGGAAAACTACATGGATTTCATGGTGCCCGGCATTCTCATCATGACCGTGCTGTTCGGCTCCTCGTGGTCAGGCGTCAGCCTGCTGCGGGAAATCTCGGCGGGCACGGTGGACAAGATGCTGGTCTCCCCGGTTTCGCGGGTGGCCATCGTCCTGAGCCGGGTGCTGCATTCCGCAGTTCAGGTCATCGCCCAGGCCTTGGTCATACTCATCGTCGCATGGGTGATGGGTTCCACCATCAGCATGAACCCCGTCCATGTCCTCATGGGAATGCTGGTGATCTTTCTCCTGGGCGTGGGATTCGCGGCGCTGTCCAACGGATTCGCCATCACCCTGCAGCGTGAGGAACCGCTGGTGATGATCGGCAACCTGATGACCCTGCCCCTGATGTTCTTCTCCTCGGCACTGGTCCCCAAGCATTTCATGCCGGACTGGATTCAGTTCATCTCCCTCATCAATCCCATCACCTATGCCGTGGAGGCGGTGCGAGCCATCCTGGCAGGCGCACCGGATCTGGCGGTCTTTGCCAAGGGACTGGCGGTCATGGTCCTGTTTGCCGGTATCACACTCGCCTGGGCGGTGACCGCCTTCAATTCCCTGCGCGATTGATCTATCGAGACTTACATTATTGAGGAGTCTCTGAGTTACTGACGGTCTCGTAGCTGAATAGACAGGGCCGGGGCTGTTGGTGCGCCGGTTCGGTAGCCTGGATGAAGCGCTGCAAGCGCGGAATCCAGGAAACCAGACGGCAAAAGCCCCGCACCCGGATTACGTTTCACTCCATCCGGGCTACACATTTTGATATGGACAATTATGAGACCCTTATAATTCTGGGCCGGATGGATGGTGAAATGAAATGTCCCGGATCAAGGCGCAAAGCGCAGGCCATGGCAGCGCCCTGGTCAAGCTTTGCAACACCGGGACGGGGCATTTCAGACACCAGACGCCGGTTCACGAATTAATCAGAGGTTTCCTTAAGATTTACGAAAATGGCTGACGACCGTCGTGCGGCCCGTGCGACCTGGATGCGGGCCACGAGGGCCGGTATCACCTTGCCATTGCCACCGCGCTTCTTTGCCAGTACGACCCCGGTTTCCTGTCGTCTCGACCATGCTTCCTTGCCGACCACACTCCCTTGTCATTTCGACCACTTCCTTGTCATTTCGACCGAAGGGAGAAATCTGCCCCACTGTCCCAAGATTTCTCGCTGCGCTCGAAATGACATGGATACTGCCATTTTTCGCTGTGCTCGAAATGACAGGGGTAATGTCATTCCCACCACACTTCCCTGCCATTCCCACCACACCTCTCTGTCATTCCGACCGAAGGGAGAAATCCTGCCCCACTGCCCCCA
>JALSIC010000037.1 GCA_026981935.1 Gammaproteobacteria bacterium
GGACCGGGCCATTCCCTGCGTGCCGCGCCTTGATCCAGCGCCTGCCTGAAACGCTGAACACGAATATATTGTTGCCGGGTTAATAAGACAATCGATCACCACCCCCTATTACGACCCTTTGTCATTTGGCCTCATCTCCTTGTCATCCCGACCTCACTTCCTTGTCATTTCTGCCTCACTTTCCTGTCATTTCTTCCTCACTCCCCTGTCATTTCTTCCTCACTCCCCTGTCATTTCGACCGAAGGGAGAAATCTTAATGCCGGCGCTTTCAGATTCCTCGCTACGCTCGGAATGACTTATGAAGTGTCATTTCGACCGAAGGGAGAAATCCTGTCCCACTGCCTCCAGATTTCTCGCTGCGCTCGAAATGACAGGCATCAGCGGAATGAGCGGCTTACTTTCCACCCTCTGTCTGCTGTCCTCCGTCCTCCGTCTTCTGAACCCCCCAGCGCGGCACGAGATCGTGTTCCACGCCCAGGTGATCGAGGATCCGTGCCACGACGAAATCCACCAGCCCGGCGATGTCCTGCGGGCGATGATAGAAACCGGGACAAGCCGGCATGATGACGGCGCCCAGGCGGCTCAGGCTCAGCATGTGCTCCAGGTGGATGGCCGACAGGGGCATCTCGCGGGGTACCAGGATCAGGGGACGCCGCTCCTTGAGCATCACGTCGGCGGCACGTTCCAGGAGGTTGTCGCTGGTGCCGCAGGCGATCGCCGCCAGGGTGCCGCTGGTGCAGGGACAGACCACCATGGCGTCGGGGGCACTGGAACCGCTGGCGATGGGCGCGGTCCACTGCTCCTTGCCCAGCACCTGCAACTGTCCGGGGCGCGGCCCGTAGCGCGCGCTGAAACAGCGTTGCAGTTCGGCGGCGGAGCCCTTGACCTGGATGTCGGTCTCCATGGACATCACCACCTGGGCCGGCGTGGACATGAGGAGATAGACCCTGTGCCCACGCGCCAGCAGGCACTCCAGCAGGCGCAGGCCATAGACGATGCCCGATGCGCCGGTCAGGGCGAGCGTGATGGTTTTCTGTTCCTTCATGTCCGCGCCGCGCCCGCTTCCGGCCCCCTCCGGGCATCGTCAGCGAGGGCCGCCAGGATACGCCCGTGGATGTCGCCGAAGGCGCCATTGCTCATGATGAGCACATGGTCACCCTGCGCGCTATTGTGAACCACGTGGCGCACGATGTCTTCCAGGCGCCGGAAGACCCGCGCGCGCCCCCCCAGGGCGTCCGCCACCGCGGTGAGTTCGAAACCCAGGTCCGGGGGGTCGTAGAACAGGATCTCGTCCGCCGTGGCCAGGGCGGCGGGGAGGCGCGGGGCATGCACGCCCATGCGCATGGTGTGTGAGCGCGGCTCCAGCACGGCGATGATGCGCGCCCCGCCCACGCGGCGGCGCAGGCCCTCCAGGGTGCTGGCAATGGCGCTGGGATGGTGCGCGAAATCGTCATAGACGGTCACGCCGCGTACCGTGCCGCGCACCTCCAAGCGCCGGCGCACGCCCCGGAAACGGCACAGGGCCTCCACCGCCACCGCCGGCGGCACCCCGGCATGGCGGGCCGCGGCCACCGCGGCCAGGGCATTGTGGACATTGTGCCGGCCCGACAGGGACCAGTGGACACGCCCGAAGCAGGCCTCGCCCAGGCAGACCTCGAAGGCCCCGAGGTCGGCACTGACCGCCCGCGCCCGCCAGCCCTCCTGTGCTGGTCCCGGCATCGTGCCCGACAAGGCATCAGGCGTCGTCTCCACATACTCCAGGGGGGTCCAGCAGCCCCGCTGCAACACATCGGCGAGCGCTTCGTCCTCACGCGGCAGGACGATCAGGCCCGAGGCCGGCACCGTGCGAACAAGATGATGGAATTGCGTCTCGATGGCCTCCAGGTCGGGGAAGATGTCTGCGTGATCGAACTCCAGGTTGTTCAGCACCAGGGTTCTGGGGCGATAGTGGATGAACTTGGAGCGCTTGTCGAAGAAGGCGCTGTCGTACTCGTCTGCCTCCACCACGAAAAAGGGGCCGCCCCCCAGGCGCGCCGAGGCGGGAAAGTCCAGGGCGGCGCCGCCGATGAGAAAGCCGGGCGCAAGGCCCGCGTATTCCAGGATCCAGGCCAGCATGGCGGTGGTGGTGGTCTTGCCGTGGGTTCCCGCCACCGCCAGCACCCAGCGCCCCGGCAGGACATGCTCGGCGAGAAAGGCGGGGCCCGAGGTGTAGGGCAGGCCCCGGTCCAGGACATGCTCCACCGCCGGATTGCCGCGGGAGAGGGCATTGCCGATGACCACCAGGTCGGGCGGCGGATCGAGATGGCCCGGTTCGTAGCCTGCGCGCAGGGCGATGTCCTCGGCGGCGAGCAGCTCGCTCATGGGGGGATAGATGCCGGTATCGCTGCCGCTCACCTCATGGCCCATCTGGCGCGCCAGCACCGCCAGCCCCCCCATGAACGTGCCGCAGATGCCCAGGATGTGGATGCGCACGATGCCTCAGGCCGCCAGCATGGGCTGGACCAGCTGCTGGTTGAGGGCGACGGAGATGAACATGTACAGCACGGCGAGTGCCATGCCCACGGGCATGTTGGTGGACAGGGCATGGCGCAGGATGTGGCCGATGACGACGAGGCTCCAGAACAGGACCAGCCACAGCACGAAGGCGGAGATGAACACGGTGCCGCTGCCCTCGTCGGTGCCGTTCTGGAACGCGGCCATGGCCTCGCGCTGCCAGTACAACAGCGGCAGGGCGAGGATCTCGAAAAAGGTCCCCGTGCCCAGCAGCGCCGTGAAGACCTGCACGAAGCGTGCACCGAGCTGGCGCACCCACAGGATGAGATAGGCCAGCCCCCCCAGCAGGCCGACATCGGCGGCGAGCAGCAACAGGGCCTGCCACCAGTCCATCTGCAGGGACGACAGCATGACCCCGGCCAGGACATAGGCAAAAAGGACCAGGACCATGAGAAAGGTGGACGCCGGCAGGTCCTGGGGTCCGGCCCGCAGCAGGCAGATGTCGTAGAAACACTTGAGCAGCAGCTTCATGGTCCTCCCCTTGCGAACCAGCGACTCGTCACAGACAGCGCATTACCGGGATGCCTGGAGACATTGTACCTCAGACGCTGAAATACTTGGCCTCCGGGTGGTGAACGACGATGGCGCTGGTGCTCTCCTCCGGCCAGAGCTGGTCGGCCTCGCCCATCACCACGCCGATGCGGTCCGCCTCCAGCAGCTCGAGCAACTTGGCCTGGTCCGCCAGATTGGGACAGGCCGGATAACCGAAGGAATAACGCGAACCGCGGTATTTCTGCTTGATCATCTCGCTTATGACGCGGTGATCCTCCTGGCCGAAACCCAGCTCGGTGCGGATGCGCTTGTGCACGAACTCCGCCAGTCCTTCCGTGGCCTCCACGTTGAGACCGTGCCAGTAGAGATATTCCTGATACTGGTCGTCCTCGAACAGGGCGCGGGCGAAATCCGCGGCATGCTGGCCCACCGTCACCAGCTGCAGTGCCACCACATCCATCTCCCCCGACGCCACGGGACGAAAAAAATCGGCGATGCACAGCCGCCGGCCCTTGGCCTGGCGGGGAAAAGTGAAACGGCAGCGCTCCCGCCCCCCATCCGGGTCTTCATAGATGATGAGATCCTCCCCCTGGGACTGGCAGGGGAAATAACCATAGACCGCCTGGGGGCGCAGGATCTGTTCCTGCTCGCTGCGCGCCACCAGGCGATTGAGGATGGGATCCAGTTCCAGGCGCGCCCAGCGCTGGTATTCCTCCGCCGACTTGCCCTGGGGCTTGAACCCCCACTGGAACTTGTACAGGGCGTTGCGGTTGATGTAAGGCACGATGCTGCGCAGGGGAATGTGCTCCAGGCAGCGGCTGCCCCAGAAGGGCGGCCTGGGAACGGGATTGTCCCGGGCCACGGTCAGCGCTTCAGCTCCGTGTCGCGATAATGGGGATCCAGCCAGCAACGCGGCAGGGCTTCTCCGGAAGGAAAGCACAGGGCCGTCTTGGCAAACGGCGCCGGCTCCTGCAGTTCTTCGCCGGCGTGGAGACGCCCCGGGATTTCGTCACGGCACGGGTCCACCAGCAGGCCCACGTCCAGCACTTCCACCAGGTCTCCGGACTGTTTCAGTTTCAGGTACATGTCGGTTCCTCTCTACGGAATGAATCTGTCCACCATGATACCCCATTGCCGCCCGGCGCCCAGTCATGCAGGATCGCAGCGGGAGGGGCAGGCAGGCAAGATTGTCCTACTATAACAATATGGTAAGATGGATCGACCACAAGCATCTCGGGGTTTTGGCTGGGGGAGTTTTGGCTGGCAATCGTGCCTGCCCGCTTTGGTTGCCGTTTTGGTTGCCGTTTTGGTTGCAAGTGTAGAGACCATCCGCTGTCCAGCAGCGGGGAGGACCATCATGGATGGAAGGGAAGGGAACGGCGTCCGGACGCTGCTGATGGGGAGGAGGAAGAGATCATGAACCCCTTGTTGCGCTTGAAATCCCTGGGTCAGAGCATCTGGTACGACAACATCCATCGTGAACTGCTGCGCTCCGGGGAGCTGGAGCGGCTGATCCGCGAAGACGGCATCTGCGGGGTGACCACCAATCCCACCATCTTCGAAAAGGCCATCGACAGTGGCGATGCCTATGACGCCGCCATCCAGACCCTGCTCCGGGCCCGACCCGGTCTCAGCGAAAAGGCGCTGTTTCTCGAACTCGCCCTTGCCGATGTGCGTGAGGCGGCGGATCTGCTGCGTCCCGTCCACGACGACACGGATGGCCGCGACGGCCTGGTGAGCCTGGAAGTCTCGCCGGATCTCGCCCACGACACGGAGGGCACCATTGCCGAGGCCCTGCGCCTGTTCGGGGCGGCAGGGCGCCCCAATGTCATGATCAAGGTCCCTGCCACGCAGGCCGGCCTGCCCGCCGTCGAGGCGCTCATCGCCGAAGGCGTCAACGTCAACGTCACCCTGCTGTTTTCCATCGACCGCTATCGCGACGTGGCCGAGGCCTACCTGCTGGGGCTCGAATCCCGCCTGCGGCGTGGCCAGCCCATCGGTGGCATCAGTTCCGTGGCCAGTTTCTTCATCAGCCGCGTGGATACCAAGGTGGATGCCCGGCTGGCCGCGCTGCTGCAGGGCTGCGACGACCCGGCACGCGGCGATGGCATCCGCAGCCTCCAGGGCCGCATCGCCATCGCCAATGCCAAGCTTGCCTATCAGGCCTACCGCGAGATCTACGAAGGTCCCCGTTTCACGGCGCTGCGCGAGGCCGGCGCCCGGCCCCAGCGGCTGTTGTGGGCCAGCACGGGCACCAAGAACCCGGCCTACAGTGACGTGCTCTACGTCGATGCCCTCATCGGGCCGGAAACCGTCAACACCGTGCCGCCAGCCACCTGCGCCGCCTACAAGGATCATGGCAATCCCCGCCTGACCCTCACGGAAGACCTGGACGGGGCGCGCCGGGCGCTCGCGGACCTGCGGGCACTGGGCATCGACCTGGCCGCAATCACGGAAGAACTCGAAAGCGAGGGCGTGCAGCTCTTTGCCGATTCCTATCATACCCTCCTGGCAAGCCTCGCCCGCAAAAAGGCGGCCCTGTCGTGACTCTGACCACCCGCATCCGCCAACCATGACACCCCAGCCATGACACCCTGGGAAGACATCGCCGCCGCCATCGGCGAGGCCACCGCGCGGCCCTTCGCCCTCGTGGCGCGGCAAGCCATCGGGGGCGGCTGCATCAACGAGGCCTGTCTTCTGAGTGACGGCGAACGGCGCTATTTCGTCAAGCTCAACGCAGCGGAGCGCCTCGACATGTTCGAGGCGGAACGCGCCGGCCTGGAAGAGATTCTCGCCAGCGCCAGCCTGCGCGCCCCCCGTCCCATCTGCCATGGCCGCGCCGGAGGGCGCGCCTATCTGGTCCTGGAATACCTGGAACTGGGCCATGGCGGCCGTGACAGCGCCGTGCGCCTGGGCAGGGCACTGGCGGCCATGCACCGCCACCTGGGAGAACGCCACGGCTGGCGGCGCGACAACACCATCGGTGCCACGCCCCAGCCCAACAC
Organism: Gammaproteobacteria bacterium; assembly: GCA_026981935.1. Classification (GTDB taxonomy): domain Bacteria; phylum Pseudomonadota; class Gammaproteobacteria; order SZUA-140; family SZUA-140; genus S012-109. Next base: position 6,052 of record JALSIC010000037.1, read on the forward strand.
GCCGGATGAGGACTGGCTCCGTTTCTTTCGCGAGCGTCGCCTCGGCTTTCAGCTCGAGCTCGCCGCCCGCAATGGCCACACCGGCCGTCTCCAGGCCAGGGGAGAGCGCCTCCTGGAGGTCCTGCCGGCTTTCTTCAGCGGCCACCGGCCCGCCCCCTCCCTGCTCCACGGTGACCTGTGGTCCGGCAATTTCGGCGTCCTGGCCGACGGCGAACCGGTGATCTTCGATCCTGCGGTCTACTACGGGGACCGTGAAACCGACCTGGCCATGACCGAACTCTTCGGCGGATTCCCGCGCGCCTTCTACGACGCCTATCGCGAGGCATGGCCCCTGCCACCGGAATACGCCGTGCGCAGGACACTCTACAATCTCTATCACATCCTCAATCACCTCAATCTCTTCGGCGGCGGGTATCTCGGCCAGGCACTGGGCATGATCGACACCCTGCTGAGCGAGGCGACCTGACACGGGCTGATCCTTGCAGGTTGAGAAAGCATTCGCGGGAAAGACCGTGCCATGAAACGACAGCCTCCCGCACCGCCCATGCTCCGCCTTCCGTGCCTTATCCTGCTCCTTGCGACCTTCCTGCCCGCCGCCTCCGGCAATGCGGCCCCGCTCACAGTGGATGAAATCATGGAGCGGGCGATGGCACCCCGCGGCGGCAAGGACATGCTCGCGCGTCTCGACTTTCTCATCGAGGCCGGCACGGAGCGAAAACGATTCGTTCTGCTCATGGCCTACAAGCGCGAAGGCGGGAAACCGGGAGCCGGTGCACGGCTCATCATGTTCAACGACTTTCCCCCTCATGCACGCGACGTGAGCTTTCTCGCCCGGCTCCATCCACCGGCCAGCGGCAAAAAGGACGAAATGTGGCTCTACCTGCCTCAGCTGCGCAGTATCCGCAAACTCAGCCACCGCCATGAACATGGCCACCACCCGGAGAAAAACGAGGATGATTTCGCCCTCTCTGTGCTGCAGCGCTTCGAACTCCAGCCCCGCGATCCAGGCCTCGACAAGCACGTGCTGCTGGAAGAAACGGAGCTGGACGGGCAGCCGGTCTATCGCATCGCCAGCACGCCCCGCGATGCCCGCACCAGCCCCTACGCCCGCATCGTCTTCTGGATCACCCACGACGATCATCTGCCCGTTCGCCTGGACTATCTCGACGCCGGTCGTCAGGTGGTGAAACGCCAGACCTTGCGCTGGCAGCGCCGGGGCGATGCCTGGGTCTGGCAGGAGGTCGAGGCCACCGACCTGCTCACCGGCCATCGCACGCGCCTGCGGTTACGTGATGTCAAGGTGAACACCGGCCTGTCCGATAATCTTTTCAGCAAACGCTTCATGCGACGCGGCGCAGGTGCCCTCCAGGCCCGGCTGCGCTGACACGCCCACCATGGACAACGAACTGCTCACCACCCTGTTGCGCCTCACCGCCGCCGCCCTGGCCGGCGGTCTCATCGGCCTGGAACGCACCTATCACGGCCGTCCTGCCGGTTTTCGCACTCATACCCTGGTATGCATGGCGTCCAGCCTGCTGATGCTCATCACCATCTTCCAGTGGCAGCTTCTCAGCAGCGCGCCTCTCGAGACCATCCGCGTCGATCCCACGCGCATGGCCCAGGGCATCATGACCGGCATCGGTTTCCTCGGCGCCGGCGTCATTCTCAAGGAACGTCTCGCCATTCGCGGCCTCACCACCGCCGCCTCCATCTGGCTCACCGCCTCCATCGGCATCGTCATCGGCATGGGCCTGTATTTCGCCGCCATCCTCGCCACCCTCCTGGCCCTGGCCATCCTGGTGGCATTCCGCAAGATCGAGAACCAGCTGCGTACCATGCGCTACGCGCGACTGGTGCTGCGCTTCAACCGCCACGACCACATGAGCGAACAACAGATCAAGGCCATGGTGGAGTCTCACCAGATCCGGGGCGGTACCCGCTTCAGCTACCAGCTGGAAAACGAGGGCAAGATCCTGCAATACCAGCTCACCATCCACACCAACGACAGCGCCAATTTCCGGCGCCTCGCCGAGACACTCACCGAGACCGACCAGGTCATCGAATTCTCCATCACCCCCACGGGGGAATAAAACCGGCGGATAAATGATAGACCTTCGTGACCAGCGGCCACGCCTATAATCGGGGACACCAAAAAAAAGGGGGCGTTGCCGCCCCCGGAGGGAGGTTGAGTACTGCCTCAGTGCGCCGAGACGATACCCTTGGGCTCGATGGTGGCACGGGGCAGGATATTGTCGCCACGCCCGGCCTTGGGATCGGCATCGGGCTTGTTCATGAGCACGGTGATGGCGCCCCGCATGGCCGCGCTCATGGTATGGTCCACGATGGCGTTGTTGGTGGGCCGGTCCGCGGGCGAGACCAGGTCGAAGGTGGAGGCCTCGGCGACCGCCACGTTGTAGGTCTGCACATCATAGAGCACGTTCTCGGGGTTGCCATTGATATAGACCCGGTCCCAGATGCCGGCGATGGGGTGCAAGGCGACGGGCATGTTGATGTTGGCATTGACGAAGTAGAAACGCACGCGCTCGCCCGGCTTGGCCTCCAGCACCAGGCTGGCATCGGGATCATGCACCGGGTCGTAGTGGAACATCACACCGTTGATGAGGGACCCGGCCCAGCCGCGGTTCTCGATCATGGCCACCTTGTCCTCCGCATCGGGAAAGTACTGTCCCTGGATCAGGACATATTCCCGGTCCGGCTTGGGATATTTCTTGCTGTAGCCTTCCTTGGGATCGACGATGATGATGCCGTACATGCCGCGGGCGATGTGTTGCGCCATGGTGGCCGCGCCGCAATGATACATGTAGACGCCGGCCCGCTTGGCCTTGAACTGGAAATGCTTGGTCTCACCCGGCTTGACCGGCGCAAACTCGTCCAGCACGTCCACTTCGGCGGCATGGAAGTCGATGGAATGGGAATTCTTGTTCTCCCGGGGGTTGACGAGCTTGAAATCCACCACATCGCCTTCCTTGACCCGCACCACCTTGCCGGGAATCATGCCGTCGAAGGTCCAGGCAGGGTAGGTCGTCCCGTCATTGGCGATCACCACCGAAGTCTCCTTGGCGACGAAGGTGACCTGCACGGTCTTGGCGGACACGGCCGTGCCCATCAGCCCCAGGCCTGCTGCCAGCACGGCGGCGGTCGCGATCTTGCTGCGCTTGCGAGATTGTTTCATTATTGCCTCTCCTTTTCTGCTACGGGTTGAAGAACTGCCTGTGGTCCAGTCCGATCTCTCAGCCGCCATGGCGGCACTGGCACAGCCGGCGCAGGTAACGCACCAGCGCGTGAATCTCCTCATCGCTCAGCACGCCGTCCCAGGGCGGCATGAGCACCGACTTGTTGATGGCCTGGCCACCCTTCTTGATGGCAGTGAACAGCTCCTCGTCACTGCGGGCCGCCATCTCCCGGGGATCGGTGTGATCGCGCGGCTGTACCGGCATGTCGCGCACATTGATGCCGTTGCCATCCCCCTGCATGCCATGGCACTGCCAGCAATAGGTCTTGTAAAGGTCCTCGGCGCGCTCCGCCGCCTGTACCAGCCCCGGCGTCGCGGACGCCCATGCGGCCAGCACCATCATGCCCGCCCAAAGCAGTTGCCTGTTCATGGCGCATCCTCCTCGCTCAAGGCCCGGAAGTAGTGCACGAATTTCTGCAGGTCGCGCTCCTTCAGATGCTTGTTGGGCATGAAGATACGTGGATCCCATGCCTGGGGGTTGCGCATGTAGCTGATGAGATAGTCCGCCTGCAGGCGCCGCGCGACGGTATAGACCTCGGGACCCGAAAGCCCGCCGTAACCCGGTTCGATCTCGTGGCAGGCCAGACAGCCGCGGAACTTGTCGAACATCAGATCGCCCATGGCAATGGAGATGCGTCCCGGCTTGTACTCGCCCGGCCTGATGAGTTCGCTCTTGGCCTTGAGCGTCATCAATGCCGCGGTCACGGCCCTGGCATCCGCCGGTCCCAGGCGCGGATGGGGCTTGAGCGTGGACTTGTCGATCAGGTCGTGTTCCGGTCCCGGTTTGATGTGATTGCCGTAGAACATCCCCGCCGGCCTGATGCGCCGTGGATTCTGCAACCACTGCTCCAGCCATTCGGGACGGTACTTGTTCCCGGCATAGAACAGGTCCGGCCCCTTGCGCGCCCACAGTTCGGCAAGCGTCGTGGGCGCGGGACCGGTGAGGTTGTGACAGGCGCTGCATTCCGACTTGAGCAGCGCCATGCCGTCGCCGCCCGCCAGGGCCGGTGAGGGCGGGGCCGCCAGAAAGAGGGCAATACACGCGAGGGAGAAAAGGCTCTTCATGTCCGCGCCACCTCAGCGGTCCCTTCTGTGGCGGCGGCGCTGCTGCAGGGATTCTCCCTTGAAGCGGGGATTCTCGAACAGCCCGTAACCTTTCTTCAGCGACTCGCTGTAGAAAAAGTCCGGATCGTAATCCTTGTCGCGCCAGGCATACCATCCATCGTCGGGATGCCCCTCGTACTCGATGACGGTAATGGCGCCGCCCGGGAACTTGCTGCCATTGACCACATGTTTGTCCACGTGGTCATGAAAGATGAACCGACCGGAATTGTTCATGTCGATGATGGCGTCATAGCGCTCACCCGGGCCAAAGAGGATGGTGTCCACCACGTAGGGCTCGGGGAGGGGCAGTCCGTCCTTGTGGGTGATGGTCATGTCATGGCCATGACTGTGCATGGCGTGAATCTCGCCACCGGCGCCGATGAAGCGGATGCGCACCACGTCGTCGCGCCTGACCCGCAGGGGCTGGGAAAGGGGAAAGGCCTTGGCATTGATGGAGAAGAAATCCACCACGTCACCCGGCGTGCTCCCTTCGCCGAACCTGTCGGCAAACTCGGACTCCCAGCCGCTGAGCATCATGATCACATCCTTGGTGACCCGCTTCTCCAGACGGGTGGGCCTTTTCGGGTCCACCACGATGGGGCCCCACATGCCGCGGATGCCCACATGCTCGTTGACATTGACATGGCAGTGATACCAGAGGGTGCCGGGCTTGTCCGCGGTCCAGTGATAGGTGAAGGTGTCGCCGGGTTCGATGGCTTCCTGGGTGATCCCCGGCACGCCGTCATTGCGCCAGTTGTCCACGTGATGCAGGCCGTGCCAGTGAATGGTATGGGCCACGGAGGTGTTGTTGGTGACATGCACCGTCACCCGGTCACCTTCGCGGACGTGAATCAGCGGACCGGGAACCTGGCCGTTGAAGGCGAACACGTTATAGTCCAGACCCGGTGCCACCCGGATCTTCACTTCTTCGATGCTCATCTCGAATTCGTGCTTGGCAGCGAACAGGCTCGGGGACAGTCCCAAGGTGATGAACAGCAGAATCCAGGAAATGCCCCGAAGCGGGAAGCGAGCTTCCCTGCGCGGGGTCGCGTGCGGTACAGGCTGTCTCATGTGTCACCCCCCATGGTGATGATGCTTGTTCGTCCCGCCGCCGGCTCCAGATCAGAACCGGAGCAGGCCGGTATCAAGGCGTAAAATCGATGCAGCCAATAAAGTGTATTTTATATGCATCTTTTAGAATGTGTATTCTAAATACATTTTTAAGCGCAGATCAAGAGAATTTTTCGGAATTTCTTCGCTGCCTCAAAGCGGCTTCAAAAGAACCGCCATGCCTGTGGAAACGATATTATTTCCTTGTTATTCAATAGGATATTGAAATAAGCAATGCCCGCCTGCGCGCCATGCCCGACGCTTGCAGTGGGACATTAACCGGGATGAAAAACCTGCAATCCTGCAAAATCTGCCCGCCCGTCCCTCGGGAATACCCCTTGGAAAAGCCGCGAGCAATCCATATTGCTTTGGGATAAGATGGGTATGAACCTTGCTACCGTCATTTCCGGCAGCAGCTGAAAACTCGGGCATTCAGGTCATTCCATGAGCAAGACACAACATATCTACAAGGTGCGCTTCGTCAACGAGGGCAAGATCTACGAAATCTACGCCCGCCAGGTCTACCAGGGCCAGCTCTATGGCTTCGTCGAGGTCGAGGAACTGATCTTCGGCGAGAAGAGCGCCGTCGTGGTGGATCCTGCCGAGGAGCGATTGAAGGCGGAATTCGCCGGCGTGAAACGCACTTACATTCCCATGCACGCCATCATCCGCATCGACGAGGTGGAAAAGGAGGGCACCGCCAAGATCAGCGCCCTGCCCGGCGGCAAGGCGGAGAAGGTCACGCCCTTTCCCATGCCCGCCTATGCGCCGCGCAACGAGAGTGACAGCTGATTACCAACCCGGCAATCACGGTCCCTCACTCCGCATCCTTTGCACAGCGGAAGCCCAGGTCATTGAAGCGTGACGCCGGCGCCAGGTAGAAGCGATAGGCGGCCCGGTAGAAATGCCGCAGTGCGTAATGGCCCACGCCGCCCCAGCCGCCGCCACGCACCACCTTGTACTTTTCGCCGAAATCCTCCGACTGGTAATCCTTGTTGCCCGGATAGGCGCGGTACCAGTCGGCCACCCATTCCATGACATTGCCCGCCATGTCATGGACCCCGTAAGGGGAACGCCCCGCCGCGAAGGAACCCACCGGCATCACCCCCAGCTCACCGTCCGGGCCCACCGCACCGATGTTTGCGACATCGGTGCGCCACTCGTTTCCCCACGGGTATTCCAGGCCCGCCGGCCCACGCGCGGCCTTCTCCCACTCGGCCTCCGTGGGAAGACGCTTGCCCGCCCAGGCACAATAGGCAGCCGCATCCTCCCAGCTCACTTCCGAGATGGGCAGGCGGTCCTGGCGGCGCTGGTGGGCTTCAATGGCATCCAGCAGGGCCGCCTTGTCCATCCTGCGGGTATCCATGTCGAGCCGGTAGGTCTCCACCGCCAGGCGGCGCAGGGTCTCCAGGTTGGCGATCTGCAGCATCTCCCGGCTGAGCAGGTAACCGTTGCGCCGCCAGACCTCCGGAATCCAGTAATTGCGGTCGATGACGAAGTCGCGGTACCGGGCGAAAGTGACCTCGTACCTGTCGATGTAGAAGGCCTTGAGAAACAGCCTGCGCCGGGGGTGCTCGTCGAGATAGAGCGGCTTGCTGAAACCGTATTCCTTGCTCAGGGCATCACGGTCCACCTCGTCGCTGCCCATGATGAATTCACCGGCGGGAATCAGCACCATGTCCGGCGGGGCGGTGGCTAAGCCTGCACCGTTCCCCGGCACCACGACCAGGGCCAGTACCAGGCTCATCAAAACCATCAGGCACGATTTCATGTCGGATCCTCGTCGTCAGTGCCGGCATGGGGCGCGGCATCCCGGGCACAACGGAAACCGAAACTTGCATTCTTCACCCTTGGATTGAAGAAACTGCGATTGAAGGTGGGCGCCGAGATCCCGCAGCGGTAGAAGGAACAGTCCCACCAGGATCCGCCCTTGAGAACCTTGTAGAGACGCCCGAAGTTCTCCGACCTGCGCGTGTTGCCGGGGTGAGGCAGGTACCAGGAGGCCGTCCACTCCCAAACGTTGCCGGACATGTCGTGCAGGCCATAGGGACTGGCGCCTGCGGGAAAGGCGCCCACCGGCGTGGTATCGCCACGGCGCCCCAGTGCCTCCCAGCGCACCGGGGTGTTGGCCCGGTCGATGTCGAACTGGTCGCCCCACGGAAAGATGCGTCCGTCGGTGCCCCGCGCCGCCTTTTCCCATTCCTGTTCCGTGGGCAGGCGCTTGCCCGCCCAGCGGCAATAGTCACGGGCATCGAACCAGGACACGAAGGTCACGGGATGATCCGCCTTGCCCGGCGGATAGGTGCGGTTGCGGAAGTGGCGGGGCGAGCGGCGGCCGGTATCCTCGATGAAGGCGCGATACTGGAGATTGGTCACCTCGTACTTGTCCATATAATAATCCGGCAGATAGACCCGGTGTTCCGGTCCCTCGTCGGAGAGCCGGCTGTCGCTGCCCATGACGAATTCACCCGCCGGAATGCGCACCATCTCCCCCGGCGCCTCCCCGAAGCGACTCACCTCGTAGTACATGGGCACGGCCAGGGCGTCGTCCGCGGCACTCACCCGCAGATCGCCCCGCGTCCGCTGCCGGGGCACACCCCCCTCATGGCAGGTGAGGCACCTGGCGCGGGACTCATCGCGCGCGGGCACCCCGCCCGCGCCATGGCAGCCCTCGCAGTCCAGCAGCGCCTGGCCGTGATGATTGGCATCCGCGGGCAGATCCGCCCACGCGGCCCAGACGGATGACAGCATGGCCAAAGCTCCCGCTGCCGACAAAATGGAAAAGACCCTGAACTGCATGGTCCTGGACCACATGGCATAATAGCATCAAGAAACAAGGCGTAAGATGATAGCATGATCCGGCAACTCACCATCGCCACCCGCGGGCAGGGCCTGTACGAGATCACCCGGGAAATCTCGGCCTGCGTGCACGAAGCAAGCTGGCAGGAAGGGCTGTGTACGGTGTTCGTGAAGCACACCTCGGCGAGCCTGCTCATCCAGGAGAATGCCGACCCGTCCGTGCGGCGGGACCTGGCAGCATGGCTGGCGCGCCTCGTGCCCGAGGGGGATCCCCTCTATACCCACACCTCGGAAGGTCCCGATGACATGCCCTCGCACATCAAGTCGGCCCTCACCGCCACCAGCCTTGCCATCCCCGTCGTGGACGGGCACCTGACGCTGGGCACCTGGCAGGGCATCTTTCTCTGGGAACACCGCAACGGCCACCATGGGCGCCACCTGGTGATCCACCTCGCCCCCTGATAGTAAACTACGAAAGGCTCACGCACCCGAGGCCAGGCGATGGGCGGCGCGGGTGGTCTCGGGGAGGCGATAGCGGGTGGTACAGCGAAATACCCAGTCCACCGCGCTTTCCAGGGAGACGCGATGGCCGACGGACACATAGAGGGGCTGCACGCCGGTACGGGTGCGCACCACCGCGCCGATGCACTCATCCCCATCGTAGAGGGGCACCCAGGCGCCCTTTTCCTGCGGCAAGGCTTCGTGACGGCCGATGAGGCGGCGCTTGGCCACGCCGATGGCGGGCAGGTCCAGGAGCACGCCCAGGTGGCAGGCGATGCCGAAGCGGCGCGGGTGGGCCAGTCCCTGGCCGTCACAGAGCAGCAGATCGGGCAGGCGCGCCAGACCTGCAAGGGCCTCCAGGACCACCGGCACCTCCCGGAAGGAGAGCAGCCCTGGCACATAGGGAAAAGTGACGGGGCGCTGCGCCACGGCCTGGTCACACAGGCTGAGTCCGGGAAACGTCAGCACCGCCACCGCGGCGCGGGCCAGGTGTCCGCCGCGGCCCCGGTGGCGCCCCCCCGCGAAACCCACGTCCACCCCCGCCACCCGCCGGACCTCCCCCAGGGCATCGTACCGGACCACCTCGGCGCCGAGGCGCGCCTGCAGTGCCCGTGCGGCGGGATAGTCCAGGTCCCAGGGGTGGCCGTGTTTCAGGGAAAGACTTATTGACGGGCCCCCATCTTGCGCAGCATGAGCATGATGTCGTTGTGGCCCTTGCTGGTGGCCATGGCCATGGGGGTCTGGCCGCGCTCATTGGTCAGGGTATAGTCGGCCCCCCCTTCCAGCAGGACGCGCACGATCTTGATGTGGTTGCGGTTGATGGCCCAGTGCAGGGCCGTGAAGCCCATCTCGTCCTGAAGGTCGGGATCGGCGCCGCGCCGGATGAGCAATTTGACCACGTCCTCGTGGCCCTTCAGCACCGCCCGCATCAGGGGCGTACGCCCGTCCTCGTCCTGGGCATCGATGTCCGCGCCGCCATCCAGCAAGACCTCCACCAGCGCCTTGTTTCCCAGCCGTGCTGCGTGCATCAACGCCGTCCAGCCGTAATTGTTGCGCTCGTCCACGGCTGCGCCTTCATCCAGCATGCGGCGTGTCTCTTCGACGTTGCCGTCGATGACCGCCTTCATGAGCGGGGTGTTCTGGTCACAGGCGGCGAGCAGCACCGCCACGGCGACGGCGAGCAGCACCGCCGGAATCGGCCATTTTCCGTGCAAGGACTCTTTCTTCATCATCATACCGGCTTCACCATCATATCGGCCCAGAATGATCCGGAAAACGATCGGGAAACGATTCGAGGGCATTCCACCGCCCGCCGGCTTCGCACCCTCCGCCACGACGTGTGGCGTGATGGCCGGCAAGCCGGTAAGATAATATCATTTCCACCGATATTCCACTGGCATTGCGCAGGCAAGATAATCGCCGTCATGGAACCCTACAAATGCCCCAAGTGCAGTGCCGCCTGTATCTCCGTCAAGGACAAATACAAGGCGGGCAGCTGGCGCGATATCCATTGTGAGCATTGTGGCGCCCGCCTCAGCGGACACCCCTGGTTCATGGCGGCTATCTATATGGTCTATTTCTGGGTCGTCGCCTGGTTCATCTTCTGGTCCTATTTCGAGCGCAACTGGTGGCTGCTGCTGGGACTGATCCCTTCCTGGCTGTTGCTCGATTATCTCAACGTGCGCTTCATGCCCCTGGTCATCCTGCGCGCGAAAAAACCGGCCAAATAGCACTTCGGTGGGCCGTGTCATCACTGTCGGGGTCGCCGTCCTGGACATCATTCTGTCGGTGGACGGCTACCCCGCGGAAAACAGCAAGCTGCGCGCGGCGGCCAGACGCGTGGTGCGTGGCGGCAACGCCGCCAACACCGCGGTGGTGTTGAGCCGGCTGGGCCATTCCTGCGCCTGGGCCGGCACCCTGGCCGACGACGAGGCAGCGCGCCTGATCCGGGCGGACCTGGCCGCCCACGGAATCGGCTGCACTGGCGCCCGCGTCCACGCGGACGGCGCCACCCCCGTCTCCTACATCATCCACAACCGCCGCAATGCCAGCCGCACCGTGATCCACTACCGGGGGCTGCCCGAATACCGCGCCGCCGATTTCCGGCGCATCGATCTCACCGGCCTGGACTGGTGCCATTTCGAGGGCCGCAACACCGCGGAGACCGCCGTCATGCTGCAGGACGCCCGGTCACGATCGGGCGCGCGCAACCCGACGGCACGCCTCTCTCTGGAAGTGGAAAAACCCCGGCCGGGCATCGAGGACCTGCTGCCCCTGGCCGACCTGATCCTGTTCGCGCGGGAATATGCCCTGGCCCACGGCCACGATTCGGCGACAGCCTTCCTCGATGCCATGGGCAGCCGTTTTCCGGACAAACCCCTGTTCTGCACCTGGGGCGGGGACGGTGCCTGGGCCCGGGATGAAAACGGCCACATTCATCACGAGCCCGCCGTCCCGCCCCCCACCGTGGTGGACACCGTGGGCGCGGGAGACACCTTCAATGCCGGGGTGATCGATGCCTGCCTGCAAGGCTATACTGTGGGGGTGGCCCTGCGTCGGGCCAGCCGCCTGGCGGGCGCCAAGTGCGGCCATGAAGGTTTCGATTTTCCCCTGCCGGCCCTGACATGATCACCATCTACGATAAAAAGGGGTTCGTGCCCCTGCTGACACTGGAAGGCGAGAGCCTCAAGAACCGCGACCTCACCGGGCTGCACCTGGAGGAGGCCAATCTGGTGGAAATGGACTTGAGCGGCAGCAGGCTCTCGGGTTCGATCCTGCGCCATGCAGACCTGCGCCTGGCCCGGCTCGTCGATACCGACCTGAGCGGCTGCGACCTCACGGGGGCCGATCTCTCGGGGGCCGACCTCAGCGGCGCCCGTCTCGACGGCGCCAGGATCAGTGACGCCAATTTCACGGGCGCCCGTCTCGCCCCCGACGCCCTGGCCAGGGCCGTGCGGGAACAGACCATCACCGTGAACCGCATCGACTTCGGAAAGTGAGCCGGTCGCTTTCTGCTACAATCCCCCACCATGGACGTCAGCCCCATTCTCGACCCGCTCAATGAACCCCAGCGCGAGGCCGTGGCCGCGCCGCCCGGCAATGCCCTGGTCTTAGCCGGCGCCGGCAGCGGCAAGACCCGGGTGCTGGTGCATCGCATCGCATGGCTGATCCAGGCCGAGGGCGTCTCGCCCTACGGCATCATGGCGGTGACCTTCACCAACAAGGCGGCCGCCGAGATGCGCGGGCGCATCGAGACCATGCTGGGCATGCCGGTGGCGGGCATGTGGGTGGGCACTTTCCACGGCCTGGCACACCGCCTTCTGCGTACCCACTGGCGCGACGTGGGACTGCCCCAGACTTTCCAGATCCTCGACAGCGAGGACCAGTATCGTCTCATCCGCCGCGTTCTGCGGGCGCTCAACCTGGACGAGGCCCAGTGGCCCCCGAAGCAGGTCCAGTGGTTCATCAACGCGCGCAAGGACGAGGGGCTGCGGCCGCGCCACATCGAGGACCGGGGCGATCCCTTCGTCGCCCAGATGGTGCGCATCTACCAAGCCTACGAAGAGGCCTGCCGGCGCGCCGGCGTGGTGGATTTCGCGGAACTGCTCCTGCGGGCCCATGAGCTCTGGCGGGAACGACCGGAAATCCTCGCCCACTACCAGAACCGTTTCCGCCATATCCTGGTGGATGAGTTCCAGGACACCAATGCCATTCAGTATGCCTGGCTGCGCCTGCTGGCCGGGGGAGGCAGCCATTTCTTCGCCGTGGGCGACGACGACCAGTCCATCTATGGCTGGCGGGGGGCGCGTATCGAGCACATCCAGCGCTTCTCGCGGGACTTCCCCGATGTACGGCTGGTACGCCTGGAACAGAACTACCGTTCCACCGCCACCATCCTGCAGGCGGCCAATGCCCTCATCGACCACAACAGTGGCCGGCTGGGCAAGAAGCTGTGGACCGACGGGGGACAGGGCGAGCCCATCCGGCTCTATGCCGCCTACAACGATCTGGACGAGGCACGCTTCATCACCGAGCGCATCCGGCACTGGGTGGAGGAGGGCAACGCGCGACGCGAGGCCGCCGTGCTCTACCGCTCCAATGCCCAGTCCCGCGTCATCGAGGAAGCCCTCATGGGCGCCGGCATCCCCTACCGGGTCTATGGCGGTTTCCGCTTCTTCGAACGCGCCGAGATCAAGGACGCGCTGGCCTATCTGCGTCTCGTGGCCAATCGCGACGACGACCCTTCCTTCGAGCGGGTCGTCAACACGCCCACGCGGGGCATCGGCGAGCGTACCGTGGAACAGGTCCGCGCCCTGGCCCGCGCCGAGGGCCTCTCCCTGTGGGCAGCCGCCAGGCGCCTGGCCACCCCCGGTGAACTGCCGGCCCGCGCCGGCAACGCCCTGCGCCAGTTCCTGGAACTCATCCAGCGCCTGGATGAAGAGACCCGCGCGCTGGAGCTGGGCGAACAGATCGACCACGTCATCGCCCGCAGCGGCCTGCTGGACCACTACAAGAAGGAAAAAGGGGAAAAGGGCCAGGCCCGCATCGAGAACCTGGAAGAACTGGTGAGCGCCGCGCGCCAGTTCGAATACGATCGCGAGGAACTCGATATGGCCCCACTGCCCGCCTTCCTCGCCCATGCCGCCCTCGAAGCCGGGGAGGGGCAGGGCGAGGAAGACCAGGACTGCGTGCAGCTCATGACCCTGCACGCCGCCAAGGGTCTGGAATTTCCCCTCGTCTTTCTCGCGGGACTGGAAGAAGGCCTCTTCCCCCACGGCCGCTCCGTCGAAGACCCGGCCAAGCTGGAAGAAGAGCGCCGCCTCTGCTACGTGGGCATCACCCGCGCCCGGCGCCAGCTCTACCTCACCTATGCGGAAACCCGCCGCCTGCACGGCTCGGAGATGTACCAGTCTCCCTCGCGCTTCATTCGCGAAATACCCGCGGAACTCATCGAGGAAGTCCGCGCACGCGCCCCCATCCCGGCGCCCGCCGTCAAGACCCGGGTACGCAAGCCGGTCCTGGCGGAGGAAGGCCCGGCCGGCTTGAAGCTCGGCCAGCGTGTCAGCCACGCCAAGTTCGGCGAGGGTGTGGTGCTCAACTACGAAGGGCAGGGCAGTCACGCCCGCGTGCAGGTCAATTTCAAGCGCGGCGGACCCAAGTGGCTGGTGGTGGCCTATGCCAGGCTGGAGCCCGTCTAAAGCAACCCCCGTCCCCGCCGTTGCACAATCGACTGCGGGTCGGTCATGCGTGACGATCAGCGACGGGGCGGATTGAAAAAACGCACGTCGCGGTGCTTGAACAGAGGGATGAGGATCATGCCCGCCACGAACCCCCCGATGTGGGCGAACCAGGCCACGCCTCCTTCCTGGCCCGCCGCGGCGGCAGTGGAATTGATCACCTGGAGAAGGAACCAGAAACCCAGCACCAGCATGGCCGGCAGGTAGAGGGTATAGATGAAGAACCCCAGGGGCACGCCCACCAGCACCCGCGCATGAGGATAGAGCAGCAGGTAGGCACCCAGCACCCCGGAGATGGCGCCGCTGGCCCCGATCATGGGAATACGCGAGCCGGGATCGAGCAGGGCATGGGCCAGTGCCGCGGCCAGGCCACAGAGGATGTAGAAGAAGATGAAGCGCCCGTGCCCCATGGCATCCTCGATGTTGTTGCCGAATATCCAGAGATAGAGCATGTTGCTGATGAGATGCATCCAGCCCCCGTGCATGAACATCGAGGTCAGCAGGGTCAGCTCCGCGGGAATCACCGCCAGCCCGGGGCTCAGCTCCACCCGATCGAAGAGCACGGCGGGAATGGCGCCGAAGGCATACACCACGCGCTGCAAGCCATCGGGCCCCAGCGATATTTCCCAGAAAAACACCAGCACATTGATCCCGATGAGACCGATGGTCACCAGGGGGCGGATGCGGGTGGGATTGTCGTCATGCAGGGGAATCATCTTTCACCATAGCCATTTCATGGATTTCGAGCGCGTCATGGCGGCGGGCAGACAGCACTACTTCTCACCATGCCGATCCCCTATAATGGAATCCGTCCATCGCGCCCCACGGCACACGTCTCCCACGGGAGACGTGTGGGGGCGGTGCAGGCGGACAGGTCGCCCGTGTCACCTGCTCGCCCGGTCGTTTTGTTCCAGCGTGGCTCGACGCCATTATCGGGTGAATTGCGGGTTCGCTCAATTATTATGGGTTATTGTCTGAAATAGCTGACATGCGTGGCCCGACGAAGCGAAGCGAAATCCGGGAGAATGGCGCCTTTTCCAGGCTGCCCGGCGACCATCGGTCGATAGTGTAAGCCTCAACAGCCGAGGTCTGTGGGTTTCGGTTGGGGCTTGTCGTTCAGCGTGTCACTTGTCATCCAAGTGACGCCTGTCATTTCGAGCGCAGCGAGGAATCCTGGGGCGGTGGGGCAGGATTTCTCCCTTCGGTCGAAATGACAACGTTTCTGTCATGCCGGGCGCGGCGAGGAATGACAGGGAAGTGGGGCGGCTCGGGCAGGGAGGCGTGGTGGGAATGACATTGCCCCTGTCATTTCGAGCGCAGCGAGAAATGACACTTCCATGTCATTCCGAGCGTAGCGAGGAATCTTGGGGCGGTGACAACGTTTCTGTCATGCCGGGCGCGGCGAGGAATGACAGGGAAGTGGGGCGGCTC
>JALSIC010000038.1 GCA_026981935.1 Gammaproteobacteria bacterium
AACCGCCGACACAAGATTTCTCCCTTCGGTCGAAATGACAAAGGAGTGTGGTGGCAATGGCAGGGAGGCATGGGAAATGACATTGTCCCTGTCATTTCCAGCGCAGCGCGAAATGACGCTTCTTTGTCATTCCGGGCGCAGCGAGGAATCCGAAACCGCCGACACATGATTTCTCCCTTCGGTCGAAATGACAAAGAAGTGTGACCAAGATGACAAGGAGCTTCCGGCCCGGTGTTGCGGCACTTGACAAGGCGCTGGACATGAGCCGGGCCTTTCCCTGCGCGCCGCGTCTTGAGCCAGCGCCTGCCTGAAACGCTGAGCGCGACATATAAAGAAGGGCGCCCGCGGGCGCCCTTCGATTCGTCCGCCTCCCGGTGTCATTCCGGTCGGTTTACTGATCCCCCACCACGCTCATGTTGGCCGTCTGGGGCAGAACGGGCAGGGTCTGGGGCGGTATTTCCCCGGTCAGGCTGTTGAGAAAGGCGACGATGGCGTGCACTTCGTCATCCTTCAGGTCCTTGTTGAGCTGGGTCTTGGCCATCACCCGGACCGCCTCGTCCAGGGTCTTTACCGCGCCGTTGTGGAAATAGGGCGCGGTCAGGGCGACATTGCGCCAGGTGGGCACACGCCACATGTGCTTGTCCTCTTCCCTGCCGGTCACGCTGTGCAGGCCGGTATCGCTCATGAAATCGTATTTCCGGACATATTCGTTGTCAGTGAAAGTGGGAAATTTCTGGAAGAACCCCTTGCCCACCGGCAGAGTGGCGGGGCCGGCAAAATTGGGCCCGGTGTGACAGGCCGTGCAGCCCACAGACTCTACCAGTTTCATGCCCCGCAAGGCTTCCTTGGACATGGCCGACTTGTCACCCCGCATGTAGCGGTCGAAGGGGCTGTTGGGAGTGATGAGGGTCCGCTCGTAGGCGGCGATGGCCTTGGCGATGTTGTCATAGGTCAGGCCGTTCTCGCCGAACACCTCGGCAAACCTGGCGACATAGCCGGGAATCCGGGAAAGACGCTCGAGCACGGCTTCTTCGGAGGGCATGCCCATCTCAATGGGGTTGAGGATGGGGCCCTTGGCCTGGTCTTCCAGCGTGGCTGCCCGCCCATCCCAGAACTGGGCGCTCAAAAAGGCGGCGTTGAACACCGTAGGGGCGGAACGGCCGCCCTTCTGGCCCTTGACACCCACGGACACGGGCCGGTTGTCGGTGCCGTTGGTCATGACATTGTGGCAGGAATTACAGGACACCGTGCCGTCGATGGAGAGGCGCGGATCGAAATACAGCATCTTGCCCAGCTCGATCTTGGCTGCGGACAGGGGGTTGTCGGCAGGCACCGGCGGCTGCGCCGGGAGGGGCTCCATGGCCAGGGCCTGCCCGCTCAGCATCAAGGTGACGGCGCATACCGCACCGAACGCGACATGGCGAAACGGATTGTCAGTTTTCATGGCACTCACTCCTTGAATTGATTGTGTTGGGATTGGTTCTGTCAGAATCTGGTTTCATCAGAGTCGCTCTGCGCAAGTCTCACGATCTCATCATAGGGGCGGTCCCTGCATAACTCCAATGAATTATTTTTATCTTTCAAATAGCGCCGGCCTATCAGAAATCAACCCAGCACAATCATCGGATATAGGCCTCGACCCCGTAGCGGCGCATCATGCGGTGACTGTTGAAATACGAGGCATTCTTGGTAATGGCGCCCTTCATGACCGCCACCCACCCGCGCCGGTCCCCGTAATACAGGGGCAATACGACCTGCTCCAGCTTTTCATGGAGGGAGCGGGCATCACCTTCGTTGTCTGACTCGTTGCTGTTGCCCACTGCCCAGCCGGTCACCCCCTCGATACAGCCCTCGATCCACCAGCCATCCAGGACACTGAGGCTGGGTACGCCATTGAAGGCGGCTTTCATGCCACTGGTGCCGGAGGCCTCCAGGGGACGCAGGGGGGTATTGAGCCACACGTCCACGCCAGAGACAAGGGCGAGTGCCGTGTCCAGATCGTAACCGGGCAGATAGGCCACGGTGATCTCGCCCACCAGCTCCCGAATGTGGCGATGCAGGCGCTCGATGAGCTGCCTGCCACCCTCGTCGCGCGGATGCGCCTTGCCGGCGAGCACCACCTGGAAGGGGTGATGCCGGGCGATCTCCCGCAATCTCTCCAGATCACTGAAGAGCAGATCAGGACGCTTGTAGGCGGTCATGCGCCGGGCAAAGCCCAGGATCGCCACCTCGGGATCCAGCGCCACGCCACAGCGCGCCTGCACCCGTTCGATGAGTCCTGCCCTCGCCTGCACGTGGGCCTGCCAGACGGCTTCGTCGTCGATGCAGCAGTCGGCACGGCGCAGCAGTTCGGGTTCATGGCACCATCCGGGCAGGTGTGTGTCATAGAGGCGGGTGAAACTGTCACAGGTCCAGAAATGAGGATGCACGCCGTTGGTGATGGCATTGACGCGATAACCGGGAAACATGCGCCGTGACACCTCGGCATGGCGTTTTGCCACGCCATTGACATGCTCGCTCAGATTGAGGGCCAGGCGGGTCATGTTGAGATCGGTCTCGCCCGCCAGCTGCTTCAGGGTGGCGAGATCCACGAAACCATCCATCACCTGCTGCCACAACTCGTAGGAAAACCGGTCGTGCCCGGCCTCCACCGGGGTATGGGTGGTGAAGATACAGCGCTCCCTGACACGGGGAATGTCATACGGCGATTCACCGGGGCGCACATCCTCCGGCGGATAGGCATGACGCAGCATCAGTTCCAGGGCGAGAAAGGCAGAGTGCCCCTCATTCATGTGATAACGCCGCACGTCGAATCCCAGTGCCTGGAGCAGACGACTGCCGCCAATGCCCAGAACGACCTCCTGCTTGAGGCGATAGCGCATATCGCCGCCATAGAGATAATGGGTGATCTCCCGATCTTCCGGATTATTCTCCGGCAGGTCCGTATCCAGCAGGATCACCGGCTGACGCCCGTTCATATGGCCTTCCAGCACGTACAGCCATGCCGCAACCCACACGGTGCGACCTTCCAGGGTGACCGCCACCTTGGCATCCAGGAGCGTGGCATGTTCACCCGGCGCCCACTCGTCGGGGTGTTCGATCTGCCGGCCCTCGGCATCGATCTCCTGGCGGAAATATCCGCAACGGCTCACCAGCGTGACCGCCACCAGGGGCAGTTCCAGATCGGCCGCGGAGCGGATGGTGTCCCCGGCAAGCACGCCGAGGCCGCCGCTGTAAGTGGGAATGTCGTTGCGCAGCGCGATTTCCATGGAGAAATAGGCGATCCGCGGTTCATGGGTGAATGACTTGATCATGGAGACTCCTTTTCACGTTGCAGCCATCCCGCCGCCCACGCCTTGGGCCGGGAAGGCCCGTAGAACCGGCGCAGCCAGCGGCGTGGATCGCGCGCCCGGCTCACCCGCCACACCAGGTAACGATAGGCCCAATGCCCGCCCCATTCATAGAGACGGCGGTTGAAAAAGGCACTGCTCAACATACCGCCGAAACGGCGGCGCCAGTGGTCATCATACGCCTCCAGTCGCCCCGTTGCGAAGCAACGTCCCGCAAAGGCGCCGCTCAGCAGGGCATAACGAATGCCGAAACCGAACAAGGCATCCTGGAAACCGGCCGCCTCGCCGGCGAGGAGCACCCTGCCCCGCCGCGCGCTTTGCACCGGGCACGCCACCCCCACGCCGCCATAACGCCGCGGGCAATGCATGCGCAGGCCCGCCCGCCGGCGGAAAAAATCCTCGCAGCGCTGCAGGTAGGCCGCGCGGTCCTCGAAGCCCCCGAACAGGCAGCTTGCCAGCGTGCCACGCCCGCCATTGACGAGAAGATAGGCATAGCCACGACAGGCCAGTGCGTCGGAAACGGCGGCATAGGCCCCGTCTGCCATGTCCGTTTCGAACACATAACCCAGCGCGATGATATCGGCACCCCGGGGGCCCGTGGCATCGATGCCCCCGCAGGCCGGCAGATCCACCGTCGCGCGGAATCGCAGCGCCACGTCCCGACGCCGCACCTGGCGCAGGAGCGCATCGTCCAGCGTGCCGCCCCCCGGCCCGCGGCGCAGCAGGTAGAACAGGGGACGCGCGCTGCGGCACAGGCGCTCGCGTCCGTCGGGATCGAAGAGCAGCAGTTCACGCACAGAGGCAAGGTCGAAATCGGGCTCGATGCCCAGCGCAGCAAGTTCATCGAGCACGTCCTGCCCCGTGCTCCAGTTCTCCAGGCCCTGGAAATCACCGTGGAAACGCCCCCCGACGCCGGGCCGGCGCTCGTATACCACCACCCCCGCACCGGCATCTGCGGCGGCCAGGGCCGCCGCCAGCCCCGCAGGACCGGCGCCGGCGACATTGACGTTCACAGCGGCATCCATGGCGTCATTCCGTCACATGCAAACACACCCACATGGTAACCCAAAGCCGTTTCAGCGGCACGAACCCTGCATGATTCCAACTGTCTCCAGACTCAAGTGAGGCCGGCCACCATGAGCACGCCTGAAATCAAGCAGGACCCCATGTATCAACTGCTGCGCGAAGGCAAGATCAAGGAGTTCAATGCCTGCAAGGCACAGGGGGAAACTGTCGAGTTGCAGAATTGTGACCTGCGCGGACTGGATCTGCGAGGGCTCCATGCCGAGGGGATCGACTTCAGCGGCTGTTATTTCCGCCAGGCCGACCTGCGCGGCATCGACTTCTCCACCTGCAAGCTGGACGGTGCCAGTATCAACGGGGCCAAGATCTCCGGCTGCCTTTTCCCGACAGAATTCTCTGCCGCGGAACTGGAGCTGTCCCTGCTCCACGGCACGCGTCTGCGGGCGGGGTGCTGAAGACAAAAGGCGAAGGGTATTCGCGGCCAGGGGCCTACACCAGATCCCATACCGCAGGAGCGCCTCCTCCCCGGCGCGTATGCAGGCTGGATCAAGGGATCAACGGAGGGGAAAACCAGGGAAGGAATAGCCGGGGCGCGATCACTCCCCGCTGAGAACGAAGCCGTCTCCGCCGTCATCCGCAGAGGGTGGCGCCAGGCTGAGGCCGAAGGTGGTATAACGCAGGCTGGCATTGTCCACATAGAACCAGGTCGGCCAGTTTGCATACTCGCGTGTCTGCAAGCGCACGAGGACCTTTCTACCCTGTACCTTATATGGGGGGATGGATATCGACACATAGCGGTAACGCCCCCAGGTATTGCGGGAAACAGGCGGCAGGGCAGCGTCTCCATGCTTGGCCAGGCGGTACTCACCCAGTTTCTCAAACGTATCGTAATCCAGCAGCTCCAGCCACAGGGTATCAGAGAGGGACGGAGCCAAGTCCATTTTCACCTCCTCGGTGAGAACCCGGACACGGGCGCTGAAATCCAGGGTTTTCATCTTGAACGGCATCTGCACGATCTGCCCGACCTCCGTCTTCTTTGCCGAACCCTGCCCGCCCATGAGCAGGGACCGCTGGCCATCGAACACCTGGGAGACATCCACTTGATCCTCGATGACCTGAACGAAAGGCGGCGGGTCCGAATAGCTTAAGTCCCAGGGAACAACGGCGTTGTCCTCGAAATCGCCATTGACCAGCAGCTCGTTGACCTTGCCGGCCTGGAACCACACGCCCGGGGACTGCGCAATGACCTCGCCATCATGACCATAGAGGCGCGCGCCCACCCAGTGTGCGCCGGGGCCCAGGTCGTCGAGAAAGACCGTCACGGGATATAAGGACGAAATATCACTGACAGCCACCACCTGGTTGTCCACGTAATAGATGACATCACGGATGTCGTTGTAGGACACCACCTCGATTTCAGGCAGGAAGAAAGTGACCGTATTCTCCCACGGTCGCAGGATCACTTCAGGCAGGCCGACACTGGGTTCCACCGTATAGGTCAGCACCACCTGGTCGAGATAGAAATTGTAGACATCCTCTGGCGTCTCGTTCCGAAAGGCAATGCGAATGGTCTGCCCCGTGTACGCATCCAGATTGAAAACCTGCCCCATGTAACCCTTGCCGAGGGCGTTGCGTCCCTCGCGGGGCGTCTGCCAGTCATAGGTTTCCAGGATCTCCAGCAGCGCGCCCTCGCTGGACAGGATCCGGGCCTGGAAACGCTGACCATACTTGACGGGATCTCGGATCAGCAAGCGGAAGGCGAGACGCACATCCTTCGCCTCGGCGGGAATGGTCACCTCCCGCCACAGGGTGTCCACCCCCTCCATGCGCGCATAGCCGCGCCCGATGAAGGCCCGTTCGGGATCGAACCCGATGCGGTCTTTGCCCGAGTCCGTATTCCAGCCATCCATCCCGGACTCGAAATCGCCATTGCTCCAGAGATTTATCCGGCCAGATTTGACAAACCATCGTTTTACCGAGGCACTGCGGCCCGTGCCGTCTTCGATGGTGAAAGTGAAGGACTGCTTGCCCAGCGGAACACGGCTGATATTGACATACCCATACAGCCAGTCGCCCGTATAGACACCACGATTGTTATATCCATCGATACGGAGCCGCCGGATACCGGTGTCGTCCCTGGCAAGGACCAGGAATTTCGCCGTCATGGCGGTCGTATCCACGCCCCAGATCTGGGCGTAGGTAATTTCGGGATCCGCAACATCCTTGGGGCCGCTCCCCACGCGGATGGCCGCGAAGGCGCGCCGGGCAGCGCGGTGGACCATGGAGCCTTCCCCATAGAGATACTTGGCGGCAGCGACGAAGGCTGAACGCATCTTGACATAGTTCGGCTCACCCACGATGTAGTAGGCCACCGCGGTCATCCAGACATGGGCGGCACGGGTGATGCCGATGCCGCCGAAACCGTCTGGAAATTCTTCCGTGTAAAAAGGATCCGCGGGATCGTCCGGCGCACCTTCGGCCAGATAGACGAAGGCCCTGGCATAAGGCAGGCCGGCCGCATGAGGGGACTTCATGTCCTTAAGTGCGGCGGACCAGTATTGCTGCCCGACTTCATTGCCGGGCATGTAGGTCTCCGGCCTGATCACTCGATTCTGCCATCCAGAAAAAAGGGGGAATCGCCGAACTTCGTTGCCATTGCCCAGGCCCGTGCCGTGGTACATGTCCACCAGCGCGCCCAGGATATCGCTGTTGCCTTCGTTGAGCGCGGCCGCTTCTCCTTTTCCGCTGCCGTTGCCCACGGCATGCCAGAAGGCATGCCCCAGCTCGTGCCCTACCCAGCGCAAAGAATAAAGGCCCGGCACGTCAACATCCGATCCATCACCGAACACGATGAATTTGTTACTGGCGTGATAATGCGCGTCGCCGTACCCCTCGCCGTAATGGACAGCAGCATGCGTGTGCGTGCCATCGCCGGCCGGCCCCCAGCGCCCGAGGACGTTGTCGAAGAAATCCCAGGTCATCTGCACACCGTAGGCCACGTCCACCGCCGGCGTCTGGCGGCGGGGGGAGTTCATCAGACTGTTTTCGCTATTGTAGACGAGTGCATCACCCCAGACGTTATTGGCATCCAGAAACAGGGTCATGTCAGACAAATTGTGGGCCTCGAGATTGTTGGCGTCCCAGACCATGTTGCCGATATTCGGTAACATGGGTTGAGGCAAAACACGGGGACGCGTGAGATCGTTCAACAGATAATTGCCCGTGTGGGGAGAGCGCGACGCATCCAGCGGCACCCGGCCTGAAAAATAACCATAACCTACCCCTTCCTCGGCAGAAAAATCATTCTGCTGCACCAGGGGCTGCTCCTCGATCAATTCGCCACTTATGGCATCGAAACGGTAACGAATCGCGGGTGCACTCAGAGCATCTGCAAAGCCCTGCAGGACGGACGCCGGAGACTCATTGCCGCCACGGGTCGCGTTCTCGGCGCGCGTTTTCCTGGTCGTGTCATCTTCCGCGCCCACGGAAGAGGCACGCAACCGGGCATCCAGCACGTCGGCCAGATCGGGCATCTCGGGCTGCACGACCACTTCCCAGACCAGGTTGAGACCGGTGCGCCGGTATTCGAAATCGTCCGTGTGATCCGTGCGGTGCTCAGAAGCAACGCGTACCCATTTGAAGCGTGGCAGGATGCCGAGCCGGGCATCGGTGGTGAGGGTCACGCTGCCGGCTCGCCCGTACCGGCTCAGGGCCTCCGCCACGGCCTGGCTTTCCGGAATCGCAGGCGTGACATCCAGATCGATATCGCGCACGGCATTGTCCGTCACTTCGTCCTCGAGATCCGGATAGAGGTGAGCAACCAGCCCGGCACCCAGCACCGGCACACCGCGATAGGTCTGGGACATCTTGACATGGACACTGCCGTATTCGTCCGGCAACACCCGGCTTGGGGTCACATCGTCGTCGGGACCGAAGCCATTGCCGGCAAGCCAGGCACGTGCCAGCGCCAGGGCTTCCGCCTCCTTGCGCTCGCGCGCCGCTTCGGACAAGGGGGCGGGCCGGCCAAAGGACCGGCGTGTGAATTCGGGAGCCAGCAGCGCGGGTGGCGGCGCCTGATTGAGACCGGCGGCAGTTACGAAGGACTCGGGCCGGGCGGGCACATCAAAAGATTCTACAGGCGAAGTTTCGTTGCCGCCGCCCGTGCAGGCCGACAACAACGCAACGAACGCCATGCACACACGCCATGCCCCAGGCAGGCGCAGACAGGGCGAAAAATAACCTTGCATGGTTTCTTATATAGCTTCAATGTACAAGCAAGGTCAATAAGAAAATACCTATATTTTAGGCATTTTCAAGCTGTGCCTGGCAGGGCCAGAACAAACGATCTCTCGGGAAGAGTGGATTTCAAGAAAGCAAATCTGCTATAATCGCACCATCTTTGAACCACCGACTGAACAGACATTGCGCAACCCGGATTTCGCTTCATTCGGGATGCGCATGTCATGCATCCCATATCATGCATCCAGGTAAATCTCGACAATAATCAAAAACCCAAGAACCTCTGAATCCTCCTGATCGACTTTCCAGCCGGACCTGGCGACTCTCTTGGTCTCATCAGGGAACCATCGGAGCGTTCCATAGATTCAAGGGAGTGTATGCCATGCATACTTCACTGCTGTTCAAGTCCGCATGCAAGCTGTTCATACTTTCCGCTGTGGTGTTTGCCCTGCCATCCGCCCAGGGACTGCCCCTCTATGCCCCGGGCAGCCTGAGCTTCACCAGCGTCGCCCAGAGCATGTGGGGCGCGGGCGACGGGGTGGCGCCGGCCACCAGGACCTATTCCAAATCGTGGCGTGACAGCATCACCATCGGCGGCATCACCGGCGGGGTCAGCGAAGTAGACGGCATCCCCTATTACGAGGATCACGGCTACGGGGAATGGCACAAGGTACACTGCCACAGCGACTGGTGTTTAGGGGTCGATCCCCATCCCTACCGCTGGGAGTGGCATGCAAGAGGGGAATGGCATACACCCACCGTCACCGTGGACACCCGCACCGGTCTGCTCGCCGACATCGATACCAGCGGCACCGTCGGCCTCACCAGCAGCCTGGGTTTCAATGGCGGCACTATCGACGCCGCCCTGAGCTACGAGCCCACCCTGACCCTGCCAGAAGCCCCCCGGCCGGGCGAGTTCTTCAGCCTTGCACCCACCGCGCCTCTCAGCGATGCGAGCCTGGAAGCCGTCTTTCCCACGCTCACGGGCGAAATCACCGCCAGCCTGGGCGTGAACATCGGCACAAGCATCAAAAGCTGCTTTCTGGGTCTCGGCTGCTCAACCGAGCGTTACGATATTCTCGACATTCCCGCCACGAACCTGGACCTCTTCAAAATCAACACCCCTGACCTCCCTGCCGACAAGGCATCGCTCTTCGGCCTCGATGCCCTGGCCTTCGACGTGACCCGGGGCACGGTGTGGGTGGACTACGCAGTGCCTCCCGGCAGTGTCATACTGTCCCTGCCCGGAGGAGCGCGGCCCAGCCTCGGGGCCGGCTTCAACCTGGGCAATCTCACCCTGGACTACCCGGACCTGCCCTTGAGTGGCAGCCTCGTCGGTGACAAAGTGGTCGCTTCCGGCACCTTCAACAACCTGGTGCGCCTCGATGTCGATCTGGATGCCGCAGCCATCGGCAAGGGCATGATCCCGCCATTGGGCGCCGTGGCCTATGCAGGCCCCCTGACCTTCAGGGGTGACCTCATCGACATCGACCTGGGGCCCACCATGGATCTCAGCCAGCGGCTCGCCCTGGACCCCACCCTCCTGGTGGACCTGGCCTTCGACCACCCCGTGTTGCTGGAAGACGGCAGCGAAATCACCGGCTGGCGAGGCGCCTGGGATGCGATACCCCGGCTGGCCTTGCACGACGGCCATCCGGTCAATGTGACACCCACCTTCTGGCTGGATGCCATGCTGGAGAACCTGACGCGCCTGGATTTCGACCTGACCTTCTCCCTGGACGTGCTCAAGGGCATCCTTTCCCTCGGCCCCATCACCAGCCCCACGCTCAGCCTGGTGGACAACGACCTTTCCATCTCCCTGGGTTCGGTGAATGTCTTCAACGACCAATTCGCCCTGGGCGGTTTCCAACCCATTACCGCGCCCGCCTTCACGCTGGCCGCCTACACCCCGCCTGTCTCGACCGTGCCCGAGCCGGGGACCCTGCTGCTCCTTGCAGCCGGCCTGCTGGGCATCGGTTGGCGCCAGGGGACTTCAACAATCCGCCGGGGCCAATAACCCGCGACTATCATTCAAACGGGCGCTCAAACGGGGCGCTACCCTTTCTGTCTGCCAGGCAGCCCACGCAACGCGCGGGCTGCCTGCACCATGTTGCGCAGGGCCGCTTCCACCTCCGCCCATCCCCGCGTCTTCAGGCCACAGTCGGGGTTGACCCACAGGCGCTCTGCAGGAATGCAGGCCAGCGCCTGCGTCAGCAGCCGCGTGATCTCCTCCACCGTGGGCACGTTGGGCGAGTGAATATCATAGACGCCCGGGCCGATCCCGTTGGGATAGGCGAAATCACGAAAGACATCCAGCAGGGCCATGTGGGAACGGGCGCTCTCGATGGTGACCACGTCCGCGTCCATGGCGGCGATGGCGGCGATGATGTCGTTGAACTGGGAATAACACATGTGCGTGTGGATCTGCGTTTCGTCCCGCACGGCGCTGGCGGCGATGCGGAAGGCGCGCACGGCCCAGGAAAGATAGGTGTCCCACTGGCTGCGGCGCAGGGGCAGCCCCTCCCGCAGGGCGGCCTCGTCGATCTGGATGATGGCCGCACCCGCCGCCTCAAGGTCCGTCACTTCGTCGCGCAATGCCAGCGCAAGCTGCAGGCAGGTTTCCTCGCGGGGCTGGTCGTCGCGGACGAAAGACCAGTTGAGCAGGGTCACGGGGCCTGTCAGCATCCCCTTGACCGGCTTGTCCGTCAGGGACTGGGCGTACTTGAACCACTCCACGGTCATGGCGCCCGGACGGCTTACGTCACCGTAGAGAATGGGCGGCTTGACGCAACGGGAGCCATAGGACTGCACCCAGCCGTGCCGCGTCGTGGCAAACCCCCTGAGCTGTTCCGCGAAGTATTCCACCATGTCGCTGCGCTCCGGCTCGCCATGCACCAGCACGTCCAGGCCGATCGCTTCCTGGCGGCGGACGATCGCTTCGATCTCGCCCCGCATGCGGGCCTCGTAGGCAGCGGTCGTCATTCCGCCCGACCGCCACGCACGGCGCGCGGCGCGGATCTCCGCCGTCTGGGGGAAGGAACCGATGGTTGTCGTGGGCAGGGGCGGCAGATGGAGACGCCGTTGCTGATGGATCCTGCGGCGCGCATGGGGACTGGCGCGGCACTCCATGGCGGCATCCACCTGCCGCAGGCGCTCGCGTACCGCCGGATCGCAACACCGCTGTGAGGCGCGACGCGTGATTACTGCCTTCCGGGCCATGGCGAGTTCCGGCGCCACCGCCGCCGGATCCTCGTCCAGGGCGCGCTTTAGGACATGCAATTCGTCCAGCTTCTGCACCGCAAACGCCAGCCAGCTGCGCAATTCCGGATCCAGCCCGTCTTCCAGCGTGAGATCCACGGGCACATGGAGGAGCGAGCAGGAAGGCGCCAGCCACAGGCGCGACCCCAGGCGCGCCTTAAGCGGCACCAGCGTGGCCAGCAGCGCATCCAGATCGGCCCGCCAGACATTGCGCCCGTCGATGATCCCCAGGGACAGCGTCTTGTAGGGCGGCAGGCGATCCAGCAAGGCCGGCAGTTGTTCAGGAGCGCGAACCAGATCGACATGCAGGCCGTCCACCGGAAGTTGGCAGGCCAGGGACAGGTTGTCCTCCAGCCCGCCGAAGTAGGTGGCCAGCAGCAGTTTGGCAGCGCGGGTCTGAAGCTGGTGATAGGCGGACTCGAAGGCCTGCCGCCAGGCAGGCGGCAGATCCAGCGCAAGGATGGGCTCGTCCAGCTGTATCCAGTCAGCCCCCCGCGCCGCCAGCCCTTGCAGCAGTTCACCATAGGCCGGCAGCAGCGCGTCGAGCAGGCGCAGGCGATCCATGCCGGGCGCTTCGTCCCGGCCCAGCCAGAGATAGGTCAACGGTCCCACCAGAACCGCCTTGAGGGGATGGCCGAGGGCACGGGCCTCCTCCATTTCCGCAAAGATCCTGGGCGCGACAAGGCGGAACCGCTGCTCCGGCGAGAACTCGGGCACGATGTAGTGATAGTTGGTATCGAACCACTTGGTCATCTCGCAGGCAAGAGCGGGCTCCACACCCGGCGCCCGTCCCCGGGCCATGGTGAAACAGGTCGCAAAGGCATCGCTCCCCTCGCGCCGGCAACGCCGGGGCACCACGTCCAGGGCAAGGCTCATGTCCAGCACATGATCGTAGAATGAAAAATCGCCCACCGTGAGATAGTCCAGCCCCGCCTCGAGCTGCAGCCGCCAGTGCCGTCGCCGCAGGCTCCGGCCGACGGCCTCCAGTGCCGCGGCGTCCTCGCGTCCCGACCAATAGGCCTCCAGGGCCTGCTTCAACTCCCGATTCGCCCCGATGCGGGGAAACCCCAGCACATGTGTCACCGTCATGCCCTGCTCCTTCGTTCCCGATGTTCGACGGGGGCAGTATGGCAAAGACAGAAACATGAAAAAACTTCATTTTTTTAATAAAATTTATGAATAGTTTTTATAAAATAGCGTCATGTACATCGAAATCCGCCACCTGCGCAGCCTCTTCGCCATCCACGAAACGGGCAACCTGTCCCGCGCCGCCCAGCGCCTGCATCTCACCCAGTCCGCCCTCACCCACCAGATCAAGTCGCTGGAACACCACTTCGGGACGGCGCTGTTCTATCGCCGGCGACGCCCCCTCCAGCTCACACCCGCCGGTCACCGCCTGCTGGCGCTCGCCCGCGAGGTCCTGCCCCGCGTGGAAGCCGCGGAACAGGCCCTGAAGACGCTCGCCTCCGACGGCACGGGTCGGCTCTACATCACCATCGAATGCCACGCCTGTTTCGAGTGGCTCATGCCGCTGCTCGACGGCTATCGCCTGTGCTGCCCCGAGGTGGAAGTCGACATCCGCCTGGGCATGAGCTTCGACCCCCTGCCGGCCCTGCTGCGGGGCGATATCGACCTCATCATCTCCTCCGATCCCGTGGCAGAGGAGGACGTGAGCTACGAAGCCCTGTTCGGCTACGAGGCCCGGCTCGTCGTCCCTGCCGGCCATCCCCTGTCCGGGCGCATCCAGGCCCGCCCCGCGGATCTCGCCGCCCAGACCCTGATCACCTATCCCGTGGACCGACAACGTCTCGATGTCTTCACCCGCTTTCTCGAGCCGGCGGGCGTGGAACCCGCTGCCGTGCGCCGGGTGGAACTCACTGCCATGATCCTGCAGCTGGTCGCGGCCGGGCGGGGCGTCGCCGTATTGCCCGACTGGGTGCTCGACGCCGCGGGCGGACGGAAAGACCTGCGCTCCCTGCGCCTCGGCCGCAGGGGCTTGCACGGCACGCTCTATGCAGCCGTGCGCCGCCAGGAACTCGGCCTCCCCTATCTGCGCCGCTTCATCGACATGGCGCGCGCCTGCCGGGCCACCTGACTTCCCTGCGGCCCACCCCCCTTGCCATGCACTCGGCGATGCTGTATCTTGCGACCTGCTTCGGTACAGACCACAACATGTTGTGTCTGTGGCAACAGGGAACCCGGTGAGACTCCGGGACTGTCGCGCAGCGGTGTTGGGGAACGAAGGCCACAGGCAGCCCTTCGGGCTGCAGGCACTGTCCTCCCGCGGGAGGATGGGAAGCCGTGGCCGTAGGCGGCCGGTACAGTCTTGCCGGCCCTGCCCCTGAGTCCGAATACCTGCCGAAGCGGGGCGCCGGCCAGCCGGCGCCACTGCCCAAGCCTCGCGTCAAGGCGACAGGGCAGAGGGCGGGACCGTCCGGCGCCCGCCGTCTCTGCGTCCTGCCCTCGTCCTGCCCTGGTGCGAGTCTCCTCCATGACAATAAAACGAGGGAGACCAGCATGTACGAAAATGAAATCATCCCGGCCGACGAGCAGGCCGTGCCCGCCATCACGGCGGATCCCGCCCAGCGTTTCGCCCCCCGGCCCGGCACCCGCCAGGTGATCCGCCGCAACGGCAAGGTCACCGCCTTCGACCGCAGCAAGATCGTGGTGGCCATCACCAAGGCCTTCCTCGCCGTGGAGGGCGGCACCGCGGCCGCCTCGCGGCGCATCCATGAAACCGTCGAAGGGCTCACCGAACAGGTATGCGAGGCCCTTTTCCGGCGCTTTCCCGACGGCGGCACCGTGCACATCGAGGACATCCAGGACCAGGTGGAACTGGCCCTCATGCGCGCCGGCCACCACAAGGTGGCGCGGGCCTACGTCCTCTACCGCGAGGCGCGTGCCCGCGAGCGCGCCGCCGCCCGGCAGGGCGCCGGGGCACCCCGGGCGGAACCGGTCATTCACCTCACCACCGACGACGGCCGGCGCCGCCCCCTGGACAAGGCCGCCCTGCAAGGCCTGCTGGAAGAAGCCGTGGCGGGCCTTGAGGATGTCTCCGCCGCCACGTTGATGGAGGAAGTCCGGCGCAACCTCTTCGACGGCATGAGCGAGGCGGACCTGCGCGAGGCCCTCGTCATGAGCGCCCGCGTCCTCATCGAGCGGGAACCCCACTACAGCCAGGTCGCCGCCCGGCTCCTGCTGGACCGGTTGCGGCGCGAGGCCCTGGCCTTCCTCGGCCACGAGGCCGGAGTCGCCAGCCAGGCGGCGATGGCGGAACACTACGGTGACTATTTCCGGCGCTATCTGCGGCGCGCCATCGAGCTGGAACTGCTGGACCCGGAACTGGCCCGCTTCGACCTGGACGCGATCGTGCAGGCCCTTCGCCCCGCACGCGACATGCAGTTCAACTATCTGGGCCTGCAAACACTCTACGACCGCTACTTTCTCCACTGGGAAGAGACCCGCTTCGAGCTGCCCCAG
This sequence comes from Gammaproteobacteria bacterium, assembly GCA_026981935.1. Classification (GTDB taxonomy): domain Bacteria; phylum Pseudomonadota; class Gammaproteobacteria; order SZUA-140; family SZUA-140; genus S012-109. The sequence continues at coordinate 15,351 of JALSIC010000038.1, forward strand.
GCCTTTTTCATGCGCGTCGCCATGGGGCTCGCCCTCAACGAGATCGACCGCGAGGCCCGCGCAGTGGCGTTCTACGAGCTGCTTTCCTCCTTCGACTTCATGAGTTCGACCCCCACCCTCTTCAATGCCGGCACCCTGCGCCCCCAGCTCTCCTCCTGCTACCTCACCACGGTGCCCGACGATCTGGAAGGCATCTACGGTGCCATCCGCGACAATGCCCTGCTTTCCAAGTTCGCCGGCGGCCTGGGCAACGACTGGAGCCGCGTGCGCGGCCTGGGCGCGCGCATCAAGGGGACCAACGGCAAGAGCCAGGGGGTGGTGCCCTTTCTCAAGGTGGCCAACGACACCGCCGTGGCGGTAAACCAGGGCGGCAAGCGCAAGGGCGCGGTGTGCGCCTACCTGGAGGCCTGGCACATCGACGTGGAGGAGTTCCTGGAACTGCGCAAGAACACCGGCGACGACCGGCGCCGCACCCACGACATGAACACCGCCCTGTGGATCCCGGACCTGTTCATGAAGCGGGTCGCGGAGGAAGGCGACTGGACCCTGTTCTCACCGGACGAGGTGCCGGAGCTGCACGACCTGTACGGCCGTGATTTCGAGGCCGCCTATCGCAAGCACGAGGCCAGGGCCGCGCGGGGGGAATTGCGCGTGCACAAGACCCTGCCTGCCCAGGCACTGTGGCGGCGCATGCTCTCCATGCTCTTCGAGACCGGCCATCCCTGGCTCACCTTCAAGGACCCCTGCAACGTGCGCTACACCAACCAGCACGCCGGCGTGGTGCATTCCTCCAATCTCTGCACCGAGATCACCCTGCACACCAGCGACGAGGAGATCGCGGTGTGCAACCTGGGATCAGTGAACCTCGCCGCCCATGTCACGGCGGACGGCCTGGACCGGGAAAAGCTGGCGCGCACCATTTCCGTGGCCATGCGCATGCTGGACAACGTCATCGACATCAACTACTACAGCGTGCCCGCGGCGCGGCGCGCCAACCTGCGCCACCGTCCCGTGGGCCTGGGGCTCATGGGTTTCCAGGACGCCCTCTACAAGCTGGGCATCCCCTATGCCTCGGAAGCAGCGGTGGCATTCGCCGACCGCGCCATGGAGGCCATCAGCTACCATGCCATCGAGGCCTCCTGTGACCTGGCCGCGGAGCGCGGCGCCTATCCCAGCTTCGAAGGATCGTTGTGGAGCCGCGGCATCCTGCCCATCGACTCCCTGCGCCTCCTGGCGGAAGCGCGGGAGGGCTACCTGAAAGTGGATGAATCCCGGACCCTTGACTGGGACGCGCTGCGGGAGCGCGTACAGCGTGGCATGCGCAATTCCAACGTGCTGGCCATCGCGCCCACCGCCACCATCGCCAACATCTGCGGCGTGAGCCAGTCCATCGAGCCCGCTTATCAGAACCTGTACGTCAAATCCAACCTCTCCGGCGAGTTCACGGTGGTCAACCCCTGGCTCGTGCGCGCACTCAAGGACAGGGGCCTGTGGGATGAGGTGATGGTCAACGACCTCAAGTACTACGACGGCTCGGTGGCCGCCATCGACCGCGTCCCCGATGAACTCAAGACCCTGTTCGCCACGGCCTTCGAAATCGACCCGCGCTGGCTGGTGGAGGCTGCGGCACGGCGCCAGAAATGGATCGACCAGTCCCAGAGCCTCAACCTCTACCTGGCCGAACCCTCGGGACTCAAGCTGGACCGGCTCTACAAGCTGGCCTGGCTGCGGGGCCTCAAGACCACCTATTACCTGCGCACCCTGGGGGCGACGCACGTGGAGAAATCCACCATGGCCGATGCCGGCCGCGCCAACCGCCTCAACGCCGTGCCCGGCGGCGGAGCCGAACCCTCTGCCTGCAGCGTCCTCGACCCCGGCTGTGAGGTCTGCCAGTAACGGAGGACAGAGGACGGAGGACAGAAGACAGAGGACAGAGAACCAACGCCACATCATCAACCCACCACGATCACGGAGAACGAACCATGCTGAACTGGGAAGACCCCCTGGCTGCGTTGAAGAAAAACGCTGTACCACCGGAAAGCACCCCACTGGAAAACGACCCACCGGCCGCTGCGACGGCCAGGGACACGCGGCAGCCCGCCGACAACGCCGCGGGCGCCACGGGGCTGGAGGACATCGCCATGGGCGCCGGGCGCATCCGCGTGGACGACAAGCGCATCATCAACTGCCGCGCCGACCTGAATCAACTGGTGCCTTTCAAATATGGTTGGGCCTGGCAGAAATACCTGGATGCCTGCGCCAACCACTGGATGCCCCAGGAGATCAACATGACCGCCGACATCGCGCTGTGGAAGGATCCACACGGGCTCACCGAGGACGAGCGCATCATCATCAAGCGCAACCTGGGCTTCTTCTCCACCGCCGACTCCCTGGTGGCCAACAACCTGGTGCTGGCGGTCTACCGCCACATCACCAATCCGGAGTGCCGCCAGTATCTCCTGCGCCAGGCCTTCGAGGAGGCCCTGCACACCCACGCCTACCAGTACGTCGTGGAATCCCTGGGCCTGGACGAAGGCGAGATCTTCAACATGTACCGCGAGGTGCCCGCGGTGGCGCGCAAGGCGGAATGGGCCCTGCCCTACACCCGCCACCTGGCCGATCCCCACTTCCACACGGGCACGCCGGAGAATGACCGTGCCCTGCTGAGGGAACTGGTGGCCTTCTACGTGATCTTCGAGGGCATCTTCTTCTACGTCGGCTTCACCCAGGTGCTGTCCATGGGGCGGCGCAACAGGATGGTGGGCACCGCCGAGCAATTCCAGTACATCCTGCGCGACGAGTCCATGCACATGAACTTCGGCATCGATGTCATCAACCAGATCAAGATCGAAAACCCCCACCTCTGGGACGACGCCTTCCAGGCGGAGCTGTGCGCCATGATCCGCGAGGCGGTGGAACTGGAAAGCCAGTACGCGCGCGATACCATGCCCCGCGGCGTGCTGGGGCTGAACGCGCCCATGTTCGAGGAATACCTGCGCTTCATCGCCAACCGCCGCTGCGCCCAGATCGGCCTGCCCGAACAATACCCGGGCGCAGGCAATCCCTTCCCCTGGATGGCGGAAGTCCTGGACCTCAAGAAAGAAAAGAACTTCTTTGAAACCCGCGTCACGGAATACCAGACCGGCGGTACACTCAAGTGGGAATGAACGCGCTCTGCATCCCGCAGCCCTCTGACCACGAATGCCCGTGGTCACAAACTCCTTTGCGCCGGGGCTGCGCTGCTACACCGCTTTCCCTGCAAGAGAAGCAGCCTCCTGGCCGGGAATATCGCGTCAGGATGAACGATGCACACCGCGCAAACTGAAATGGGGGCATTATTTCAAGCCGGCGATCCCATCCGTCATTTCCAGGCTATAACCGCCCTGGTTTGCGGCCCAGGCGCGCACCCCCGCCAGTACCTGGCGGGGGTGCGAATGACGGTGTCGGGATTGAGACTCAGGGAATCGATGCCGAGTGCCACCAGGAACTCGACCACACTTCCTTGTCATTCCAACCACACTTCCTTGTCATTTCGACCGAAGGGAGAAATCTTGTCCAAGCGACATCGGATTCCTCGCTGCGCTCGGAACGACATAGAAGTGTCATCTCGGCCGAGAGAGAAACCCTGCCCGCTGCCCTCAAGATTTCTCGCTATGCTCGAAATGACAGGGGATGATGTCATTCCCGCCGCTCTTCCTTGCCATTGCCACCCCGCTGCCTTGTCATTACGCCCCCACTTCCTCGTCATTCCAACCACACTTCCCCTACCTTATTCACCCTATGATCAAATGAGCCGCTCATCGGTCCGATTTTCTGTGTTGTAGCGCAGTCCATCCCGGAGTTATCCTGTTTGATGGGGCATTTCCAGGTGTTTGCGGAACAAAAACAGTTCTCCGTCACATCACCATCCTCCTTCCACCGTGTTGCGGCAAAACCAAGCCCTGGCCTGCCGCCATCCGACTCACACAAGCCAACAGGATCCGTCGCTACCCAGGCACCCATCGGAGCCGGTTGAGCTTCCGCCAGAGTCGCTGCCAATCCTCCGCCGCGCTTTGCGCGATGACGAAGGTCAGCCGCCGGCCATGACGGATCACACGGCTGGCCACGCGCAACAGCCTCTCCCGGAACCGCCGCAGGCTCCAGCCCTCACCCGTCGCCTGCTCCATCAATGTCCTGCCCATGTGCAGGATTTCATACGCCAGCAGATTGAGCAGAAACAAGGTCTCGTTGTGGGCGCGCACCCCCATCTCCGTCGCGGCTTCTCCCGCCGCCCTGCCGTCCCTCGGCCGACAGGTCGAGGAAAGCGCCGGGGCCAGCACGTCCATCAGCTCGCCCATATGGGCCTCCGCCTTGCCTCGCTTGCGATACAGCGCCAGCAGCCTGTCCGCCGGCCAACGCCCCTCATCCAGGCTGGTGATCAGCCAAAAGTGATCGAGAAACAGTTCTCCAGGACGCTCGACCACCACCAGCACCACCCGGCGTGGCTTTTCCCACCCACCGGCCTGATAACGCAACTCGTGGCACCATGCCCGTGGCTCATGCGGCGGGCGTCCCACCGGCCGCTCCAAATACGGCGCCGCCAGCCGGTCCAATACCGCATTGTTACGGATCCGGGCCACATACGGCACACCCCGCGACTCCAGACCACGCAGCGTGTCACCATCCGGAAAGCCCGCATCCATGCGGACAATGACAGAACGGCACAGCGTGGCCTTGCAGCGGTCCACCACCTCCAGAATAAAGTCCAGCGCACCCTCCGCCGTATGCACGTTGCCCGCACGCAACACACCGTCCAGCAGGTCGCCCGTCTCGGCACAACTGGCCACCAGCGGATGATACATCCGCCGCCGGTAGTGACCGTTCCACTCACTGCCCAACTGATGACCGTGGACCTCCACCGGCAGGCTGTCCACATCAATCGTCAGCATCCGCAGGCAACGACCCCCGTTCGCCAGCCGCAGACGCCGGCCCGCCAGCTCCGCAACGGCCCGGCGCAGCACCGACCGGTTGTCGTCCGTGCTGAGCACGCGCACCAGCCGCGAGAGCGTCGGCTGCGAGGCCAGCACATGGTCCTCGTCCAGCGGCACAGCCCCCCGCCGCCCACTGCTGGACACCCGCAGCCCAGGATCCTGGCGCAGCCGGTCCGCATCGTCCTGGTCCCGCCAGCCCTGACCCAATAGCAGCAAGTGGGTGCGCAAAAGCTCCGCCAGCGGGTACGTGATCAGTTCGGGCCGCCGCGGATCGTGCAGGCGCTCAACCAGCCAGTCGATGATCCCGCTGCGCTCCATGAGCTCGCGCTGGATCAAGGCCCCGGATTCAGCCGTCAGATGCTCCGGCCGGCACTCAACCCGCACCGACCGGTTGAACTGCGGCCCAAACAACGGTAACGTTTCACCCATGGCGTGCTCCTCTTGTTCGTTGTCTGTCTTGTTTCAACAGCTTGATTTTACAACGAATAGGGGGCGCACGCCTCTTCTTTTGTCGCCTGTACGGTGAATAAGGCGGGCTAATACCAAGGCGAGAAGGTGATATTGAACCACCGGCAGCGGTACAACAAAATAAAGACACATAACAATGCAATTTCACTCGGACGCTTCGCTACGCTGCGCGCCGGTGAATTGCGACGTTAGGCTCTAGAATAGGAGTGCGTAAAACCGGGAGGAAATCATGAAAACCAGAACAAATATGATAAACATTGCATTTGGCGTGATTATGCTTATTACATTGGCTGCTTGTGGTGGAGGTGGCAA
>JALSIC010000039.1 GCA_026981935.1 Gammaproteobacteria bacterium
TTCGACCGTAGGGAGAAATCCTGCCCCACCGCCCCAGGATTTCTCGCTATGCTCGAAATGACAGGGATACTGTCATTTCTTGCTGCGCTCGAAATGACAGGGGTAATGTCATACCCGCCGCACCTCCTTGCCCGTGCCGCCACACGCCCTTGTCATTTCTCGCTGCGCCCGGAATGACGAAGAGCTGTCATTTCGACCGTAGGGAGAAATCCTGTCCCACCGCCCCAGGATTCCTCGCTGCGCTCGAAATGACAGGGGTAATGTCATTCCCACCACGCCTCCTTGCCCTTGCCGCCACACTTCCCTGTCGTTTCCCGCTGCGCTTGGAATGACAAGAACGTTGTCATTTCGACCGTAGGGAGAAATCCTGTCCCACCGCCCCAAGATTTCTCGCTATGCTCGAAATGACAGGGATACTGTCATTTCTTGCTGCGCTCGAAATGACAGGCCTCACCAGGTAACTCTCAAGCATGCAGGTCCCGCCCGCCCGTATACTAAGACAATCGATAGTAAAGCGGCATTCAGAGCGACCCAGGCGTTCCGGATCAAGGCGCGGCCCGCAGGGAATGGCTGGCCCTTTCCAAGGGTCGCAACGCCGGGCCGGGACACCTGGGCCGCTCCCTCCGGGCGGGCGGTTGAGCGGCCATTCGCGGTGTTGCGGCGGCTTGCCATAGGCGCGCTATGGCGGCGCCACCGCGCCTTGCGACTGACCGCCCAGCCACCCGCTGAAGGTCGCTTTACTATCGATTGTCTTAGTATTTCGCCAACGGCTCCTGACGATAGAACAGGGCAAGCTGCCGATAGACCTCAGGATAAAATGCCGCCAGCAGATGCGGGGCAGTGAAGAAGTACTCGCTGGCGACGGCGAAGAACTCGGCAGGGTGTGTGGCTGCATAGGGATCGATGGGGAATGCGCAAGGATCACCCCCGTCCCTTGCGCAACGCGCCCGCAGATCTTCATAGGCACGCCCCATGACATCGGCCCATTGGGTCACGGACATCCCGTCATGCAGGGGCGGCAGGCCGTTGGCGTCGCCGTCGAGCATGTCCAGCTTGTGGGCACATTCATGCACCACCACGTTGTAGCCGTCCTGCGGTTCGCGCAGGCCGCCTTCCACGTCTGCCCAGGACAGGATCAGCGGCCCCTGCGCCCAGGATTCACCGTGACGCATCTCTGCGCGGCGCGACACCACCCCGGCATCGTCCACTTCCTCGTGCGCCACGGCGAAGGGTCCCGGATAGAGGATGATCTCGACCCAGCCCCGGTACCAGGACAGGCCCAGATACAGGATGGGAAGACAGGCCTGCACCGCAACGGCAAGCCGCATCCCGCGGGTGATTTCAAGGCCGCCCGCACCACTGAAACGCTTGGCCTGGAGAAACAGGGCGCACAATGCCCGCAGGCGGACACGGCCCGGTATGTCGAGATGATGCAGGGGCGCCAGCCTCCCGCAGAGTGCGCGCCACTCGCCATAACCGATGGAATGGCGCCCGATTGCCCGCAAAGTACGCCGCCGCTGCAGCCATTTCATGTTCTACGATACGAAAAGGCCTGATACGAAAAGGCCGGGCGATGCCCGGCCTCTTCTGCAATCGCGGCAGTCTCAGAGTTTCTCCGCGGCACTGGACAGATAGCTGGCAACACCCTCGGGGGTGGGCTGCATGGCCGGCTCGCCCTCGTGCCATCCGGCAGGACAGACCTCGCCGTGTTCCTCGGTGTACTGCAGGGCTTCCACCATGCGCAGCATCTCGTCGATGTTGCGCCCCAGGGGCAGGTCGTTGACCACCTGGTGGCGCACAACGCCGTCGCGGTCGATGAGAAAGGATCCCCGCAGGGCCACGCCGTCATCCAGCAGCACGTCGTAGTCACGGGCAATGCGCTTGGTGAGATCGGCCACCAGGGGATAACGCACGTTGCCGATACCCCCCTGGTCCACCGGCGTGTTCTTCCAGGCCAGATGGGAGAAATGGGAATCCACCGAACAGCCGATCACCTGTACATTGCGTTTCTCGAACTCCCCGATACGGTGATCGAAGGCCAGCAGCTCGGTGGGACAGACGAAGGTGAAATCCAGGGGATAGAAAAAGAGCACGACGTATTTGCCCCGGTAGTCCGAGAGGCTGAATTTCTCGTTGAAGCTGTTGTCCGGCATAACAGCCGTGGCAGTGAAATCAGGGGCCTGTTTGGCAACCAGTACGCTCATTTCTGTTCTCCTCAGGTCAGGTATTTCACAAAATCAAAAGCAATCCCGCCTCCCACCTCCTCTTCATCGCCTCTGGAGAAAGCGGTGACTGGAGACTAACTTACCCGTAATGTCCCGGTATTTCAATTGGACCAAATGCAGGGTTATTCAGGTGCCATTTATCCTCTGGGACGCAACACCGAGACGAAATTGCAGGGCCGGTTACGGGCATCAAGCTGTTCCCGGAGGATGGCATCCCAGGCCAGGGCACAGGCACCCGGAGAGCCCGGCAGGCAGCAGACCAGGGTGGCGTTGGCCAGGCCGGCGACGGCGCGCGACTGAATGGCGGAAACACCGATCTCCTGTCGCGACAGGCTGCGGAACAACTCGCCAAACCCCGGCACCTCCCTGTCCAGCAACGGCCGGACGGCCTCCGGGGTGATGTCGCGCCCGGCGAAACCCGTCCCGCCGGTGACCAGCACCACCTGGATGGCGGGATCTGCAATCCAGGCTGCCACCCGGGCGCGCACCTCGTAGAGATCGTCGCGGCCGATCTCGCGGGTCGCGAGGCGGTGACCTGCCGCAACCACGCGCTCCGCCAGGAGGGCGCCGGAACGGTCGGTCTCCAGGGTACGACTGTCGGACACGGTGAACACCACCATGTCAAGGGGAATAAACGCAACCCTGTCATCGTCCACAGTCCAACCTCCTCCCATGCAATGGCACCTGCGGGAAACAGCTTAACCGGAAGAAAATCGTGGTTCAAAATAACGGGGACCGACGCCCATGAAAAAAATCGCACACCCCCGGAATGCCATCCGTTGTCACTGCCGCCAATGCCCTCATTCTCCCTGGGCACAAATTCAAGGAACCTCTGATTATTAACCCGGCAAAGCTTGACCAGAGCACTGCTATGGCCTGCGCCTTGATCCGGGACATTTCATTTCACCATCCACCCGGCCCAGAATTGATCTTAAGACTTCAGAATATTTTTCAGTCCTTGGCCACATACCGCAACCAGATATAACCGCTGACGCCAGCCAGAAGCGACGCAAACAGGATACCGGTCTTGGCCATGACCAGATATTCTGGCTGCTCGGCAAAACCCAGCTCGGCAATGAAGATGGCCATGGTAAAGCCGATCCCCGCCAATAAAGACACACCCGCAACCTGGCTGAACCGGGTCCCCGCGGGAAGCTGTCCGAATCCCAGGCGCAGCGCCAGCCAGCAGGCGCCGGTGATGCCCAGGAATTTGCCCAGCACGAGCCCCAGCATCACCCCCAGGGTCACGGGATGCGCCAGGGTCTCTCCCAGGCCCGCCAGGCTGAGCGGAATGCCGGCATTGATGAAGGCAAAGATGGGAATCACCACGAAGGCCACGGGCATGTGCAGGCCGTGTTCCAGGCGCTGCAGGGGGGTTTCCACCTTGTGCACGCCATTTCCCAGGGTCTGCACCACGGCGCGCAGCTCATCGTTGGTGAGAATGCTCGCGTCCCGGCGGTAACTGGCATCGAAACGGGACATCAGTTCCCGGACATGGGTGCTGAAACGCGCCGGATCGTACTTGGGACGGGCGGGAATGGTAAAGGCCGTCAACACGCCGGCCAGGGTGGCATGGACACCCGACTTGAGCATCGCAAACCATAACAGGGCGCCAAGAATGAAATAGGGCAATAATGCGCGTATCCCTGCCAGATTACAGACCACCAGCACGCCGAGAATGACCAGCGCGGCCAGAAGAGCCTGCCACACCAGCTGCTCGGTATAGAACAGGGCGATCACCAGCACCGCGCCCAGGTCGTCCACGATGGCCAGTGCCACGAGAAAGGTGATCAGCGCCTTGGGCACGCGGTGAGCGAGCAGTACCAGCGCCCCGATGGCGAAGGCGATGTCCGTCGCCATGGGAATGCCCCAGCCGCGCATCCCGTCGCTTCCCCCGTTGAATGCGAGATAGATAAGCACGGGCACCACCATACCGCCGATGGCAGCGACAATGGGCAACACGGCCTGGCGCGGCGCGGCCAGCTCGCCCACCAGGATCTCGCGCTTGAGTTCCAGGCCCACGATGAAAAAGAACAAGGCCATGAGGCCGTCGTTGACCCAGTGGTGGACGGTCTTCTCCAGGCGCCACTCGCCGAAACTGATGGACACCGGTGTCTTGACCAGATCCTGATAGAATCCCGCCAGGGCCGTGTTGGCAAAGATCAGCGCCAGCACGGCCATGGCCATCAGCAACAGGCCGCTGGTGGTTTCGCGGTGGACGAACTCTTCGAAGGGCGTGAGGATACGGTCGAAGGCCTTTTCCCAGGGAGCATTAATCTCCCTGCCCTTGATGTTGTTGTTATTTTCCTGTTGCTTGCTCATGCCCGTTTTCTGCCCTTAGAACGCTTGCTGGATGACGCCTTTTCCCCTGCCAGCCATTCCCTGGCCGTCTCTGAGATCACGGCCACCGCCGGGTGGGAGATCTTGCGCTCAACCGAGATGGCATAAAACTCTTCCCGCACCTCCTCGGTCTGCCCGATGGGTTGAACACCATATTGCTTCTCCACCTCTTTTGCAATCGCGGTGGGCGCAATGAACACGCCCACCCCAGTCTGCCCGAAGGCCTTCATAAGCGCGCTGTCGTCGAACTCACCGACAATACGTGGGTGAATATGCAAGCCATCCATCCATTGCAGCAGGCGGCTGCGCACCACGGTAGTCTCTCCCGGCAGCAGCAAGGGGGTGCCGTCGAGATTGTCCGGAAACACCCCCTCCAGTTGCTGGGCGAGCGCGGGAGCGGCAAAAAATGTCACGCCGCATTCTCCCAGGGGATGATTGAAACCTCGCACGTTGACCGTGGCGGGAATGGGACCGTCGGCAATCACCAGGTCGATACGATGCACCGCCAGCTCGGCGAGCAGACTGTCGATGGCCCCCTCCCGGCAGACGATGCGCACGGGCTCGGGCAGCTGCAGGGCCGGCGCCAGCAGACGGTAGGCGATGGACTTGGGCACCACGTCGGCCACCCCCACCTTGAACAGTAACGGCCTGTCACCGGGGAGGTTGCGCACCATCTCCTCCAGCTCGCCACCCAGGGAAAAAATCTCGTCGGCATAGCTCAGTACCAGCCTGCCGGTCTCCGTCAGCTCCAGGTTGCGGCCCACCCGCGAAAACAGGTTCTCTCCCAGGCTCTCTTCCAGCAGTCCCAGCTGCCCGCTGATGGTCTGGGGGGTCAGATGCAGACGCTCGCTGGCGCGCGCGATGCCGCCCTCCTTGGCCACCATCCAGAAATAGTAGAGATGCTTGTAATTGATCATATTCCGTCCTGTTTCGTTAAATACGAATATTCAAAAAATAATAATCGACTTTCTCTTATAATGAAACTGTCTTATCCTGAATCACCGTCAAATCGGCATTGCTATCAGCGCCAGGGCTGCACATGTGCCGACTGCGGACATCCCTGGAGGTTTCTCCGAGATATGAGCTGGAGGATTTTCTTGCCTGGCGCGCAGTATCACAAGGGGAGCCCATGAAGACCCGGCACAAACGCATGGCTTTCGTCCTCATCGGCCTCGCCGGCGTCGGCATCGCGGCCGCCCTGCTCCTGCGTGCCTTCAACAGCAACCTGGTGTTTTTCTACAGTCCCACCCAGGTCCATGCCGGCGAGATCGAGCCCGGCAGGACATTTCGTCTCGGCGGACTCGTCAGCGAGGGCAGCGTCAGGCGCATCGGCGACGGGCTGACCGTCCATTTCCTGGTCACAGACGAGGGAAAGACGGTGCCCGTGCAGTACACCGGCATCCTGCCGGACCTGTTCCGGGAAGGCCAGGGGGTGGTCACGCAGGGTCATCTGAACGAGGACGGCGTTTTCATCGCCAAGGAAGTCCTTGCCAAGCACGACGAAACCTACATGCCCCGTGAAGTCGCCGAGGCACTGGAACAAGCAAAAACGAGGTCAGACAATGAATGAGGATTACTGGCTGGTCATGCTCATCCTCTTGTCCGTCACCGTGGCGGTGAACATTGCGCTGGTGGAATAGCGCCCATTGTGGCGGATATCAGCAGGGGATTGGTAAAGCGGGGGAATTTCTCTTTCATTCTCCGCCGGCGGTGCTGACCTTGCACCCTTGCACCGGCATGTGCCCCTTCCTTGTCTTACTTCGATACAAACTGACAGAGGATATATTACATTCGACTTTTCCTCGAACCTGAAAGATCCTATGCTCAATTCACGAAGCGTCCCTCATCGGCCAGAGGAAGAGGCGTGATGCAGATCGACATCCAGGCGCGGGACTTTCCCCTGACGGAAGCCCTGCGCAACCACATCGAAAGGCGCCTGGGCTTTGCGCTGAGCACCTGCGTCACCTACATCCGCCGCGTCCAGGTCCGTCTCCACGACATCAACGGGCCACGGGGCGGGGCGGACAAGTGCTGTCTCATCCAGGTACGCCTGGACAATCTCCCGGACGTGGTGGTCAAGGACACCGAAGCGGATTTTTATGCCGCCATCGACCGCGCGGCGGGCCGGGCGGGGCGCACGGTGGCCCGGCGCCTGACCCGCCAGCGCACCCGCGAACGGTCGCTCACCGCGCAGGCAGCCGGTCGCACGGGGCGATAGGCAAAGAAGCGGTCAGCGCAAGCTCGGCTGACGAGGTTCACAGCGGTTTTCAACAACATAAACCTGTGCAGCACCGCGGGATGTGGCGAGGAAAGAGACGTATCTGGCCCTCCCTGTTAAGATACGGATTCGTGCCTCGCTGCATCCCGCGTTTTTTTGATCAAAAAGACTCTTCCCAGGAAATGTAGCGCTCCAGGTGCTCGATCCTGTCCCGCTGCTGATCCAGGATGGCCTTGACCACATCCCCCATGGTGATCACCCCCACCACCCGTTTCCGATCCTCGCCCTGTGCCAGGACAGGCAGGTGGCGGATGTGATGGCGGGACATGGTGGCCAGACAGTGCTCCACGTCTTCGTCCGGGGAGGTATAGAAAACCTGCCGGGTCATGATCTCCCGCACCGGCGTGGTTCGTGCACACCTTCCCGTGACGATCACCTGGCGGGCACAGTCCCGCTCGGACACGATTCCCGCAAGCATGCCTTCCTGCAGCACCACCACCGCGCCGATGCCCCGTTCCGCCATGAGGGTCATGGCCCGATGGATGGAATCCTCCGGCGCCACCTGCCAGACGCAACCGTCCTTGCGAGCCAGCAATTGCGCGACCTTGATCATGACGCCGCCTCCTTTGAAACCTTGGACACCCGGGAAGCAAGCAATCTTGATGCCAGGCAGAACCGGACTAAATCAGATTGGGCAGAATTCACGGGCCGCCGGCAGGCTGCTGCCAGCGTTCCACCCGGTGGGCGTCGAAGTTGGCCACGAAGACCGAGCCGTCGGATGCCACCGCCACGGCGATGGCACTGTGCGCGGGACCGCGCGGCGTGCTGCCGAAAGCGGTGAGGAAACGGCCTTCTGCGCTGAACTTCTGCACCCGGTCATTGTAGAAATCCGCGACGAAGATATTGCCCCGGGGACCCACGGCCACGGATGTCACCGTTGCAAACCAGCCACGGAAGGGACCATGGATATTGAGCGCGAAGGGACCTCCCCACTTGCGCAGGAATGTACCATCCGGCGCAAAGACCTGGATACGGTCGTTGTAGCCGTCGGCGACGTAGAGCGTGCCGTCGGCGCCGAGGGCCACATCGGTGGGATAACTGAAGCGCCCCGCTGTCCACCCCGTCCTGCCGGTCTCACCCCATTGCCGGACGAACCGGCCGTCGGGACGCAGGTGCTGCACGCGCTGATTGTAGAAATCCGCCACGAACAGATCGCCCTCCTTTCCCACCGCCACGCCCCCCGGTGCATTGAACTGCCCAGGGCCAGTGCCACTCGTACCGATACTGCGCCGGTATTCGCCTGCGAGGGAAAACACCTCGATGCGGTCATTCCAGTAATCGGCCACGTAGAGTTCGCCACGGGCGATGGCCAGGTTCATGGGGCGGCCCAATTTCCCGGGTTCTTCACCGGCTGAGCCGATCTGGCGCAGAAAACGCCCGTCGAAATCGAAAACCTGGATGCGCCCGTTGCGGGCATCACTGACGAAGACCTCACCACCGGCGACGGCAATCCCGGTGGGCTCGTTGAAGCGCCCTGGCGCATCGCCTTTCCCGCCCCAGCTCGCAAGCAGCTCATAGGCTGCCTCCCGCTCGGGGGGAAACCAGGCACAGGCCGTGAGGGGCAGCAGCAGGATGACCAGCACCGCACTCCTGAACAGGCAAGCGTGCCACATCTCAGGGCAACTCCCGTTCCGTCATGCCGCGCAGGGTGAATCCGGCCTCCTCGATGAGCCGTTCCATTTCATCCTCGGTGAAGCGTGCGGACTCTTCCGTCGTGACGATGACCTTGCCCGCCTCCAGGTCGAATGCCACGGTTTTCACCCCTGTGGTCTTCTTGAGTTTTTTCTCGATCCCGTAGGCGCAGAAGGGACAGGCCAGGCCATCGACGCGCAGCTCGTACTGCATGCCGTCTCCCATGACCACGCTACTTGCCGCCAGCATGAACATCGCCAGCAGAAAAGTCCTCGTCTTCATTTCACACCCCCTTCAGAAATGCCATTCCAGCTCCAGCCGCGCCCGGTAGTCGGTTTCCGGCTGCGTGCCGTCGAGATCCTCGGCCAGCGGGATCTGCATGCCGGTCTTGACAGCGAAATTGCGCCAGGTCCACATGAGTCCCGGGGAGACGAACCAGCGCGTGCCGCCGCTGTCCGGGAGCCGCCTGCCGTCCAGTTCATCCCGGCCGGTACGTTCTCCGTTCAATTCCACCATCCACACCCAGTCCGGCTCCAGGTAGGCAGTCTGGCGGAAACGGATGCCCAGGACGAGATCGGCCAGCAGGCGGTCGCCACGCTCCAGCCCGGCTCCGGTCTCACCCCGGGAGAGGTAGCGCAGGGCCGCCCAGCGATACCACTTGCGGCTCTCATAACCATAGGCTATGCCGCCAAGCACATCGGTGGTATCCGTCCCCTGCGCCCGCCCCGCGCTGTCGGTCTTGAGACGGAGCAGCACGCTGGCGGATTCCTGCACCCCCAGGCCGTCGCGGCGCCAGAAACGGTACTTGGTGGCAAGGGCGAAATCACTCAGGCCGTCGCCGGCACCGTCACGCGCCAGATAGGGCAGTTCGGCGCGCAGGGTCCAGTTGGCGGTCACGCCATAGGCCAGCTCAAGGGTCGCCACGCGCTGGTCACGCGCCCCCGCCGCGGAACGGTCCACCCCGACATGGACCTCCACTGCCCCCTTGAAGAGGGTATGGGGCCCCAGGCCGAATACCGGGTCATGGGCCAGGGCCGGCAACCCCGGCCACAACAGCACGCCTGCCCAGCACCAACGCCTCTTCCACTGTCGCTTTCTCTGCACAACCCTTTCCATTATGATCTTTCCTCAGGAACCGGACGGAACAAGCCTAAGCCCCGTACCCGACCCCATGTCAAGGGCTTTCTTCTGCCGGGGATCCAAGGCCGGGAACCGCCCGTGTCCGCTACAGAACAATCGACTGAACCGGCGCGGGTATCCCTGCTACGGGCATCCCTGCTAGAACTGGTAATGGCACATGTCGTCCCGGGCAACGTCAGACACCTGCCATTTCGATGGGAGAGGACCCTGCGATTTCGGCCGAACAGGAACCTGTCATTTTCGACCCGACCGGCAACTGTCATCCTGACCGGCACCTGTCATTTCGACCTGACAGGCACCTGTCATTTCGACCGAAGGGAGAAATCTTGTATCAGCGGTTTCGGATTCCTCGCTGCGCTCGGAATGACAGAGAGATGTCCATATATAATGTGTAGCCCGGATGGCGTGGAACGTAATCCGGGGGCAGGGGTTTTCCCGTCTGGTTTCCTGGATTCCGCTCTTGCAGCGCTTCATCCAGGCTACCGAACCGGCGCACCAACAGCCCCGACCCTGTCTATTCAACTACGAGACCGTCAGTAACATACCGGTAACCAGCATGAACAACGACTGGCTCACCATCGGACAGGTCGCGGACCAGGCCCACGTCAACGTGGAAACGGTGCGATATTACCAGCGCATCGGACTGGTGCCGCAGCCGCCAAAACCGCCGCGGGGGATACGCTATTATCCGCCCGGCGTCGTCCACCGCATCCGTTTCATCAAACGCGCCCAGCAACTGGGCTTCAGCCTGCAGGACATCGCCCAGCTGCTGGCGCTGGGCAACGAACACTGCGAGGACGTGCGCCATCAGGCCGAGAGCCGCCTCGCCCAGATCGAATCCCAGATCCGCGACCTGCAGGCCATGCGCAAGGTACTGCGCAAACTGGTGGATGACTGCCAGCGTCATGCCCGTCCCGGCCACTGTCCCATCGTCCAGTCCCTCACCGGTGACACCCGGGACTGACAGTCCTTCGCCTGAGATACTCTCACGGGATCTTTCAGGGGGGACTTGACACCGTACCCAGGTACGGGTGACAGGCTCGGGTTCAAGTGGCAGCCACAGGAGGGACCTGCATCATGCCCGGCAATGAACACAGCATGAATTCCCAAATAAATTCCCAGATGAATACCCAGATGAATACCGGGCCGACATCCCCATCCGTCACGACGGACCACAGCAAGCCTCAAGGGAACAGCGAACAAAACACCGCCTCGGGCACCCTTGCCGTGGGACTGCTGAGCGGCCTGGCCGCCTCGGCCTGCTGCGCGCCCCCCCTGCTGCTGCTCACCCTCGGAGTCAGCGGGAGCCGGATCGGCAACCTGACGGCACTGGAAACCTTCCGCCCGCTCTTCATCGCCGTTTCCCTGTTGTTTCTCGTCCTGGCCTATCGTCGCCTCTATGTGCACCCCCGCCGCTGCGCGGCAGCGACATCTTCGGATGCCGCCTGTACAGATGCCACCGGACCGGACAACCCGTTGCGCTGGCAACGGCGGGCTTTCTGGCTGGTCACATTCACCGTGCTGCTGGCCATTGCCTTCCCCTGGTTCGCCCCCCTCTTTCTCGACTGAGGAAAACCATCCATGCGCCGCAACCCCTTTCGCCCGGCCTTCCTCCCGGCTGCATTCCCGGCCACAGCCCTGTTGACAGGTCTGGCAGCCGCCCCGGCCTGGACAGCCCAGAAAGTGCAGGGACAACTGGAAACCGTGGTGCTGGACGTGGACAACATGACCTGCCGCCTGTGCCCCATCACCGTGCGCCGTGCCTTGCGCAAGGTGGACGGTGTGGTAAAAGTCAAGGCGAAATACGAAGGCAAGGGCGTCGGCTGGGCCAGAGTCACCTTCGATCCGAGCCGGGCCCGTATCGAGGACCTCATCCAGGCCACCGCCAAGGCGGGCTTTCCCTCCCGCCCCCGCCATTCCCAGAAGGAATAGTCATCCCATGAATCGATCCTGCGGCTCCTCCCCGGCACTGCACATCGTCATCATCGGTTCGGGCTCTGCGGCCTTTGCCGCGGCCCTGCAGGCCGTCGAGCGCGGCGCGCGGGTCACCCTCATCGAGGGTGATGAGCGCATCGGCGGCACCTGCGTCAATGTGGGCTGCGTCCCTTCCAAGATCATGATCCGCGCCGCGGAGATCGCCCACCTGCAGGCCCATCACCCCTTTGCAGGCATCTCCCGCCATGAACCCCGGGTGGGACGCGCATCCCTGCTGGCCCAGCAACAGGCGCGGGTGGACGCCCTGCGCAAGGCGAAATATGAAGACATTCTCGCCGGGCGCCCGGAAATCACGCTGCTGCGGGGCTGGGCACGTTTCCACGATGCCAGGACGATCGAGGTCACGGACGCGGACGGCAGCGTAACACGGCGACTCGACGCGGACCGCGTACTCATCGCCACCGGCGCCAGCCCCGCGATTCCTGACATACCCGGCCTCGCCCAGACCCCTTACTGGACTTCCACGCAGGCCCTCACGGCGGCGGAACTGCCCCGCCATCTCCTCGTCCTGGGCGGCTCGGTGGTCGCCGTGGAACTGGCACAGGCCTTTCGCCGCCTGGGCAGCGAAGTCACCCTGCTTGCCCGCAGTACCCTGCTCTCCCGGGAAGATCCTCTCATCGGCAAGACCTTGCAGACCCTCTTCGAGACCGAGGGCATCCGGGTACTGAACCACACCGTGCCGGAGGCCATCGCCCGTGAGCACGGCCGCTTCGTGCTCCACATACCGGGGGAAACCCTGTACGGGGACCGGCTGCTGGTGGCCACCGGCAGACGTCCCAATACGCTGACGCTGGGGCTGGAAGCGGCGGGCATCGATGTGGACGGGCGCGGCGCCATCGTCGTGGACGAACATCTGCGCACCAGCGCGCCCCATGTCTATGCGGCCGGAGACTGCGCCCGGCTCCCGCAATACGTCTATGTCGCCGCCGCGGCCGGCACACGCGCCGCCCTCAACATGACAGGCGGAGAAGCCAGGCTGGATTTATCCATTCTGCCGGCGGTGGTCTTCACCGACCCGCAGGTGGCCACGGTGGGCCTGAGCGAGACACAGGCCCGCAAACGGGGCCTGGAGGTGGCATGTCGGACCCTGGCGCTGGAAAACGTACCGCGCGCCCAGGCCAATTTCGACGCACGCGGCTTCATCAAGCTGGTGGCGGAAAAGGACAGCGGCCGCCTTCTGGGCTGCCAGGTGCTCGCCGGCGGCGGCGGCGAGATCATCCAGGCCGCCGCGCTCGCCCTGCGTGCCGGCATGACGGTCTCCGAGCTGGGTGAACAGCTTTTCCCCTATCTCACCATGGCCGAAGGACTCAAGCTCTGTGCCCAGACCTTCACCCGGGATGTCAGCCGGCTTTCCTGCTGCGCCGGCTGAACCATCAGCCTGGCAGGCGCCACCACAGGTCCAGCAAGGGCACCACCCCGAACCACAACACAAAGGTCAGGGACAAGACCATGAGCCCGTTGATGCGTTCCACCGGCCCGCCGCGGCGAAGGTAGCCCGCCAGGGCGTAGACCAGCCACAGGGCATGCAGAGTGGCGAGCGCCAGGGCCACGAACCACAGCCCCCCCTGGAACATGCCGCCGCCGTACCACACCCAGCCCAGGATCACCGCCGCCAGGGCGCTGACAAGCGCCCACTGCGCGGCACGGGCGGGCCCCGCGATCACCGCCAGGGTGCGCTTGCCCACGGCCCGGTCGGCATCATGATCGGGGATGCCCGAGAGGATGATGGAAGGGAGCGTGGCAAAGAACAGGGGCACACCCACCAGCCAGGGGAAAGGATCGCCCCAGTGGCCGGTCTGCACCACATAGCCGGCGAGGATGACCACCACGCTGTGGGTCAGGGCGACATCCAGCTCGCCCAGCCCCCGGTAACTGAGCTTCAGGGGCGGCAGGGTATAGCCCACGGCCAGGAGGCCGGCCAGCGCCAGCAGCGCAAAATCCGTCCCGTCCAGGGGCGAAGGCGGCGCAAAGAGCCACCACACCACTCCGGCCAGGGGCAGGGCCAGCAGACCCACCGCCCAGGGCAGGTGGCCACGCTTCAGCTCCCCCGTGACCAGCACCCGCGAACCACCGTTGAAAGGCCCGGCATTGTCGTTGCGCCGGTCGGAGTCGTAGTCCACGTATTCGTTGATGAACACCGTCATGGCCTCCACCAGGAACAGCGCCGCGTAACCCAGCCAGTAACGCGCGCCGGAGAATGCCCCGCCACCCTGGACCGCCGCCAGGGCCCCGATGGTATAGGCGATCCAGGTCATGGGATAAAACTGCAGCCGCAGGGCCTTCACCCAGCTTGCGGCATGCCGGCGACGCCGCGCCCGCGCCAGGCGGCGCGACAAGCGCTCGCCCGCCTCGCGCACCTGTGTCAGCCAGGCGGCACGCTGTTGTTCGTCCGCCGGCTTGACCGGCCCGATAGTCTGGACCAGGGTGGGCTCGATACCACAGAAACCGAGTGTCGCCCGGCGCATGGCATTGTGGCCCGGCTGCTTGTAGACGAGACGATACACCCAGGGCGGCGTGTCCATGGTCACCACCAGTTCGGCGCTGCGTCCTTCCAGCAGGCGCTTCCACACGGCAGGGTCCTCCGTCTCCTCGAAGGCGAAACCCGGCACCAGGACCCGGTCCAGAAAGCCTTTCAGCAGTGCCGGCATGGTGCCCCACCAGGTGGGGTAGACGAAGACGACGTGCCCGGCCCAGGCAATGAGCTCCCGCGCCCGCGCCACGTCCGGCTCGCAGATCTGCTGATTGGGCGATGGATACCGGACATGCACATCGAAATCGAGTCGCGCCACATCGAGACGCCGCACTTCGGCACCCCCGGCGCGCGCCCCCGCCTCATAGGCATCCGCCAGGGCATGGCAGAAGCTGTCCGTGCGCGGATGACCGCAGATCACCAGCACCTTGTCCACAGCCGTCATGCCGGCGCTGCCTCTTCCGATGATTCCCCCGATGATTCACGGTTCCAGGGCGTGACCTCCAGCAGCAGTTCGCCACGCAGGCCGGGCCGCGGCGGCCTTGCGGCCCCGGCCGGAAAACCCAGGGGAATGACATACCGGCTGCCGCCCCCGGCGAGGGCTTCGCGGTCAGGGCGGCGCGTCGCCACCCCCATGCCGTGGCTGGAAGCCAGGCCGTAACGCACACCACCGCCGGGCTGCAGATGAAAGGTGAGCGTCTCGTCGAAGAGATAACCGCCCTCGAAATATTCGTCGAACCAGAAGCGGCGGTCCACCTCGTAGAGAGGCACCTGGACGGCGATGCGCAAGGCAAAGGCCAGTGCCCTGCCCGGGGCGCCCGTTTTCGCGCGCCGGTCCAGGTAGGCCGAAAAAAGATAGACCGGTTTTCCGTCTTTGACCAGCTCGTCATACTCGCGGCGGATGGCGGAGCTCTGATCCACGCGGCGTTCGTGCAGATGATAGGGTGCGCCACGCACCCGGCCCTGGCACTCGATGTAATAGGCAGCGCGGATCTCGCGTCCCTGGCGCTTGATCTTTTCAAGCGGCGCGGGCAGGGTCAGCGTCGCCACCCGCAGCAGGGCATCGACGCGCCACTGTCCGAAAAGGAACCGGCGCAGGTTCTGGTAGCCCTCCTCGGAATTGACCAGGCCGTAATGGCCGCTGTGGCTGCGGTGCACCACGGCACGGGGGGCCTCCCGCACGGCGGCATTGCGGATCATGACCAGCCCGTCGCTCATGGGTCCGGTACCCTTGCGCGAGAGGTTGAAAAAGGCGGTATAGTCCCGGTAATTGCTGCCCACGAGGCAGAAGAAGCGTTCGGGAGGAAAACACTCGT
Source organism: Gammaproteobacteria bacterium (assembly GCA_026981935.1). GTDB lineage: Bacteria > Pseudomonadota > Gammaproteobacteria > SZUA-140 > SZUA-140 > S012-109. Next base: position 15,397 of record JALSIC010000039.1, read on the forward strand.
TCAGGGAACGCACATCTGCATCCGGCGGCAGATTCAGGTACGCACGCATGGCATCGCGATTGAAGTTGCGCACATGAAAGGGATCGAGCCGCCCCAGGTCGGGCACGTTGAGGCCACGAAATTCGATGCCGCCATGGGGCGTGCCGTAAGTGAACACCTTGTCCACCAGGTGCACCCCCGGCAGCTCCAGCGCCGAATCGCGCCGTGCATCGCCCGTGCCGTTGACGCACAGATTCTGCAGGTAGGCGCGGGCGATGAGACCGCCCATGGAATGTCCCACCAGATAGACGCGAAAGGCCGCTCTCGCCCGGGGATCGTCGCCGCAGACCTGGTCCCGGATACGCAGCACGAAGGCCCGCAGATCGGCGGCGATGGCCAGGATCTCGCGTCGCTCGCCACTGCCCAGGGACTGGGACATGGGTTCGTAATAACGAAAGATCCAGATACTGCGCGCCGGGCTGCGGGTGCCCGGCGGCAACAGGTCGCCGTTGGCGTAGGTGTCCACGTAACCTTCGTCCTTCATGAGCCGGATCAGGGGCGATTCGAAAATGAAGCGCACGATCCCGCCCTTGTGATCCTGGCGGATCTTGGTGGAACCGAGATTGAAGCCCATGTAGGGCGTGGCGACAGTCTCTTCGATCTCGCCCAGGGTGGCGGCAAAACCGCGGATGTAGACGATGGGGTAAAAGGGTGCTTTCAGGGTCACGGCCGTTCTTCCTTGTTATGATCTTGTCTCCAGAAGGCCCTGGTCTGCTGCATCGGGGTGTTCCATGATACCCCAAATCCCGTCCGTTGACCCGGCCCCGACGGCGCTGACAGACCTCCGTGTTCAACCTTGCGCAGATGCGGAATCGAAAAGCGGAAGGCACCGGCGTGAAATACCCGGGCACTTGAAATTCACGCGGCATACAAAACAGTCAAGGAAAAGAGCGCCTGCAAAAAGACCTGAAGAAAAGAGCCCGCGGATGCGGGCTCTCTGGAGGGCGTGAAGAGGGGTCTGCTGCTTCAGTAGTCGCCGCTCTCCCGACGGCGGTTTACGTCACGTATTGCCAGATCCGACATCCAATATGCCCCAATGATCACAAACAGGAACACCAGCAAGGGAACCAGGATGTTGAGTCCTATTTCTTCGACCATAGCCAAAATCCTCCCATATTGCTCGGAAACTCCCACTCATTCAGTGTGGGTATAGGGGATTCTAATTTTGCACCGGCCGCAATGTCAATAGCCTTTCTAATTATAAGTAAATTGGTAAGTTTTTAATTATAAAGTATTTTCCAAGTCTTCTGCTCGGTTTTTCAACGCCCCTCATGAGATAACATTTGGTTGCCGGGAAATACCACGCCCCCTTCCCCGCCAGGCCAGGCGGGGCGCTCTCCAGCCCCTTGCCGAATATGAAGTCATCAAAAATTCTTCTGGCAATATCGAGTCAAAAAGGGTATAATTTGTGGGGTATACGGATGCAGGAGAAGCCGGCAGCAACAGGGGATGCAAGCCGGACAAGAGCTGCAAAAAGCACGGGAGGCTGTGGGGCGGCAACGACAGATCTCCCGAATTTCAGGCGAGGGATTGATGCCAACGGGACAAACAAGCCACAAGGCCGCGAAACTGCTCCTTCTCACCGCCTCAGCCCTGATGGCGAGCGAGATACTGGCTGGGCCGCCCATCCCCTTTGATCAGTTCACGGTCACCAGTGGCGACATCACGGCCCTGCCCTGCCCCACAACGGGCCTGCCCCCCGGCGCGACCATCACCTGTGGCGATCTCAACGATCCCAATACCATCGTCAGCGATGGCATGCTCCAGCGCCGCATTACCCTGTCCGGACTGACGGGCGCGGCGGCGGTTCAGAACGGCACCTACATCCAGTTCATCATCACGGATCCCGGCGCCACCGGCGATGCCACGGCGGACCCCTTCACCGCTGCGCGGGGCAATCTCTTTTTCACCAACGAAGACTTCGTGAAGATGAACAACCGGACCTCCGGCATCTCGGAAAAGCAGGTGATCATCGACAGCCAGATGAACAGCCCCGACCTGGAGACCCGTTTCGTCAACATTTCCGAGTACGAATTCGGCGCCTGGGCCAATACGAGCGGTACCACCTTCCCGTGGATCAAGCTCTACCAGCAGATCAGCCAGCTCGACTACAGCGACTACAATGCCTCACTGGCCCCCGACCCCACCCTCATCTTCGATTCCACGGCCGATATCCTCAGCAACGGCAACGGTTTCAACGACAACATCAAGGTCACCCTGGAACAGGACGTGGACCTCACCGTGGACGGCAGCGGCGCCGGGGCCCAAGGCTTCAAGTATGTGAAGGCGGTCGGACAATACCAGACCAGTTCCAATCCCACGGATCCCATGCTGCCCGGCGGCACCAACGGCGGCACCGTCACCTGGTCGCCGGGCGACCCCGTGGAGGCCCTGTGGATCGGCCAGACCCTCGACCAGGGGGCCTTCGGCAACAACACCCTCTTCGGATTCACGAAATACACCGCGACAGATTCGAGCGGGTTCTTTCCTGTCGAACTGACCAGTTCACTCACGAGCTTCACGGATACCACCGCCGTCAACTGGGATCTCCTGGATCCCAACATCTTCGGACTGCCTCCCGTGGTGCCCGCGGTACCGGTGCTCGTCGCGGCCACCGCGGCGGTGGCGGCACCCGACCCCATTGATCCCGCCGTGCCGGCCGGCACGGCGCCGGGCGGCCCGACAACGCCCGTTACCCTGCCGCTGAACTACTATGCCTGGACCGTCAACAACGGTGTCTTCTCCGTGGATCCCTGTCCGGCGACCGTGACCTGCCGGACCCCGGTGGTCAATGAAGGCGGGGTGTTCCAGCGCATCGTCGTCGTCTCGGGCGTGGAATACATGCAGACCATCATCACCGAGGAAAACGCCACCGGCGACCCCAACGCCGCGGAATTCACCGCCGGGAGCCTGGCCTTCAAGTCGGAGAATTTCGTCCGGCTCGGCCTGTCCGGCACCAACCAGGGCATCGCCTCCACCCTGCGCATCGCCCAGGAAGACCTGGGTTACCTGACCGTCACGCCGGGCGCGCTGCCATCGACGGCGGGACAGTTCGTCTACAACACCGATCTCAGGACCGGCTGGGCCAATGGCGGCCCCCTGGATCCCCGCATCAGCATCGACCAGCGCCTGGTCGTCCCGGACACCAATTTCCAGCATGTCTCGTCCTTCGACTACCAGTTCAAGCTGGAGCAGGGTGAGACCGCGCTCGACAAGCGCATGAGCATCCGCCACGTGGTGGGCACGGTCACCGGCGGCAACGGCTTCGACAACCCCATACGCTTCGATACCGAGGTCGTGCAGGGGGCCTTCCAGAACACGTCCAACACCCTGGCCGACCCCGCCCTGCTGCCCAGCACGGGCGACACCATCACCTGGAATCCCTTCGATGCCGTGCAGGTCACCTGGATCGGCGGCGAATACATCACCCCCGATGGCGCAGGACCGTCGCGCATCAACACGACCTCCTACATCAATCTCACGACGGGCGAACGCGCCGCCGCCACGGCAAACGATGTCTCTCCGCCCGCCCCCGAGAGCTGGGTCGATCCCTTCACCCAACCGCCACCGAGTTACAGCACCACCTATACACCGCCGCCTTTCTAAGCTGGACAATACCACCCTGCTCGCGCATGATGCTTGACCCATGGACTGGCGTCGCTCCATTACCCAAGGCCCGCAAACCTGCGGCCGTCTCGTCCGTTGTGCCCTGGCGGGCATGCTCCTGATCTGGCTGTCCCCGGGATGGAGCGCTGACACGACGCTGCCACCTTCTGAACCGGCCAGTGCGACACCCCCGCCGGTCACGACGAAACCGGGCTACCGGATCGTCGACGGGGAAGTCATCGTCAGGGACGGCAGGCGTTACATCAATATCTATCTGAAATACGATGACGGGCGGGGCGACGATCCCGCAGCCAGGGGGCGCCGGCCCTCGCCGCCTCCGCCCCTCACTTTCAGCAAATACGAATACGGATGGGCCCTGGACCTGCTCTCGCAAGGGAAGACCCGGGAAGCCGCGGCCCTCTTTGAACGTTGCGCCCAGGTCAAGATCACCTGTGTCTATACCCTGCGGGACGACCTGAAAATGATCCCTCTCAAGAACGGCGGCAACGAGGCCTATTTCAATGCGATTCTCCTCAATCTCGTTGAAAAAAACATCGACAAGAAATACTACGCCGAACTCCTGAGAATGATAGACCCGCTGCACCTGAGGGATATCGACAAGACCCTGAAACTCATACACAAGGCATTGCGCCTGCATGGGGAGATGGAGGAACTGCGCGCGCTGGAAGAACAGATCTATGTATACAATTAGCCGAAGGTCTCCGGAGCAGCCTGAAGTATGGACATCTTGACCGCAAAGGAGTAACATAGAGCCTATGAAGGAATCCCTTCCGGATGGAGGGGTTACCTTGCAAGAAATAGATACCAAGTTCGGGGACAATCATGACTCGCGCAATCTCCCAACCACCAGAGGTTGCAGTAAAAGACCTTCCTATGCCGGGACGGGACACGGGTCCAGCAAGAAGACGCATCCGGATCCCGTCCAATCATATGCCTCAGCATGTGCTGGCGGCGGCCGTTGCATTTGCAGTCGCCACCTTCAGCCTGCCCGCCTTTGCGACGCATCCCATCACGGCCTCCGCGGGGCGTGTAGGACCGCCCATCAACTATGGCCTGTGGTCGGCGCAGAACACCACGGGACAGGCCGAGATCACTGACACCGCCAGCCCCTGCGCGCTGGATCCCAACTGGACCTGCAAGGACATCGTCAAGGACGATGGCTTCCTCTACCAGCAGGTCACGACCGCGGACAACGAGACCTACATGCGCACCATCCTGGTGGATCCCGGCTCGCCCACGGGTGACGCCACCACCCTGCCCTTCAGCAACGAGACCTACACCCCCATGAAAACCCGGGGCGTGAACACGGCTGGCGACTGGATCCTGGGCACCAGCGACCCCAGCACCCTGGGTCTTGCGGCCCAGGGCCTGGCAGCACGCCAGATCATGCGTGATGCCAGCAACGGTTTCGAGACCACCGTGGAACTGCAGAACGGCTTCGCACGCGGCGTCATGGGCACCAATGACGGCTTCTCCACGCCCAACGATCCCATCTACCACTGGTGCGAGACCACGACGGCCACGACAGCCGATGCCATCGCCTGCGCCCAGGACCTGGCGGAGAAAGGCTGGTCCGTGAAGATCGAACAGTTCGTCACCGACCGCACCACCGCGGACAGTGCTTTCGACTCCGAATTCAGCCTTGTCAATTACAATGAAATCAACAACGCAGGCCCGAGTTCAGGCGGTCTCCAGACGGCCACGCTGCGCGGCCAGTTGATCGATATCGCCCAGGGGGTGACGGACGTGCCCAGTGGCGAGAAACAGAAATTCGATCTGCGGAACCGCTGGGGCAAGGTTGGCTATGAGTGGTTCTGCGGAGGCTTCTTTGCCACCTGCCAGCCCTACAATCTGACGGACGGCGACGGTGGCAATCCCCTGGTCTTGGGGGGCACGAATGTCACCTGGAATGCCCAGGACCGCATCAAAACTATCTGGATCGGCTCCGATATGGGCGGCGGGCTCACCAACGGTGAATTCGTGC
>JALSIC010000040.1 GCA_026981935.1 Gammaproteobacteria bacterium
AGGATTTCTCCCTTCGGTCGAAATGACACCGCTTTGTCATTCCGAGCGCAGCGGGGAATCCGAGACCGCCGGCACAAGATTTCTCCCTTCGGTCGAAATGACAGGGTGGTGTGGTCGAAATGACACGGTCCTTTGTCATTCCGAGCGTGGCGGGAAATGACTGTATCCCTGTCATTTCGAGCGCAGCGAGAAATCTTGGGGGCAGGAGGCAGGATTTCTCCCTTCGGTCGAAATGACACCGCTTTGTCATTCCGAGCGCAGCGGGGAATCCGAGACCGCCGGCGCAGGATTTCTCGCTGCGGCTGGAATGACCACGGTCCTTTGTCATTCCGAGCGTGGCGGGAAATGACTGTATCCCTGTCATTTCGAGCGCAGCGAGAAATCTTGGGGGCAGGGGGCAGGATTTCTCCCTTCGGTCGAAATGACAGGGTGGTGTGGTCGAAATGACACGGTCCTTTGTCATTCCCAGCGCGGCGAGGCATCCGAGACCGCCGGCACGGGATTTCTCCCTGCGGCCGAAATGACAGAGAAAAAAGCTCGGAATAACAAGAAGATGCCGCCCCTCGGGGCCTGCATCCAGACTGCGCGACGGCAATGCAAGTCCCAATCGTCGGTTGCATATGAAAATCTCCCTTCGCCCGCGTCTGTTTCCACATTCCCGGCATCATGGGGCATCGGCGACGGGCCGGCAGGTATGGCAAGCTTGCCGCCGGGCGTCGGGATTCTCGGCCGAGGCGGCATCCCTAAAAAAAATCCGGCCGCTGTCGTTATAGGGGTGGACGAGCACGCACAATGTGGTTACGCGGTGGCGGGGCTGACCAGGGCGGTCTTCCCCGCCCGGCCCATTACCAGAGCAAGGGAGGGATCAGCCAGGTGGCCATACCGAATTCTGCCAAGACCAAGGACCAGCCCCGCCCGGAAGAGGCACGCCGCGGGCACGAGGAGCCCGCATCGTGGGTCAACGAAGTGGCCGGCCTGGTTTCGCCGCCCGATGTCTGTATCAAGGTCTTCGATCTCATCGAATCCCACAACGCCTCGGCACACACCATCGGCGCGGTGATCAGCCGCGATCCCAACCTGACCCTGCGCCTGCTCAAGATCGTCAACAGCGCCCTGTACAATTTCTCCCGCAAGATCGACACCGTCTCCCGCGCCATCGCGGTGGTGGGCATCAGCGAGCTGTACAGCATGGTCATCGCCATCACCGCGGTGAAGAGCTTTTCCTATATCCCCCACAACGTCGTGAACATGGACACCTTCTGGCGCCACAGCCTCTATACGGCCATCAATGCCCGCATGCTGGCCAGGCGCTGCAACGTGCTGCACCCGGAACGCATGTTCGTGGCCGGGCTGCTCCACGACGTGGGCAGCCTGATCCTCTATCACCGCGCCCCGCAGACCGCGAAGGAACTCCTGATCCGCACCGAGGGCGACGAACAGGCCCTGCACACGGCGGAGATCGAGTCGTTCGGCTTCAGCCACGCCGACCTCGGCGCCCTGCTCATGAAACTGTGGCGCCTGCCCGACGCCCTGCAGGAGGCGGTGGCCTGTCACCACCGGCCGGATTCAGCCGAGACCAATCCCCGCGAGGCCGCCATCATCCATCTGGCCAACGCACTGGCCAACCACACCGAGATCGGCGCTTTCTGCGAAATGCCCATGACCGAGCTTCAGGTGAACGAGGAGGCATGGGGCCTGCTGGACCTGTCACCCGAGACGCTGGACGCCGAAGCATTGCTGGAGGAGGCCGGCGTCCAGTTCGCCGACATGATCAGCATCTTCTACTGACCCCCTCCCGCTGCATGGGGTGATACCGGCATGACACATGACCGGAAGGGGCCGTCGTTGTAGAATGTGGCTTCTCTGCCACGACTGACGACGGAGCATCATGGACATTTCCCGATCCGATACACCATCCAGACCTGACACGAACCTGGAGGCCCATCCCGCCTTCGAGGGATTGCGCAGCGCACACATCGAATCCCTGGGCGTGACGGTGGAGGAATACCGCCACCGCAAGACGGGGGCCCAGCACCTGCACATCGCCAGTGACAACCCCGAGAATGTCTTTCTCGTGGCGCTGCGCACCATTCCCATGGATTCCACGGGCGTGGCCCACATTCTGGAACACACGGTGTTGTGCGGCAGCGAGCGTTACCCGGTGCGCGATCCCTTCTTCATGATGCTGCGGCGTTCCCTCAACACCTTCATGAACGCCTTCACCAGCAGCGACTGGACGGCCTACCCCTTCGCCAGCCAGAACCGCAAGGATTTCTTCAATCTCATGGATGTCTATCTGGACGCCGTGTTCTTCGCCCGCCTGGAGGAGCTGGATTTCCGCCAGGAGGGTCATCGACTGGAATTCGCACGCCCCGACGACCCCGACAGCGAGCTGGTCTTCAAGGGCGTGGTCTACAACGAGATGAAGGGGGCCATGAGCTCGCCCGTCAACCAGCTCTGGCAATATCTCAGCAGCCACGTCTTTCCCACCACCACCTACCATTACAACAGCGGTGGCGACCCGGAACACATTCCCGACCTGAGCTACGAGGCCCTGCTGGATTTCTACCGCAGCCACTACCACCCCTCCAATGCCATTTTCATGACCTACGGCGACATCCCGGCACAAGCACTCCAGGCCCGCTTCGAGGAACGCGCCCTGGCGCGCTTCGAACCCCTCGGCCAGACCTTCAGCGTGCCCGATGAGCGGCGCTACACCGCCCCCCGCGAGGCCCTGGAATATTATCCCGTGGAACCCGGCGAGGCGGACGACGACAAGACCCACGTGGTGCTGGGCTGGCTGCTGGGGCACAACACCGACCTGGAGACCCAGATGCGCTGTCATCTCCTCTCCAGCGTGCTGCTGGACCACGGCGCCTCGCCGCTGCGCCATGCCCTGGAAACCACCGACCTGGGCAGCGCGCCCTCGCCTCTGTGCGGCCTGGAGGACTCCAACCGGGAAATGACCTTCATGTGCGGCCTGGAAGGCTGCCGCACGGAAAACGCCGCCGCGGTGGAAACCCTGGTGCTGGACACCCTGGAGAAAGTGGCCCGGGAGGGCGTGCCCCAGGATCAGGTGGCGGCCGCCCTCCACCAGCTCGAACTCAGCCAGCGCGAGATCACGGGCGACGGCTTTCCCTATGGCCTGCAGCTCATCCTCGGTGCGCTCCCCGCGGCGGTGCATCGGGGTGACCCCATCGCCCTGCTCAATCTGGACCCGGTGCTGGAGCGCCTGCGCCGGGACATCCAGGACCCGGACTTCATCAGGCGCCTGGTGCGCGAATGGCTGCTGGACAACCCGCACCGGGTGCGCCTGGCCATGGCCCCCGACCCAGAACTCGACCGCAAGCGCGCGGCGGCCGAGGCCCGGCGCCTCGCCGACATCAAGGCGGGCCTCAGCGAGGCGGACAAGATCCGCATCGTCGAGCAGACCGCGCAACTGGAGGCCCGTCAGCAGCAACAGGACGACCCGGAGATCCTGCCCAAGGTGGGACTTGCGGATATCCCCCCGGAATTGCGCCTGCCCGAGGGCGAGGCAACGGAGATCGCCGGCCTGCCCGTCGATTTCTATCCCCAGGGGACCAACGGCCTGGTCTATCAGCAGATCGTGGTGGAAATGCCCCGGCTGGACGAGGAACTGCTGGCCCTGCTGCCTCATTACACGCGCTGCCTCACGGAACTGGGCAGCGGGGGCAGGGACTATCTCGCCACCCAGGCCTGGCAGTCGGCCATCAGCGGGGGGGTGAGCGCCCACACCGCCGCCCGCGGCGCCATCGACGACGAGCAGAAGGTGCGCGGCTATTTCGTGCTCTCCAGCAAGGCCCTGGTGCGCAACCACGGCGAACTGTGCCGCCTGCTGCGCGAGACCCTGGAAACCGTGCGCTTCGACGAGCACGACCGCATCCGCGAGATCATCGCCCAGGAGCGGGCGCGCAAGGAACAGAGCGTCACCGGCCAGGGCCACAGCCTGGCCATGATGGCCGCCGCCGCCGGCATGAGCCCCGTGGCGGCGCTGACCCACCGCCTGCGCGGCCTGGAAGGCATCCGCCGTCTCAAGGCGCTGGACGAATCCCTCGACGACCGCCAGGCGCTGGCCGATCTCGCCGCGAAGCTCGAAGCGATCCACCAGCAGATCCTCGCCGCGCCCCGGCGCCTGCTTCTCATCGGCGAGGCGGCGCGCCGCGACGGGCTGCTTGCCGACCTGGCGCAGACCTGGCAACCTGCCCCGGAACGGACGGCGGATTTCCAGGCCTTCACGCTCCCTCCGCAGCGCACGGCCAGCCGCCAGCTCTGGACCACCAACACCCAGGTCAATTTCTGCGCCAAGGCCTATCCCACCGTGCCGCCGGAACATCCGGACGCCCCGGTGCTGGACGTGCTCGCCGGCTTCCTGCGCAACGGCTACCTGCACCGCGCCATCCGCGAACAGGGCGGGGCCTATGGGGGCGGCGCGAGCCACGACGCCGACAATGCCGCCTTCCGCTTCTATTCCTATCGGGACCCGCGCCTGGAAGAAACCCTGGCGGATTTCGACCGCGCCATCGACTGGCTGCTCAACGAACCCCACGAATGGCGCGAGGTGGAGGAGGCCATCCTCGGCGTCATCGGCCAGATCGACAAACCCGGCTCACCCGCGGGCGAGGCCAAGGACGTCTTTCACAACACCCTGTTCGGACGCACGCCCCAACAGCGCCAGGCCTATCGCCAGCGGGTGCTGGATGTGACGCTGGAAGACCTGCAACGTGTCGGCCGGCGTTATTTCGGACCCGAAGGGGCGAGCCTCGCGGTGATTACCAGCTCGGCCGCCGGCAGGACCCTGGAGATCGACGATCTGGAAGTCTTTTCGCTCTGAGGCGTGCTGATGAGGCGGAGAATCGGCCCCGGATTTCGCTTCGCTCCATCCGGGCTACCCATGTCATGGATTCAGGTAATTCTCGATACTTAAGGCAAACAAATTGATGTTACGGGACTTGTCGCCAGACGCTACACGCCTTCGCATGTGCTTGCATTCCGTGCTTTTCGTCGTGATTGCCGGCCTGCTCCCCGGCCTGGCCGCCGCGAGCGGCGTGCTCATCGAAAGCGTCGATGAACAGGGGCGGCACAGCACCGTGCTCATCCAGGACGACCGGGCCCGCATCGACAATGCCATCGCTGATGGCTACATGATCATCGACCTGGCGAACCGCCAGGCCTTCGCAGTCGATACGGCACAGCGCCTGGTGATGGATCTCGCCACGCCTTTCGTCCCGCGTTCCGCCCACGCCGCCGCGGCTTCGCGACCGCCCCTGCCGGAAGTGCGCCTCCATGAACTGGGGCCCGGCCCCACCCTGCACGGATACGCCACGGTGCGCTACCAGGTGAGCGTGGCGGGCAGGCACTGTTTCGACGAATACCTCGCGCCGGCCGCGGCCGCCGATCCCCGCATCCGCCGTTTCCTCGCCACCGTCGCCCGCCTCTCCGATCCCACGGACGAGGCACGCCACAACCTGCTGTTCAGCGACGCCGACCCCTGCGACGTGGCGGCGGACACCATCGACGACCGTTACGAGGCCCTCGGCCTGCCCCTGCGCACTGTGCGCGCCGACGGCGGCATCAGCCACGAAATCATCCGCATCGTGCTGGATGCGCCCATCGAAACGGCGCGCCTGGCCTGGCCCGACGACTATCCCCTGCTGAGCCGCCGCCAGGTCCACGAGCGGCTGGCCCGGCAGCGGGACGGCCGGGCGGAACTCACCGAGGCCCTGGAACGCAACCAGCGCATTCAGACCCAGATCAGGGATCTGACGCAATAGCCTGCCTTGCGCCCCGTTTCTCCCGCAGCAGGCGGGTCATGCTCCCGGGCAGCAGGGGCTGGCTGAACAGGTAACCCTGGATGGCGTCGCAACCCTGCCGGCGCAGGAAATCCAGCTGGGACGGCTGTTCCACCCCTTCCGCGATCACCTTGAGATTCATGTTGTGCCCCATGCCGATGATGGCCGCGACGATGGCGGCATCGTCGGCGCTTTCATTGACATCGCGGACGAAACTGCGGTCGATCTTCAGGGTATCGATGGGAAAACGCTTCAGATACGAAAGCGACGAGTAACCGGTGCCGAAGTCGTCGATGGAGAATTTCACTCCCATTCTGTCCAGCCCCTCCAGGGCCATGTTGGTGGCGCGGCTGTTGCGCATGATCACGCTCTCGGTCAGTTCCAGTTCGAGCAGGGACGGATCGATGCCGCTGTCCTCGATGATGGCCGCCACCCTGTCGATGAAGCCGGGATCGTTGAACTGGCGGCTGGAGAGATTGACCGAAATGTGCAGGTCATCGAATCCGGCCTCATGCCAGGCATGCCCCTGGGCAAAGGCGGTGGCCAGCACCCATTCCCCCACCGGTGCGATGAGGCCCGATTCCTCCAGCAGCGGCACGAAGTCTCCCGGCGAGAGCAGCCCCAGCTCGGGATGCTGCCAGCGCAGCAGGGCCTCGACACCGCACACCCGCCCGTCCCGCAGGTCGAGCTGGGGCTGATAATGCAGGAGGAACTCGTCGCGCTCCAGAGCGTGGCGCAGGCTGCTCTCCATGGTGATGCGTTCCAGTGCCCTGGCCCGCATGTCGGCCGAGAAGAACTGGAAATTGTTGCGCCCCAGGTCCTTGGCCTGGTACATGGCCATGTCCGCATGCTTGAGCAGGGTTTCCGCATCCTCGCCATCGTCCGGAAACACGCTGATACCGATGCTCACCGTGAGCATGATCTCCTGGCCGTCGATGACGATGGGCGGGGCCACGGAATCGATGATCTTGCGGGCGATGCGCGCGATGGCATCAGTGCCCGTCATGTCGTCTACCAGGATGGCGAACTCATCGCCGCCGATGCGTGCCACCACGTCTTCCTCCCGCACCGCGGCCTGGAGGCGGCGTGCATAAATCTTCAGGGCCTGGTCCCCTGCGTCGTGCCCGAAGGTATCGTTGATCTCCTTGAAACAATCCATGTCCAGGAACATCACCGCCACCTGGCGCTGGTGCAGGCGCGCCTTGGCCAGGGCCTTGCCGAGCATCTCCATGAACAGTCCCCGGTGAGGCAGTTCGGTGAGGATGTCGTGTTCGGCCATGAAACGCAGTCGCTGCTGCCTGGCCATGCGGCGCGTGACATCCTGCCCGGTGGAAACGAAATGGGTGATCCGTCCCCGCGCGTCCTTGATGGGCGTGATGGTCTTCTGCTCGTAATACAGCGATCCATCCTTCCGGCGATTGATGAACACTTCGCGGAACACCTCGCCGTCCAGGATGGTGCGCCACAGGCGGGCGTAGAAGTCGCGATCGTGCTTGCCGGACTTGAGCAGGCTGATGTTGCGCCCGACGATCTCCTCGCGACGATAGCCGCTGAGCTTCTCGAAGGCCGGGTTGGCGTATTCGACGATGCCCCGGGGATCGGTGATGACCGCGGCATCGGCGGACTGTTCCAGGGCCTGCGAGAGCTTGGCCATCTGGGCCTCCGCCGCCTTGCGCTCGCCGATGTCGCTGACCGTGCCCTCCACGCCCCCATCGAGACGCCGGGCACTGACGGCCACCCAGACCACCTCGCCGTGACGGTGGCGCAGGCGCAACTCGAACGCCCGCACCGCGCCTTCCTTCGCCAGCCTGCGCAACAGGCGCCGGCGCTCCCTGTCACTGCAACACAGCCGCGCCACCGGCATGCCCCGCAATTCGTCCTGGCGGTATCCCAGCAGGGACTCGGCGGAACGGGAGACCTGGACGAGGCGGCCCGCCTCGTCGACGCGGAAATAGGGCGTCGGCAGACGGTCCAGCACGGCCCGCCACTCGCCCGTGGCGGGCGCTTGCGGCGCCTTGCCCTGGCGCTCCCCGACGCCCACCGCCACCCCCGCATAGCCCTTCACGACGCCCTCCTCCCGCAGGGGCTCGGCCTGAAGCATCACCCGCACCAGCCGGCCGCCGGGGTGGCGGAAGCGGACCTCGTCGTGGTAGGGGGCGCCGTTGCGCACCGCCCCATACCAGCGTGCCAGGACCGCCTCCTTGTCACGCCCTTCCAGCCCCTTCATCCACCCGCGCCCCAGGGACTGCTCGCGGGTCAGGCCGGTCAGCCGGCACCAGCCCTCGCTGACATGGACGAAATCGCCGCGGCCATCGGTGAGAAACAGGCCGCCTGGACAGTGGGCCAGGAGTTGCTCCAGCTCGCGCTGACGCTGCTCCAGCGCCTGCTCCTCCCGAAGCCGGCGCTGCAGTTCACTGCCCAGGCGCCGTATCTCCTCGCGCAGGGCGCGGATACGCCCCGAGACGGCCAGCGCCATCCCCCGGGCATGATCGAAATGGCGATTGACCAGGGTCAGGGCGCTGAGCATGAACAGCGTGCCCAGCAGCCAGAGAAAACTGCGCAATACCCGGTCGGGTGGCGGCACGCCCTCGCGCCAGGCCGCCACCAGGGTCCAGGTGCCCTCTCCCACTTGAAGCGTCACGGTGTGAAATTCGTCATCCCGCGTGATCCGCCCGCCCGCCAGCATGTCCTCCTCGCCGAGCAACTGGAAGACGAGGCGTTGATCCACATTGCCGCTCACCGCCGCCAGCATGCGCTCCAGGTCCAGCCTACCCCACAGAGCGCCCCCCAGGCGGCCGCGCCGCGGAACGGCCACCCACCAGGCCGGCGCCTGCCCGCCGTCCAGCAGCAAGGGACGCTCCAGCGCCAGGGCCTGCGGCAGGGCCAGTCGCCGCCCCACTGTCTCCGCGCCCACTTCCGCTCCCGGACCCGTGTATGGGGGATAGGCATGCTGCACCTGCCCCGCCACGTCCACGAAAACCACCCGCCTCAGGTAGGCCTGGCCCTCGATCAGACGGGCCGCAAGCTCATCGAAACGCTGCAGGTCGAGAAACTCGGGATCGGTCCCCAGGCGGGCGGCGAAAAGCGAGAGGCGGACACCCGCCTCGCGCAGGACATTGCCGAGCCGTGAGGCCACCAGCTGCAGCTCCCTCTGGAGCTGGCTTTCGTTGCGGGCCAGCTCCTGGGTGCGCAGGTATTGATCCGCCAGGACGATTGTCAAAAAACTGACGACTATGACGATGAGAGAAGCCAACCAGCGGCGCATACCATCTCCAGAGGGTAAGCAGACACGCGGCGACGCCGCTGAGTCCCTGTATTTACAAGAAGAAGGGGGCGAGGGATAAAACCTGTTGTTATACTTGGAATATTATAGGTCAAATCCGGCGGGGGGACCATGCGCACGGCGGTGGCGATTTGCACTCCAGCCGTACGCCGGCCGCGCAGGATGTAATTTTTATTATAAAAATCAGTACGCTATTATTGAGGGAATGAAGCACCCCCCACCTCCGCTCATCGAAACCCCGGCCCAATTGGAGACCCTGTGCCGGCGCCTGCGCCAGTCTCCCTGGCTTGCGCTGGACACGGAGTTCCACCGGGAGCGGACCTACCGTCCCACCCTCTGCCTGCTTCAGGTGGCCGTCCCCGGCCTGTGCGCCTGCATCGACACCCTGCGCCTGGGGGATCTCACCCCCCTCCTGGAGATTCTCCACGATCCCGCGCGGACGAAAGTCTTTCACAGCGCCGTCCAGGATCTGGAAGTGCTGTATGGCCTGGACGAGACACCCTTGCGCCCCCTTTTCGACACCCAGGTGGCGGCCCCCCTGCTGGGATACCGCGATCAGCTGGGCTACGGAGACCTGGTGGCGGCATTACTCGGCATCCGGCTGACCAAGAGCCAGACCCGCACGGACTGGCGGCGCCGGCCCCTGAGTCCCGAACAACTGGCCTATGCGGCGGATGATGTGGTCTATCTGGCCCGCCTCTACCCCCTCATGCGTGACGCCCTCAGAGAACGGGGCCGCCTCGACTGGCTGGATGAGGATTTTGAGCGGCTCAGCGATCCGGCGCGTTACCGGCCTGACCCCGAAGCCGCCTGGCTGCGTTTCAAGAACGGGCGCTTCCTGCCGCCTGCCCAACAGGCTGCCCTGCGTCTCCTGGCGGCCTGGCGCGAACGCCGGGCCGAGGCGGAAAACCGCCCCCGCGGCTGGATACTGCGCGACGACCTGCTGCTGGCCATCGCACGGGAGCAACCCGCCAGCAGAGAAAGGCTTGCGCGCCTCTGCGCCGACCAGAACCTCGGCGATGCCGCCCTGAACGAACTCCTGGCCCTCCTGGCACCACTGTCCCGTGACGATCACGCCGGTTTCGTCGCGGGGTTCGTCCAGGCACCGGCACCCCGGCGCCCCAGCGCAC
The DNA here is from genome assembly GCA_026981935.1 of Gammaproteobacteria bacterium. Classification (GTDB taxonomy): domain Bacteria; phylum Pseudomonadota; class Gammaproteobacteria; order SZUA-140; family SZUA-140; genus S012-109. The sequence goes on from JALSIC010000040.1 coordinate 10,224, forward strand.
AGGAACTGGCGCAGGTCCGTCGCCTCCAGGCGCACCTCCGGCACCGCTGCCGGGAAGCCGGCATCGAACCCCGGACCGTCACGGGGCGGCGGGAGCTGGAACGGCTGGTACGGGGCGAGCAAGGCCTGCGCGTGTGCCAGGGCTGGCGGCGACACTTCATCGGTGAGGAATTGCTGGCCATGGCGGGCCAGGCGTGAGAACGCATGAGAACCAGGGGATATTGTGCCGTCTGGATGAAGGCCTGCAAGGCCGGAATCCAGGAAAAAGCGCAATTCTTTTCAGACGAGCATGCGCCGCACTGTCTTCAACCCCTCCAGGGGACCGTACAGGATCAGCACATCCCCTGCCTGGAGCACCAGGTCCGGTGAAGGCTCATACCCCCTGATGCCACCTCGGCGCACCGCCGTCACGATGACGCCATGGCGCGCCAGGTCGTATTCTCCCAGCCTATGCCCGATGGCCTGCGCGCCTTTCTCCAGGACCAGGGTCTCCAGGTGGCCGCCTCCCCGTCCCGCCGAGACCTGTTCCGGCTCCTGCCCGTGGAAGACCTCGCGCAGGATCTGGAAGCGCTGCTCGTGCACGTCCTGGATCTGGCGGGCGATGCGGGTCACCGGCACGCCCAGCAGATAGAGCAGGTGGGAGGCGATCATCACGCTCGCCTCGAAGGTCTCGGGAATGACCTCCGTGGCCCCCGCAGCCAGCAGTTCTTCCAGGTGGCTGTCATCGCGTGCCCGCACCAGGAGGGGAATGTCGGGGCGCAGGCGCCGGGCAATGGGGAGGATCTTGAAGGCCCCATGGGTGTCGGCGAAGGTGACCACCAGGACACGGGCCCGTTCCAGCCCCGCCGCCTGGAGAATCTCGCCGCGCGTGGCATCCCCGTAGGTCACGGGTTCCCCGGCGGTGCGCGCATCCCGGACCCGCACCGGATCCAGGTCCAGGGCCAGGTAGGGAAGCTGCTCCCGTTCCAGAAAGCGGGCCAGGTTCTGGCCGATGCGGCCATAGCCGCACAGGATGGTATGGTCCTTCAAGCCCCCCGCCTGCGCCACCACTTCACGCACCACGTCCTCGCGTTGCCCCAGGTAGCCCGTACCTGCGACACGCTTGGCGATGAGGCCGTTGAAATGGATCAGAAAGGGGGTCAGCGCCATGCTGAGGATCACCGCCGCCAGGAGCACCTGGGCGGTATGGGGATCCATCACGCCATCGGCCAGGGCCAGCGAGATGAGGGCGAAGCCGAATTCCCCGCCCTGGGCCAGCACCACCCCGGTGCGCACGGCCACGCCGAGTTCCACGCCCATGAGGCGGCCCACGGCAATGATGATCAGGGCCTTGCCCACCATCATGGCCAGGGTCAGCAGCACGATATGGGGCAGCAGGGCCATCAGGCTGGCGATGTCCAGCAGCATGCCCACGGTGATGAAGAACAGGCCCAGAAGGACATCGCGGAAGGGCCGGATATCGGACTCCACCTGGTGGCGGAACTCGGTCTCACCCAGCATCATGCCCGCGAGAAAGGCACCCAGGGCCAAAGACAGGCCGGCCAGGTTGGTGAGCCAGGCCGCGGCGAGGGTGAACAACAGGGCGGTCAGCGTGAACAGCTCAGCGGATCGGGAAACGGCGATCTCGTGAAACAACGGCCGCAGCAGCCAGTGTCCCACGGCGATCATCAGCGCCACGACGGCCACGCCCTTGGTCAGGGCCCAGCCCAGTTCCACGGTCACGGAGGACCCGGCACCCACGGCCAGCGCGGGAATGATGATGAGAAAAGGCACCACCGCCACGTCCTGGAAAAGGAGGATACCCACCGACAGGCGCCCGTGACGGGAGCTGAGTTCCACGCGCTCGGCAAGCTGCTTGACGACGATGGCGGTGGACGACAGGGCCACCGCCCCCCCGGCCACCACGGCCCCTCCCGGACTCACGCCCAGCAGCCAGGCTGAGAACCCGCCCAGCAGCGCGGTCGCCAGCACCTGGGCACCGCCCAGCCCCAGCACCTCGCGACGCATGGCCACCAGCTGGGAGAGGGAAAACTCCAGGCCGATGGTGAACAACAGAAACACCACCCCGAACTCGGCCAGCAGGTGGATGTCCTCGGTATCGCTGATCCAGCCGCCGCCGGAAGGCCCCACCACCACGCCCACGCTGAGATAGGCCAGCACGGCGGGCAGACGCAGGCGGTGAAAGATGCTGACCGCGATCACCGCCACCAGCAGCAGGAGAAGGATCTCTTCCAGGATCTGGTATTCCATCAGTCAATTTTCCGCGTTCTACGAGGCCGCCCCGTGACCGGCGCCGTCATGGGCAGGGGCGCCAGGGTTGCACGCGCCGTCACCCGTCGTTTTGCGGTCCGGACTCAATCCAGCTCTATCATGCCACTGACGGTCACGGTGACCTCGCTCTTGCCGGCCGCCATGGCGGGCGGTTGCACGGCTCTCCCCCGCTCAAGGCGCTGTATCCTGGTCACGGAGGGCTCAGGGGCCGTACCCTGTCCCGACGTGGAGACCACCAGGTTGACGAGTCGGTAGTCGCGGGCACCGAAATTGTCACGGATCAGGGTGGCGCGCGCCTGGAACGAGGCCAGGGCTGCGCCGATAAGTTCGTCCTCGACGGCACGGCGGCGCGGCGGGGAAACCTCGAAGCCCATGGCCTGTATCTGCAGGCGGGACTGGAGACGGCCCAGGGCGGCGCCCAGCTGTACGGCATCGCTGCTGCGCAGCTCCAGGAACTGGAATGCGCGCCAGTGACTGAAACGGTTCTTGTTGAAGACGCCACGGATCTGGTAAGTCCCGGTACGCGGCTCCACGGCGGGAAAGGCCTGCAATTGCGCCAGGGCCCAGCGCATGCGTTCGTTCACCTCGTCTCCCAGGGCCACCGCATCCTCGTGTTCGGCCTCCACCCGGAGCACGGCCCGCCCCAGATCATTGGGCACTTCACGGCTCGCCGTGACGCTGAACTCCACCCGGTTGTAGGGGCCTTCCGCCCAGGCGGCCATGGCATAGACCAAGACAATCGACAGTAATGCGACCTTCAGAGCGACCCCTGTTTTCATACTCGACTTCCACTCGCCCGCCATGCTTGACCCTCTCCAGTCTGCTCCTGAGCCATGGTAACAATCTTGGCCATTGCCCTGCCACAGCCGGCGGAAAGACGCGCACTGCTTCTTCAGGATCGGCCCACCCCGGCCGTTACATCCCATAGCAGCGCCGACTAGCCAAGGGAAAAATACGGATGAAGTCCAGAATAGAAGACGTACCCAAGCTGAGAACCATCAGCACCGAAATCGAGGGAGGCCGCTACAACCAGGTTCGCCTGGGACTGCTCCGCCTGGGCAGCCCCATCCGCATGGCACTGCCCGGTCTGCGGGGCATGGACGTGATCGTGGACGCCAAGGCCTGGGTCTGTGTCGATCGCACCCTCTATGACCTGCCCGTGCTGGCGTGGACCGATTTCGAACACCGGCAACGCAGCGCTATCCATGAACCCGTGCGCTGCCTCTTGCACTACTATCATGTCCACGCGGACCTCATCACGGAAACCGTGCTGTCCACCCTGCTCTCGGTCCTGGCCGAACAGCTCAGCAGGCAATTTCCCACCGAAACCCGCCCCGTCTCGCGCCTGCCTCGCCCTGGCAAGGGAGCATCGGGCTGACGGACAGAGCGCCTGCACAATATAACCAATCCTTATATGCATAAAAGATTTTGATATTTATATCAAAATCGGGAATATGCTAGTGTTTCGCTCTGTTTCTGGTTCCGGGTGACCCGGCAAGGCGGAACGACACGGATAGCCACTCCTGCCTGGCGGATCCGCCAAGGCAGATCCTTCAGGACACCGCCCCGTGGCGCTGTCTTCACGCCAGGAATCGCCAGGGCTCACCAGGTCTCACAAGCCGCGAGAGCAGCGGTACCGGCAACCCGGAATGCGATCCAATAAAAAAACCAAGAACAAGCGCAGCAGGTAAGATCCCCATGAAAAAAACCGTCTTCACGCACCTCCTGGCCACCCTTTCAGTCCTCATCATGCCCCACCTGGCACAGGCCACCAACGGCATGAACATGGAGGGCTATGGACCCATCGCCCTGGGACTGGGCGGCGCCTCCATGGCCTACGACAATGGCACCGCCGCCGTGATCAACAATCCCGCCACCCTGGGACTGGCGGCCCAGGGGGCACGCCTGGATCTGGCCCTGGGCTTCCTCGGGCCCGACGTGCAGTCGCGGCAGGGTGCCATGGACTGGACCTCGGATGCCGACGCCTTCTACATGCCGGCCTTCGGCTGGAGCAGGAAACAGGGACGCCTGAGCTATGGCATCGCCTCCTTCGCCCAGGGCGGCATGGGCACGGAATTCGACATCGGCCCGGGCGCCACCCTCGCGGCCAATCTCATGAGCGGCGGCAACACCTTCACCGGTGCCGGCAGTCCCTCGGCCGGCACCATCGCCGCCGCCGGGAGCCTGCAGGAACGCACGGAAATCGGCGTGGGACGGCTCATGCTGCCGCTCGCGTATGAGGTCACGGACCGGCTCATCCTGGGCGGCACCGCCGACTTCGTATGGGCCACCATGGACCTGCAGATGGTCATGTCCGGCAAGCAGATGGGAGACATGGCAGGCCAGGGGCTCATCGGCGGCAACATGATGGCTGCCCTGCAGGCCGCCATGACCAGCGGCGCCGTCAATGACGTCTATTACGGCTATTTCGACTTCTCCGACAACAACGATTTCACCGGCAAGGCCCGCACCACGGGCTTCGCCGCCAAGATCGGCCTGGTCTATCGCTTCGACGAGCGCTTGCGCTTCGGCGCCACTTATCACGCCAAGGTACAGCTGGACAAGTTCGACGGCAGGGCCCGCGTCAACATGGCCGTGAGCGCGGACAGCGGTTACCTGAGCGGCGCCCCCTTGAGCGGCAGTTACGTGGATGCGGTGTTTCCCCTGCGCGGCGACATTGTCATCAAGGACTTCAGCTGGCCTGCCATGCTCGCTGCCGGCCTGGCCTGGCAGGCCAGCGAACAGTGGTTCATCACGGCCGACGTGAAGCACATCAACTGGTCCGATGCCATGAAAAGCTTCAGCATGGACTTCAAGACCGATGGTTCACCACAAAACGGGGCCTTTGCCAATCTCACCCTGAAGGCCGTCATGCCCCAGGACTGGCAGGATCAGGTGGTGGTCCACGCCGGCGTGGCCCTCAAGGCCACCTCGCAGCTCACACTGCGTACCGGCGTCAACATAGCCGACAATCCCGTGCCCGACCGTACCTTGCTCTATCTGTTTCCCGCCATCGTGGAAAACCATTACACGGCAGGCGTGGAATATGCCTTCAACACACGCCAGGGGGTCAATTTCGCCCTCAGCTACGCGCCGGAGGTCACCGCCACCAACCCGGTGACGGGCATAGAGACGCGCCACAGCCAGCTTAACTGGCAGGTCATGTACAGCCACCTGTTCTAGGAGTCTGCCGGACTTAGGACTGATCTACTGCGCTGGTGGGAGAGCGGCCCGAATCTCCCCGATTTCTCGTTGCGTAGTCCCACTATGCGCCTCGCAATCGTGAAGATTCGTGCTCGCTCTCCCACCGTGCTCGCTACGATCGCCTAAATCCGACAGACTCCTGGAGTCTGCCGGACTTACTCAAGAAGTGTCATTCCGACCACACCACCCTGTCATTTCGACCTCACTCCCCTGTCATTTCGACCCCCTCACCTGTCATTTCGCCCCCCTCACCTGTCATTTCGACCGAAGGGAGAAATCCTGGTCAGCAGTCTCGGATTCCCCGCTGCGCCCGGAATGACAAAGGACCGTGTCATTTCGACCGAGGGGAGAAATCCTGCGCCGGCGGTCTCGGATTCCTCACCGCGCCCGGAATGACGAAGGACCGCGTCATTCCGACCGAAGGGAGAAATCCTGCGCCGGCGGTCTCGGATTCCTCGCTGTGCTCGGAATGACAAAGGACCGTGTCATTTCGACCAAAGGGAGAAATCCTGCGCCGGCGGTCTCGGATTCCCCGCTGCGCCCGGAATGACAAAGGACCCTGTCATTCCGACCAAAGGGAGAAATCCTGCGCCAGCGGTTTCAGATTCCTCGCTGTGCTCGGAATGACAAAGGACCGTGTCATTTCGACCGAAGGGAGAAATCCCGTGCCGACGGTCTCGGATGCCTCACCGCGCCCGGAATGACGAAGGACCGTGTCATTCCGACCAAAGGGAGAAATCCTGCGCCAGCGGTTTCAGATTCCTCGCTGTGCTCGGAATGACAAAGGACCCTGTCATTCCGACCAAAGGGAGAAATCCTGCGCCAGCGGTTTCAGATTCCTCGCTGTGCTCGGAATGACAAAGGACCGTGTCATTTCGACCGAAGGGAGAAATCCTGGTCAGCAGTCTCGGATTCCCCGCTGCGCCCGGAATGACGAAGGACCGTGTCATTTCGACCGAAGGGAGAAATCCTGTGCCGGCGGTCTCGGATTCCTCGCTACGCCCGGATATGACAAAGGACCGTGTCATTTCGACCGCAGGGAGAAATCCTGTGCCGGCGGTCTCGGATTCCTCGCTGCGCTCAGAATGACAAAGCGGTGTCATTTCGACCGAAGGGAGAAATCCCGCGCCACTGCCCCCGGATTTCTCATCGTTCTGTCCGGGCCGTTCATGTCATATGCATTGCAGGTCAATCTCAATAGGGCTGATAAACTGCGCCATGGTATACTTTTCGTCCTGGTCCAAACAGCGGTCCATTGCTCATGGAAAACTTCACACCTCTGAGTTCCCTCATGGGGGGCATCCTGATCGGACTCGCAGCTGCGGCCCTGTTCTTCCTCAACGGCAAGATCCTGGGCATCAGCAACATCACCGCCGAACTGCTCTATCCGCGTCGGCCCGGCAAGGCCTGGCGGGGCGTATTTCTGCTCGGCCTGTTGAGCGGCGGGCTGATCCTCCTGGCATGGCACCCCGGGTCGCTGGCCGTGCCGAGCCCGGCGCCCCTGGGCCTGCTGATCCTGGCCGGCTTTCTGGTGGGATACGGCGCCAGCCTGGGCCGGGGATGTACCAGCGGCCACGGCATCTGCGGCATCAGCCGGCTCTCGGCCCGTTCCATTGTCGCCACGCTGGTCTTCATGGGCAGCGGCATGCTCACCGTCTACCTGGTCCGCCACGTCATTGGAGCAGGATCGTGATGCGGCTGCTGGCCGTCTATCTGTGCGGTGTGCTGTTCGCCCTGGGCCTGGGCGTGGCAGGCATGACCCAGCCCACCAAGGTCATCGCCTTTCTGGACATCTTCGGTGACTGGGACCCCAGCCTGGCCTTTGTGATGGGAGGCGCGGTGGGTGTCAACCTCCTGCTCTACCGCCTCACCCTGCGCCGCCGCCGTCCCTTGCTGGAAGAGGCCTTCGTCATCCCTTCGCGGCGGGCCATCAATGCACGCCTCCTGGGCGGTGCGGCCCTGTTCGGTGTGGGCTGGGGGCTGTCCGGCTACTGCCCGGGACCGGCGCTGGTGGCCTCGGTGAGCGGCACGACGCCGGTCCTGGCCTTCGTCGCCGCCATGGTGGCAGGCATGCTGGTCTTCCAGAAACTGCCCGGCGAGGAACCACGCCCCGGGGAATCCCGCCCCGGGGAATCCCGCCCCGGGGCTCTCCGGGCCGGCAGATCCGGCGCTCAGGCAGGGCCCGGCGCGGCGCCGCCGGGGGCGGGGCGGGAAGGCTGCGAGGGCTGCGGCTGAACGGCCCGCCGTTCGTCACACACGGGGAACAAGACCTCCACCAGCAGCCCGCCCAGGGGCGAGTCATCGAGACGGATTTCCGCGTCGTGCAGCTCCGCGATGCGCTTGACGATGGACAGCCCCAGGCCCGTGCCCGGACTCTGGGCACCCGGCCTGGAATCCAGATTGCGATAGAAACGCTCAAAGATGCGCTGCCTGCTCTCGGGCGCGACACCGGGGCCGCTGTCGGCCACCGTCAGCACCGTCCGCCTGTCACGCATCGTCAAGCGCACCTCCACCCGGCCCCCGGCGGGCGTATACTTGATGCCGTTGTCCACCAGGTTGCGCACCAGGATCGCCAGCATGCCCTCCTCGCCCCGCACCGGGCAGGCCGCTGGCGCCTCCAGGCCCAGCTCGATGTCCTTGGCCAGCGCCTCACTGGCCACCTCCGCCAGCACGCCCCTGACGACATCCCGCAGATCCACCGTCTGGCGTGCCGGAACAGCCCCGCGAGGATCCAGGCGGGCGAGGGTCAGCAACTGCTGTACCATGTGCGTGGCCCGGTCCACACCGGCAATGACCTGGCGCAGCGCCGCCTGCCTGACCTCGTCGTCACCGGCCCGCAATGCCACCTGGGCCTGGGTCTTGAGCGCCGCCAGGGGGGTGCGCAATTCGTGGGCGGCATCGGCGGTGAAGCGCCGCTCGTTCTCGAAGGACTGCTGGAGGCGGCGGAAGAGGGCGTTCAAGGCATTGACCAGCGGCTGGGCCTCCAGGGGGACATCCTGCTCGGTGATGGGATTGAGCCGGTCGAGCCGGCGCTGTTCCACGTCCGCGGCGATCTCGCGCAGCGGGCGCGTGGCCCGGCCCACACCGTACCAGATGAGCCCCCCCAGCACCGGTAATGCCAGCAACATGGGAACGAGGATGCGCAGGGCGATTTCGTTGCGAAGCTGGTTACGCAAGGCGATGCTCTCCGCCACCTGTACCTGCATGCCGTCCGCCTCGCTGGTGACGGCGTAGACCCGCCATTCCTGGCCGTCGATGACGCGGATGCTGAAACCGTTGGCCAGTTCCGTCATGGGGAACTCGGGCGCGCTCTGGGAACGCAGGCCCAGGCGCCCCGGCGGCAGCCACATCTGGAAGGCCAGTTTCTGCTCGTACTTGTGGGAGAAGACGCCCAGGGTCTGGCTGATACTGAAGGGATGATCGTAGATCTTCCTGCGGAACGCATCCTCCTCGTAGAACTCGTGGCTGAGGACATTGAGCAGGATGCGCGCCGACTGCACCAGCTGGGCATCGATCAGTTCGTCCACCTCGTGACGGGTGCCGGCATAGATGATGGCGACCACCAGGACCCATACCAGGAAGGTCACCGGCAGCAGCGTGACCAGGAGGCGGTTCCGGATGGAGAGGCTCATCGCACCTTGTCGATCACGTAACCGACACCGCGCACGGTCCGGATCAGATCACTGCCCAGTTTCTTGCGCAGGTGATGGATGTGGACCTCGACGGCGTTGCTGTCCACTTCGTCCTTCCAGGAATAGAGGCTGCGCTCCAGCTGGCTGCGCGACAGGACCCTGCCCCGGTTCTCCAGCAGTTCCTGCAACAGCGCGAACTCGCGCGGCGAGATGTCCACCACCCGCCCCGCCTGGGTAACCGTATGGGAAGCGGGATCCAGCTCGATCTCGCCGTGGCGGATCACCGGCATGGCTCGCCCGCCGCGGCGGCGCAGCAAGGCGCGCACCCGCGCGCCCAGCTCATCGAGATCGAAGGGCTTGATGAGATAGTCGTCGGCACCGCTGTCCAGCCCCTGCACCCGGTCCTCCACGGCATCACGGGCCGTGAGGATGAGCACAGGCAGATCCTTGCCTGCATTGCGCAGATTGCGCAGGACCTCCATGCCATCGCGCCTGGGCAGGCCCAGGTCCAGGATCAGAAGATCGTATTCTTCGGCACCGAGAAAGAGTTCCGCCGCCTCGCCGTCCTTCACCCAGTCCACCGCAAAACCGGCCTGGGCCAGGCCGGCCTGCACGCCATGACCCAGCATCTCGTCGTCTTCCACCAGCAGCAGTCTCATGGTCTCCCCTTCGTGCAACAGATCGCTTGTCACACCGTCCCTGCCACTTGAACAGGCACTGGCCTTGCCATGACGGCCATCATAACCGCAATCTCCTTATCGCATCCTTATCATTACTAAGACAATCGATAGTAAAGCGGCCTGGATACAGGCACCGAGGGCCGGAGTCTCCTTGTCATTGCGACCACATCACCCTGTCATTTCGACCAAAGGGAGAAATCCTGCGCCGCCGGTCTCGGATTCCCCGCTGCGCCCGGAATGACAAAGAAGCGTCATTCCGACCTCACCACCCTGTCATTTCGACCGCAGGGAGAAATCCTGCGCCAGCGGTCTCAGATTCCTCGCTGCGCTCGGAATGACAAAGGACCGTGTCATTTCGACCAAAGGGAGAAATCCTGTGTCTCCGGTCTCAGATTCCTCGCTGCGCCCGGAATGACAAAGGACCGTGTCATTTCGACCAAAGGGAGAAATCCTGCGCCAGCGGTCTCAGATTCCTCGCTGCGCTCGGAATGACAAAGGACCCTGTCATTTCGACCGCAGGGAGAAATCCTGCGCCGCCGGTCTCAGATTCCTCGCTACGCTCGGAATGACAAAGAAGCGTCATTCCGACCTCACCACCCTGTCATTTCGACCGCAGGGAGAAATCCTGCGCCGCCGGTCTCAGATTCCCCGCTGTGCTCGGAATGACAAAGAAGCGTCATTCCGACCTCACCACCCTGTCATTTCGACCAAAGGGAGAAATCCTGCGCCGCCGGTCTCAGATTCCCCGCTGCGCCCGGAATGACAAAGAAGCGTCATTCCGACCTCACCACCCTGTCATTTCGACCGCAGGGAGAAATCCTGCGCCGCCGGTCTCAGA
>JALSIC010000041.1 GCA_026981935.1 Gammaproteobacteria bacterium
GGAGAAATCCTGCGCCAGCGGACCAAGATTCCTCGCTGCGCTCGGAATGACAAAAGGCTGGCATGACAAGCCACCTGTCATTTCGACCGAAGGGAGAAACCCTGCGCCTGCGGACCAAGATTCCTCGCTGCGCTCGGAATGACAAAAGGGTGGCATGACAAGCCACCTGTCATTTCGACCGAAGGGAGAAATCCTGTCCCACTGCCCCTGGATTTTATGTCAGGTATTCAGGTGATTCTCAATAATCGAGACAGGTTCTACAGGTTTTCCTGCCGGATTTCGACCTCGGCGCGCTGGCGGATGGATTCCAGCATGGCATTGCCTTCCAGCATGCCCATGTTGCGCTGTGCCTGCTGCCGCCATCGGCGGCGCTCCGTTGCCGGCAGGGTGGCGGGATCGGTATCCTTCACCTCATAGAGCCCCACCACGACGAAATCGCCATTGGCCAGCCGGCGGCCGGCAATGACCGGCGTCTCTTCCGCCCGAGACAGGGTGAAGGCAAACCGGAGCACGTCCGGTGCGACGGCGGGATCGTCGCGCTTGACGAAGCCGGGCTCACGCCACTCGATGCCCAGTTCCTTGGCCACCTCTGCCGGCTGCTCCCCGGCCCGCAGGCGCTCCAGCACCTTGCGTCCCGCCTCTTCGGCCTTCTCCCGGGCCCGTTCCAGGCGCAGGACCTGCGCGATGTCCGCGCGCACTTCTTCCAGGGGACGATGGCTCGCGGGGCGCCGATCCTTCACCCGCAACACCACCAGGTGATTCTGCCCGATGGTGAGCGGTTCGCTGTTGTTGCCCTCTTCCAGGACCTCTGGGTTGAAGGCCGCGGCGCGCACCTTGGCATCGGCGGCGATGCCGGTACCTTCGTCGCGGCTGAAGAATTCCGAGGTCTTGATCTCAAGATCCAGCTCCTCGGCGGCCGCCTCCAGGGTATCGGGAATTTCATAGGTCAGATCGGCGAGGCGGTCGGCCACGTCGTAAAACATTTCTTCGGCCTTCTGTTCCCGGTAGTCCCTGGCCAGGATGTCGCGCACTTCTTCGAAACTGCGTCCACGCGCGGGGCGGATATCCGTCAGTTGGATGATGTGATACCCGAAGCGGGTGCGCACCGGTTCGCTGATTTCATCCTTGCCCATGGCAAAGACCTGTTCCTCAAAGGGCTTTGCCATCACGCCGCGGCCGAAAAAACCCAGGTCCCCACCGGCGGACGCAGACCCGGGATCATCCGAGAATTCCTTCGCCAGATCGGCAAAGGACTCGCCCTCCCGCAGGCGCTTCAGAATGGACTCGGCCCGCTCCCGCGCGGCGGCATCCGCCTCTTCGCCTGCATCCTCTTCCACGGCGATGAGAATGTGGCGGGCACGCCGCTCTTCGGGCACCATGAATTCGGACTGGCGTTCCTCGTACAACTTGCGCAAGGTCTCCTCGTCCACCGAGACCTGAGACACCAAGTCCGAGGCCGCCAGTTCGAGGTATTCCACCCGGACCTGTTCCGGAATGGAAAACTGCGCGAGATTCTCCTCGTAGTAGTCCTTGATTGCTTCCTCCGCAACGGGTTCCTCGCTGAGGAAGGCTGCCGCCTGCAAGAGGAGATACCCCATGCGGCGTTCCTGATGCTGAAGACGCAGGCCGCGATCCTCTTCAGCCGCGGTGACAAAGGCGGTCTCCGAGGCGCTGCCCATGAGCTGGGCCACCAGCAGATCACGGCGCAGTTGCGCCTCGTAGGCCGGTTCCGTCAGACCCAGGCTGTTGAGCAACCGGCGGTACAACTGGGGATCGAAGCGGCCGTCGCGCTGGAACTGGGCATTGTTGACGATCTGGTTGCGCAGTTGCGCGTCGCTGATGCGAAAACCCGACGCCAGGGCCGCCTGCGCCACGGCCTCGGTGTTGATGAGCCGCTCCAGGACATCGCGCTTGAGCAGGGCTTCGTCGAGCAAGGGCGAATCAGGGGCGGCGCCCAGCACCTGCTGACGGAAATTGCGTTCCTGGAGCAGGAGACGCTGGTAGCTGCGCGCGGGGATCTCCACGTCGTTGACCTTGGCCACGTAGACATCGCCGCCACCCTCGAAATAGGAATCGATGCCCCAGAAGGCAAAGGGTATGACGATGAGAATGAAGATGAACCACGCAAGAAAACCCTTGGCACGGTCACGGATGAAGGTGAGCATATCAACGAAGTCCCGGCAATCGCGCTATCGAGAACGACCCAACCTGATCATTGCATGAATTCCGAGCCATCACACAGGGGCAACACCGCACCCCGGATTGCGCTACGCTTCATCCGGGCTGCCTGTCTGTTGCAGCCGTCAGGAATCGGTCGCAACATCTGAAAAAAGGGTGCGCCACGGAACACTGCCCGTGGCGCACCCTCGCTGGATGGCGGAGTGGACGGGACTCGAACCCGCGACCCCCGGCGTGACAGGCCGGTATTCTAACCAGCTGAACTACCACTCCAAACAACGGAACTGGGCCTTCTTGGTGGGTGCTGAGGGAATCGAACCCCCGACTTTCGCCTTGTAAGGGCGACGCTCTCCCAGCTGAGCTAAGCACCCAAGAAGGCGGCTATTTTATGGCATCCTTGAGGGCTTTGCCAGCCTTGAACACCGGCTGCCTGGAAGCCTCGATCCTGATCTCCTCCCCCGTCTGGGGATTCCGGCCCGTGCGCGCCGCCCGCTGGCGCACGGAGAAGGAACCGAATCCCACCAGGGTCACGGTTTCCCCCTCCTTCAGTGCCTTGGCGATCGCCTGGGTCATGCCGTCCACCGCCCTGGCGGCTGCGGCCTTGGAAATATCCGCTGCGGCTGCAACGGCCTCGATCAATTCGGATTTTCTCACTATCGGCTTGCTCCCTGAAGACTTCGCGCCTTTATACCAACCGCTTCCAAGCCCTGTCAAGCAAGCATGCACGCAAAAAAAGAGCGCATGTGCCCATCCACATGCGCTTCGCTCTGCCTGTCAGCCGGGCAGGATTCACCTGATCATTGCATAAATTCCCTCTCCCTCAGGGAGAGGGGGATTTCTCGAAGTCACCGCATGGGGAATCCCGCAACGACGCAGATAACACCTTCAAACACAGCACGAAAACGCGATGGGGCATGAATTTTATGCAACTGTCAGGTTCAGTGGGGACGTATATGACCGCCCTTCTTTGTTTTCGCAGCGCGCTTGCTTTCCACGATCTCCGCCTCTGGGGCTTTTTCCACGGCCGGTTCCGGCATGTGCTGGAGTGCCTTCTGCAGGACTTCGTCGATCCACTTGACGGGAACGATTTCAATCTGTTGCTTGATGTTCTTGGGGATCTCGGCCAGGTCCCGGACATTTTCCTCGGGAATCAGGACGGTCTTGATGCCACCGCGATGCGCCGCCAGCAGTTTTTCCTTCAGCCCCCCGATGGGCAGCACCTCGCCACGCAAGGTGATCTCACCGGTCATGGCGACATCGGCGCGCACCGGGATGCCCGTCAGCACCGAAACCAGCGCCGTGCACATGCCGATACCGGCGCTGGGGCCATCCTTGGGAATGGCACCCTCCGGCACGTGGATATGGATATCGTGCTTCTGGTAAAAATCGGGGTCGATATCCAGCCGTTCGGCACGGCTGCGGACTACCGTCATGGCGGCCTGCACGGACTCCTGCATCACGTCGCCGATCTGGCCGGTGATCATGAGCTTGCCCTTGCCCTTGACCACGGCGGCCTCGATGGTGAGAAGATCCCCGCCCGCCTCGGTCCAGGCCAGCCCGGTCACGTGCCCCACCTGGTCGTGTTCTTCGGCAAGACCATAGCGGTAGCGCCTGACACCCAGGTATTTGTGGAGATTGCGCGAGGTCACCACGACCCGCTTGCGACCGGACTTGAGGAGGATCTCCTTCACCACCTTGCGGCAGATCTTGGAGATCTCCCGCTCCATGCTGCGCACGCCGGCCTCGCGGGTGTAATAACGGATGATATCGCGGATGGCGCCCTCGCTGATGGAGAGTTCCGCATCCCGCAGGCCGTTGGTCTTGATCTGCTTGGGAATCAGGTAGCGCTGCGCGATGTGCACCTTCTCGTCCTCGGTATAACCCGACAGGCGGATCACCTCCATGCGGTCCAGCAGCGGTGCCGGAATGTTCATGCTGTTGGCGGTGCAGACGAACATCACGTCTGAGAGATCGTAGTCCACCTCCAGGTAGTGATCGTTGAAGGCGTTGTTCTGCTCCGGATCCAGCACTTCCAGGAGGGCTGCCGCGGGATCACCGCGGAAATCCATGGCCATCTTGTCGATCTCGTCCAGCAGGAACAGGGGATTGCGTGACTCGGCCTTCACCAGGTTCTGGATGATCTTGCCGGGCATGGAACCGATATAGGTCCGCCGGTGCCCCCGGATCTCGGCCTCGTCCCGCACGCCGCCCAGGGACATGCGCACGAACTTGCGGTTGGTGGCGCGCGCGATGGAACGCCCCAGGGAGGTCTTGCCCACCCCGGGCGGCCCCACCAGGCACAGGATGGGTCCCTTGAGCTTGTCCACCCGCTGCTGCACGGCGAGATATTCCAGGATCCGCTCCTTGACCTTCTCCAGGCCGTAGTGGTCGGCTTCCAGCACCGCCTCGGCTCTGCCCAGATCGCGGCAGATCTTGGTGCGTTTCTTCCACGGCACGTTCACCAGCCAGTCGATGTAGTTGCGCACCACCGTCGCCTCGGCGGACATGGGCGACATCATCTTCAGCTTGTTGAGTTCGGAAGTGGCCTTCTTCTTGACCTCCTTGGGCATGCCCGCCTTCTCGATCTTCTGGGTCAGTTCCTCGATCTCGTTGGGCACGTCCTCCAGCTCGCCCAGTTCCTTCTGGATGGCCTTCATCTGTTCGTTGAGATAATACTCGCGCTGGCTCTTCTCCATCTGCTTCTTCACCCGGCCGCGCACGCGTTTCTCCACCTGCAGCAGGTCCAGCTCCGATTCCATGATGGCCATGAGCTTTTCCAGGCGCTCGCGCACGTTGAGCAGCTCCAGCAATGTCTGGCGTTCCTCCACCTTGAGGGTCATGTGGGCGGCAATGGTGTCGCCGAGGCGACCGACATCCTCGATGCCCGCGAGCGACGACAGGATCTCCGGCGGTACCTTGTTGTTCAGCTTCACGTATTGCTCGAACTGGCCCAGTATGGAGCGCCCCAATACCTCGGCTTCGCGCTCGGTGGGGGGGATGGATTTCAGCACTGCGATCTGGGCGCTGAAATGGGCCTCATTTTCGGTGAACTGGACGATCTGCGCCCGCTCCAGCCCCTCCACCAGCACCTTCACCGTGCCGTCGGGCAGTTTCAGCAACTGCAGGATGGTGGCGACGGTACCGATGCGGTAGATGTCGTCCGGCGCAGGATCGTCCAGGGACGCGGACTTCTGGGCCACCAGCATGATCTGCTTGTCGGCCTCGATGGCCGTATCGAGCGCCCTGATGGACTTCTCCCGCCCCACGAACAGGGGGATGACCATGTGGGGATAGACGACCACGTCCCGCAACGGCAATACCGGCAGGATCTTCTGATCCCCGTCTTGGATCACGGGCATGTTTTCACCTTGAGACATAATGAATTCCTCTGTTAAAGACTGCTCAGAAGCCGGTCAGGCAATGCCCGTCCACTGGCTTTCGCGACAAGACCGGTCCCCATGGATATGAGGGTGGGTCAGCATGCTTTCAAGCAACGGCCGCTCCTCGGCGGCGGGAATGGAGATCGGAGACGGCGCCTGCCTTGAGCAGGCGCCGGGGCAGACCGGCTGATTCAGTCCTTGCCGCTCAGCGTTAATTGCTTCTCTCCGCCTTCGTAGATCAGGATAGGATCGGATTCACCTTCGATCACACTGGCATCGATCACCACCTTGGCGACCTTCTCCAGGGATGGGAGTTCATACATGGTGTCCAGCAGGACATGTTCCAGTATGGAACGCAGGCCACGGGCACCGGTCTTGCGTTCCATGGCCTTGCGCGCCACGGCGCGCAGGGCATCTTCGCGAAACTCCAGCTCGCAGTTCTCCATCTCGAACAACTTGGCGAACTGCTTGGTCAGGGCGTTCTTGGGCTCGGTGAGAATGCGCACCAGGGCTTCCTCGTCCAGCTCGTCCAGGGTGGCCACCACCGGCAGGCGGCCGACGAATTCCGGAATCAGTCCATACTTGATGAGATCCTCGGGTTCCACCGAGTGGAGCAGCTCGCCCACGTTCTTCTGCTCGTCCTTGGTCTTGACCTCGGCGGAAAAACCTATGCCCCCCTTCTCGGAACGGTCGCGAATGATCTTGTCCAGGCCGGCGAAGGCACCCCCGCAGATGAACAGGATGTTGGACGTATCCACCTGGAGGAATTCCTGCTGGGGATGCTTGCGCCCGCCCTGGGGCGGCACCGAGGCGATGGTGCCCTCGATGAGCTTGAGCAGGGCCTGCTGCACGCCTTCGCCGGAGACATCGCGCGTGATGGAGGGATTGTCCGACTTGCGGGAGATCTTGTCGATCTCGTCGATATAGACGATCCCGCTCTGGGCCTTCTCCACGTCGTAATCGCATTTCTGCAGCAGCTTCTGGATGATGTTCTCCACGTCCTCGCCCACGTAGCCCGCCTCCGTGAGGGTGGTGGCATCGGCGATGGTGAAGGGCACGTTGAGCAGCCGCGCCAGGGTCTCCGCCAGGAGGGTTTTGCCGCAGCCCGTGGGGCCGATGAGGAGGATGTTGCTCTTGGACAGCTCCACGTCATCTTTCTTGACGCCCGCCTCGAGCCGCTTGTAGTGGTTGTAGACGGCGACCGACAGCACCTTCTTGGCCTGGGCCTGGCCCACGACATACTCGTCGAGAATGGCATTGATCTCCTGGGGCGTCGGCAGCTTGCTGCCTTTCAGCGCCGCGGACTTCTCCTGCACCTCCTCGCGGATGATGTCGTTGCACAGCTCCACGCACTCGTCGCAGACGAATACCGAAGGCCCCGCGATGAGCTTGCGCACCTCGTGCTGACTCTTGCCGCAGAAAGAACAGTACAGGAGCTTGTCACCCTTGTCTCCATCACCGCCCTTGTTGTGCCTGTCGTCGCTCATAACCTTTCCTGCCAGTTTTCATGGATTTGATTCAGGCCACCGACCGCCCCGGCCAGGGCCTCTGCCGCATCCGCCCGCCGAATCCGGCACGCCTCAGCGGTGCGACATGACCTGATCGATCAGGCCATACTCCACCGCCTCTGCAGCGGACATGAAAAAGTCCCGGTCGGTGTCGGCCTGGATCTTTTCCATGGGTTGCCCTGTATGTTTGACCAGGATTTCGTTCAAACGATCCCGGGTACGCAGAATCTCCCGGGCATGGATGTCGATGTCGGTAGCCTGTCCCTGGAATCCCCCCAGCGGCTGGTGGATCATGATCCGCGCATGGGGCAGCGCATAACGCTTGCCCTTGGCGCCGCCGGCGAGCAGCAGGGCACCCATGCTGGCGGCCTGGCCCACGCACATGGTGCTGATGTCCGGCTTGACGAACTGCATGGTGTCATAGATGGAAAGCCCGGCACTCACCGAACCGCCGGGGGAATTGATGTAGAGGTGGATGTCCTTGTCGGGATTCTCGGATTCGAGAAACAGGATCTGCGCAACCACCAGATTCGCCATGTGATCTTCCACCGGCCCTACCAGGAAGATGACGCGCTCCTTGAGCAGGCGGGAGAAAATATCATAGGCGCGCTCGCCCCGCGACGACTGCTCCACAACCATCGGCACCAGATTCATAGCAGTTGTCCCTCGCGCCCCATTCTGTCTTGTCCTATCGGTCATTCGCTCAGCGTCCTTTAATTATACCGGTATTCGAATCTCATTTTCAGTCTTGACATGCCCTGAAGTATTTCCTTCCTTTTCAATCGGTTTGGACCGGGAGTCTATCGGATTCAGGCGATCGTAGCGAGCATGGTGGGGCTACGCAACGAGAAATCGGGAAGATTCGGACCGCTCTCCCACCAGCGCAGCAGCTCAGCCCTAAGTCCGACAGACGCCTAGCTTCGCCGGTCTTTCATCAGTGCCTCGAAGGTGGTGGGCTCGTCGGTCACCTGGGCCTGACCCAGGACCCAGTCCACCACGGCGTCTTCCAGCACCAGGGACTCGATATCGGCCAGCCGTGCGGCATCGGCATAATACCAGCGCACCACCTCGTCCGGATCATCATAGGCCGCCGCCAGGGATTCCACCTTGGCGCGCACCTGATCCGGCTCGGCCGTGAGATTCTGCTGCCTGACGATTTCCGCGGTCAGCAGCCCCAGGGCCACCCGCTTGCGCGCCTCCTCCTCGAACATGCTGCGGTCCAGTTCGAGCCCGGCGGAATCGACCCCCTGGCGCTGCAAGGTCTCGCGGGTGCGGGCCATGAGACGCCCGATCTGCTGTTCGACCTGCGCCCGGGGCAGCTCGATGGGATTGGCCGCCAGCAGCTCGTCCATCACCTGCTCCTTGACCCGCTCCCGGACAGCCTGCCGCAGCTCGTCCTCCATGCTCTTGCGCACCTCGCGACGCAGGCTCTCCAGCGTGCCGTCGGCGACATCGTAGCTGCGCACGAATTCCTCGTCCATCTCCGGCAGCACGGACTCCGCCACGCTGTGCACATGCACCTCGAAGCGTGCCTGCCTGCCCGCCACCTCGGTGGCATGATAGTCGTCGGGGAAGGTGACCTCCACCGTCACGTCCTCGCCGGCCTTCACACCCTGCAGTTGATCCTCGAAGCCTGCAATGAACCGTCCGGAGCCCAGGACCAGCGGCACCTGCTGCCCTTCGTTGCCGGGAAACGGCTCCCCTTCGACGGTACCGCGATAATCGATGATGAGACGGTCCTCGTTCCGTGCAGGGCGCTCCACGTCCTGCCATCGGGCGCGCTGACGCCGGAGGTTTTCCAGCATGGCATCCACGTCCTGTTCCGTTACTTCGGCCACCGGGCGGGTTATCTTGATGTCCTGTACCGGCAGGAGATCGAACTGGGACATGACCTCGAAGACAGCCGCATACTGGTAGTTCTCGCCCGGCTCGGTATGCAGCGGCTCGATGCGGGGCATGCTGGCGAGCTGGAGCTTCTCCTGCGCGACGGCCTCGCGGAAGCTGTTCTGGGTGATCTCGCTGAGCACCTCCTGGCGCACCTGCGGTCCGTAATGGCTGGCGATGACGCTCAACGGGACCTTGCCGGGGCGAAACCCCTTCAACTTCACCCTGCGGCTCAGGGTCTTGAGACGATCCTGCACGGCCTTTTCCACTTCTTCCGCCGGAATCGTCACGGTCATGCGGCGTTCGAGACCACCGGTGCTTTCCACAGAAACTTGCATTGTGCTACCTCTGGCTTAAAACGAAGATATGAAACCGATCAGAATATTCACACAAATTTCACACAAGATCCGGCCGTGGTCTGCAGCCGGCCCCCGCCTGTGGCCTCATGCCGGACTCACAGCAATATGGTGCGAAAGGAGAGACTCGAACTCTCACGGGTTGCCCCACTGGCACCTAAAACCAGCGCGTCTACCAATTCCGCCACTTTCGCCCCTTGTCAACCTGTGTCAATTCCACAGGGGCTCATTATACAAGATCAGGACGCATCCGCGCCGGGGCCCCTGCAGAAACGGCCCCAGGGTACGACAGCGGGAAAAGAGAAAGCATGGGACAGGACAAAATGGCGAGCGCACGATGGACGATGCGGATTTTGGTGGGCCGTGTAGGGATCGAACCTACGACCCGCTGATTAAGAGTCAGCTGCTCTACCAACTGAGCTAACGGCCCGCGTCAATCAGTGAAACACACCTGGACGGGAAAATTCAACTGTCCCTCCATGGGCACCTGCCATGTGAAGTAATGTATCCCGCAGCCTGCGGAGGGAAAAACACATGGCGGCATGTCCCAAGTCAATTCAATGTGGCGTGGGGCAATTTGGGGTGAGCGATGGGACTCGAACCCACGACAACCGGAATCACAATCCGGGGCTCTACCAACTGAGCTACGCCCACCATGGTCGTTCGACACGGCCCCCGGCCATGTCTTTCCTGGTCCGTCAGCCTGTGCTGGCGCGCCCGGCAGGATTCGAACCTGCTACCCTCGGCTTAGAAGGCCGATGCTCTATCCAGATGAGCTACGGGCGCATGCTTGGATGCCCCCTTCGCCTGCCAGGCGACGAGCGCTGCGTACGGGGCTTCCTTCACCGGCATCAGGCACCGGCATCAGGCACCGGCATCGAGGGAGCGTCAACGGCATCGATGTGGTCGGGGTAGAGGGATTCGAACCCCCGACATCCAGCTCCCAAAGCTGGCGCGCTACCAGACTGCGCTATACCCCGTTGGCGTCCCCACCCCCTCGCTCAGCGACGCAGCGCTCTCATTTCAAGGGAGGGGATGATACGCCCCAGTGACGATGGCGTCAAACCTTGCCCCTGCCGTCCCGTGACCCTGTCACGCGCCAGGCGATGACCGCCGCCAGGCTGCTCACCACAGCGGCAGATCCGTAGGTCAGCGCGCCGCCGGCGCTTTCCCAGAGATAACCGCTGGCAAAGCTGCCCAGGGCACCGCCGGCGCCGAAACTGAGGCTGCTGTAGAGCGCCTGTCCACGTCCCTGGCGCCGGCCGCGAAAATAGCGATGGATCATGGCTATGGCCACGGCATGGTAGAGACCGAAGCTGGCTGCGTGCAGCAACTGGGCGACGACCATGACGGCGGGCAGCGCCACGAACCCCGCCAGCAGCAGCCAGCGCAGGGTGGTGAGCCACAGGCTGACGAGGAGCAGACGGCGGACCCCGTAGCGGGGCAGCAGCCGGTGCATGAGCAGGAAGACGCCGATCTCGGCGACCACGCCCAGGGCCCACAGCTGCCCGATCACGCCGCGGCTGTAGCCATGGTCCTCCAGATAGATGCTATAGAAGGTGTAGTAGGGACCATGGGAGAGCTGCATGAGAAAACACACCAGCAGGAGTCCTGCGACCTCGGGACGCCGCAGCACCGTGAAGATGGAACCGGCATCCTCCGCGTGCTCCGTGCCCGGCCGTTCCCGCACACCCAGGCTGCTCAACGCAATGGCCGAGAACAGGACCAGCAGCACGGCGGGCAGCACCGCCGCACCCTGGCGCTGGAGCAGAAAGCCCAGCCCCACCACCGCCAGGATGAAACCCACCGAGCCCCACAGCCGGATCATGCTGTAGCGATGCACCGCCGGTCCCAGTACGGCCAGAGTATGGGCCTCGAACTGGGGCAGGGCCGCATTCCAGAAGAAGCTGAACACCGCCGTCACCAGGGCCAGCCACCAGAAACCCTGGCCCAGGAAGACGCCGGCAAAGGCGATGAGGGCCGCAGCGGAAGCCAGGCGCACGATGAGCACGGGCCGGCCGCTATGGTCCGCAAGCCAGCCCCACAGATACGGCGCGACGATCTTGGTCCCCATGAGCACCGCCACCAGGGTGCCGATGTGACCGGCCTCGAAACCCAGGGACTTGAGATACAGCCCCCAGTAAGGGATCAGCGCCCCCAGCGCGGCGAAGTAACTGAAATAGAAAAAGGCGAGACGCTTATACATCGCCCCCGATGCCCGTGGCCCTGCATGGCAGGCGCCCGCCGCCCTCCCCGCGCCGCATCATGACCGTCAGGCCGACGGGGGGACCACGGGTGTCGGGGAAGAGACGTCCGCGTTCTGCGCCCGGTGGCGCAGCATGTGGTCCATGAGCACGATGGCCAGCATGGCCTCGGCAATGGGCGTGGCGCGGATCCCCACGCAGGGATCGTGACGCCCCTTGGTCACCACCTCCACCGGCCTGCCTTGAAGGTCGATGGTGCGCGCGGGCAGGCGCAGGCTCGAGGTGGGCTTGAGGGCGATACTGGCCACGATGTCCTGCCCGCTGGATATCCCGCCCAGCACGCCGCCCGCGTGATTGCTGAGAAAACCCGCCGGCGTGATCTCGTCGCGATGTTCGGTGCCCTTCTGTTCCACGCAGGCGAATCCGGCGCCGATTTC
The DNA here is from genome assembly GCA_026981935.1 of Gammaproteobacteria bacterium. GTDB lineage: Bacteria > Pseudomonadota > Gammaproteobacteria > SZUA-140 > SZUA-140 > S012-109. The sequence continues at coordinate 11,948 of JALSIC010000041.1, forward strand.
CACCCCCTTGACGGCATTGATGCTCATGAGGGCGCGGGCAATATCGGCATCCAGGCGGTCGAACACCGGCTCCCCCCAGCCCGGCGGCACACCGGTGGCCACCACGTTGATGCGGGCTCCGATGGAGTTGCCCTCCTTGCGCAGGGCATCCATGTAGGCTTCCATCTCCGGCACCTTGGCGGCATCGGGACAGAAGAAGGGATTGCGTTCCACCTCGTCCCAGTCGAAGGCCTCGGCGCGAATGGGCCCCAGCTGGGCGAGGTAACCGCGGACGAGGACCCCGTAGCGCTCGCGCAGGTATTTCTTGGCGATTGCGCCTGCGGCCACCCGCATGGCCGTCTCACGCGCCGAGGCACGCCCCCCGCCCCGGTAGTCGCGGAAACCGTATTTCTGCTGGTAGGTGTAGTCGGCATGGCCCGGACGGAAGCGGTCCATGATCTCGCTGTAATCCTTGGAACGCTGGTCCACGTTGTGGATGAGGAGCCCGATGGGCGTCCCTGTGGTGCGCCCCTCGAACACGCCGGAGAGAATCTCCACGCGATCGCTCTCCCGCCGCTGCGTGGTGTGCCGGGACTGTCCCGGCTTGCGCCGGTCCAGATCCCGTTGCAGGTCCTGTTCGCTCAGCGCAAGCCCCGGGGGACAGCCATCGACGATACAGCCCAGGGCCGGACCGTGGCTCTCGCCGAAGGTGGTGACGGTAAAGAGTTTGCCGATACTGCTGCCCGACATGGCTCAGATGACCCTGGAGAAACGCTGCGGGGACTGCCTCTCCCGCAGATATCTGTCGAACACCATGCAGATGTTGCGGATGAGCAGCCGCCCGGCGGGGTTGACCCGGATGACGCCCGGCTCCAGGCGCAGCAGGCCATCGGCGGCCATCCCCTGCAGTGATTCCAGCTCGTCAGCGAAATAGTCCCGGAAGACGATGCCGTGCGCGGCCTCGATGGCGGCGAAATCCAGCTCGAAATTACAGATGAGCCGGGTGATGACCTCACGACGCAAGAGATCGTCCCCATCGAGCCGGATCCCCCGGTACAGGGGCAGCCTGCCCTCCCCCAGCAGACGCCGGTAATCGCCGGTCTCCTTGACGTTCTGGGCATAGCTGGGCCCCACCATGCTGATGGCCGTCACGCCCAGCCCGACGAGATCGCATTCGGCATGGGTGGAATAGCCCTGGAAGTTGCGATACAGGCTGCCCTCCCGCTGTGCCACCGCCAGCTCGTCGTCGGGGCGGGCGAAATGGTCCATGCCGATGTAGACGTAACCCGCCGCGGTCAGCTGCTCGATGGTCTGCTGCAGGATGGCCAGCTTCTCCGCCGGCGCCGGCAGGTCTTCGGCCTTGATGCGACGCTGGGGCTTGAACAGCTCCGGCAGGTGGGCATAGTTGAACACCGAGAGGCGGTCGGGACCTGCGGCGATGACCTTCTCCACGGTGCGGCCGAAACTGTCCACGCTCTGGAAAGGCAGGCCATAGATGAGATCCACGCTCACCGACTTGAAACCCGCCTCACGGGCCTGTGCCAGCACCGCAAAGGTCTGTTCCTCGGTCTGGATGCGGTTTACCGCCCGCTGGACACGGACATCGAAGTCCTGCACCCCCATGCTCATGCGGTTGAAACCCAGGTCGCGGAGAAAGCGGATGGTGTCCGGCTGGACCTCGCGGGGGTCGATCTCGATGGAATATTCGCCGCCATCGTCGTCGCGCAGCGTGAAATGGCGACGGGTCTGCCCCATGAGGGCCGCCATCTGTTCGTGACTGATGAAGGTGGGTGTCCCACCACCCCAGTGCAGCTGCTCCACGACACGGCCGCGGTCGAAGAGCGCGCCCTGCAGGGCAATCTCCCGGTGCAGGTCCTCCAGGTAGGGCACGGCATGGGCCCGGTTCTTGGTGGCGATCTTGTTGCAGGCGCAGTAGAAACAGAGGGTGTCGCAGAAGGGGATGTGAAAATACAGGGACAGGGGCCGGAGCAGCGGCTCGTCGTGGGTGGCCGCCGCGCAGGCCCGGTAGTCCGCCTCCCCGAAACCCTCGTGAAACTGTACCGCCGTCGGGTAGGACGTATAGCGGGGGCCGCTCTTGTCATAGCGGCGAATGAGATCGATGTCGAAAACGAGTGATTGGTCCATGGACTGATTTCCCCTGACTGCTTTCGGGCATTATAGGGGGTTTGTGGCGTGGCTAGATACCCCGGCAGGCCTCCAGGATTGCCTGGCGATGCGCGGCCAGGTCCTCGGCCGTGAGGAGAAAGACCCCCTCGCCGCCCCGGCGAAACTCCAGCCAGACGAAGGGCAGGGTCGGCAGGCGCCGCTCCAGGGGTGCACGTCCCGCGCCCACCTCCACCACCAGGATGCCGTCCTGGCGCAGATGAGCAGGCGCGCCCTCCAGGATGCGCAGGGCGAATTCCAGGCCGTCGTGGGCGGCCACCAGGCCCTGCGCCGGTTCGTGTCCATACTCCCGGGGCAGGGTCTCCATCTCGGCCTCGCTCACATACGGCGGATTGCTGACGATGAGGTCGTATCGACGGCCCTTCAGCGCCGCGAAAAGATCGGAGTGCACGGGGAAGACCCGTTCCATGAGCCGGTGGCGCCGGATGTTGTGGCGTGCCACGGCCAGGGCATCGGTGGAGATGTCCACCGCGTCCACCACGGCATCGGGGAAGGCATAGGCGCAGGCAATCGCAATACAGCCGCTGCCTGTCCCCAGATCGAGGATGCGCCGGACCTCGCGCTCCTCGCCCAGCCAGGGGGCGAAATTCTCCTCGATGAGTTCGGCAATGGGAGACCGGGGCACCAGCACCCGCTCGTCCACGTAGAAACGCAGGCCGCAGAACCAGGCCTCCTGGGTCAGGTAGGCCGCGGGACGGCGCTCCTCGACGCGGCGCCGCACAAGGGTCTGCACCGCCGCCTCCTCGGCGGCGGTGAGGGTCGTATCGTAGACCGGCGGCGGCACCTCGGGGGGCAGGCCCAGCGCATGGAGCACGAGATAGGCGGCCTCGTCCAGGGTATCCGCCATGCCGTGTCCGCAGCAGACCCCTGCTTCGTCCAGTCGCGCGGCGGTCCAGCGGATCCAGTCACCCAGGGTGCGCAGCGCCCCCAGACTGGTCACCCCCTTGGTTCCACCTGCTCCGGCCATGTCACCATCCGCCTGCGCTGCCCGCCCGTTCCTTTCCAGCCTTCCACCGGTAAAGAATATGCTATGCTTTGCCCCCAGATACAACCCGGCACAACCCGGCACAACCCGGCACAACCGGGATACATACGGATACGATCTCGAACTTCACCGCAACGACCAGTACACCCATGGCCCAATACATCTTCACCATGAACGGGGTGACCAAGGTGGTCCCCCCCAAGCGCATCATCCTCAAAGACATCTCCCTGTCCTTTTTTCCCGGCGCCAAGATCGGCGTCCTGGGCCTGAACGGGGCAGGCAAGTCCACGCTGCTGCGCATCATGGCCGGCGTGGACCAGGACTACGAGGGCGAGGCGCGGCCCCAGCCCGGCATCCGCATCGGCTACCTGCCCCAGGAACCGCAACTGGATCCCGCCAAGGACGTGCGCGGCAACGTGGAAGAGGGGCTCGCCGAAATCAAGACCGCCCAGCAACGCCTCGAAGAAATCTATGCCGCCTATGCCGAGCCGGACGCCGACTTCGACGCCCTGGCCACGGAACAGGCCCGCCTGGAAAACATCATCCAGGCCGCCGACGCCCACAACCTGGACCGCAAGCTGGAGGTCGCGGCGGACGCCCTGCGCCTGCCGCCCTGGGATGCCGATGTCACCCGGCTCTCGGGAGGCGAGCGCCGCCGCGTCGCCCTGTGCCGCCTGCTCCTGTCCAGCCCCGACATGCTGCTTCTGGACGAGCCCACCAACCACCTGGATGCCGAATCCGTGGCCTGGCTGGAGCGCTTCCTGCACGACTTTCCGGGTACGGTGGTCGCCATCACCCACGACCGCTACTTCCTCGACAACGTCGCCGGCTGGATCCTGGAACTCGACCGCGGACACGGCATCCCCTGGGAAGGCAACTACTCTTCCTGGCTGGAACAGAAGGAAAGGCGCCTGGAACTGGAGGAGCGCCAGGAGAGCGCCCGGCAGCGCGCGATGAAGGCGGAACTGGAATGGGTGCGCAGCAATCCCAAGGGGCGCCACGCCAAGAGCAAGGCCCGCCTCGCCCGCTTCGAGGAACTGAGCCGCCAGGAGGTGCAGCGGCGCAACGAGACCCAGGAGATCTACATCCCGCCGGGGCCCCGTCTCGGTGACCTGGTCATCGAAGCCAGGGACCTGCGCAAGGGCTTTGGTGACCGCCTGCTCATCGACGGGCTCAGCTTCAATCTCCCCCCGGGCGGCATCGTGGGCATCATCGGCCCCAACGGCGCGGGCAAGACCACGCTCTTTCGCATGCTCACCGGCCGGGAACGCCCCGACGCCGGCGAGATCCGCATCGGCGAGACGGTCAAAATCGCCTGCGTGGACCAGAGCCGCGATGCGCTGGACGACAGCAAGACCGTGTGGGAAGAAATCTCGGACGGCCAGGACATCATCACCGTCGGCAATTACGAAACGCCTTCCCGGGCCTACTGCGCCCGGTTCAACTTCAAGGGGCCGGATCAGCAGAAACGCATCGGCGAACTGTCGGGCGGCGAGCGCAACCGGGTGCACCTCGCCAAGCTCCTCAAGAGCGGCGGCAATGTCCTGCTCCTGGACGAACCCACCAACGACCTGGACGTGGAAACCCTGCGGGCCCTGGAAGAGGCCCTGCTGGCCTTCCCCGGCTGTGCCGTGGTCATCTCCCACGACCGCTGGTTCCTGGACCGCATCGCCACCCACATCCTCGCCTTCGAGGGCAACAGCCACGTGGAATGGTTCGAGGGCAACTATGCCGACTACGAGGCCGACCGCCTGCGCCGCCTGGGTGCCGACGCCGAACAGCCGCACCGGATCAGGTACAAAAAGCTGGCGTGAAACGCCTCGGCCCGTACATCCCTTCGACATCCCTTCGCGCCGAGGCGACGCGCCTGCGGTTTCCCGCCCCCCGGCAGGCGCGGCCACCGGCCGCGTATATCCCCGGCGCGCAGGCGTCCGCTCTCACGTGAATTCACAGGCAAACAACAGGGCATCCTCCCGCCCACAGGCGGCGGGATAGTAATCCTTGCGCAGACCCACCTCGTTGAAGCCCAGGCGGCGATAGAGGCGGATGGCGGCCGCATTGGAGGGCCTGACTTCGAGCAGGATGCAGTCCACCCGTGCCGCGCGCGCCTTGGCCATGAGGAAACGCAACAGGGCGCTGCCCAGTCCCTGACGGCGATGGCGGGGATGGATGCAGAGATTGAGCACGTGGGACTCGCCCGCGCCGATGGAGAGGATGCCGTAACCCGCGATGCCGGCCTCGCCCGCGATGACGTAACAGTGATAACCGAGACGCAGGCAGTCGCGGAATATGCCCGGTGTCCAGGGGAACTCGTAGGCCTGTTCCTCGATGGCCAGCACCGCGGGCAGATCCGCCTCCACCATGGGGCGGAAACGAAAATCCGCGCGCGCCCCGGGCCCTGCGTCTTCCCTGCTGACCGCGTTCACGTCCCCTCCCCCTGTGTTTCCCGGCAGGCTTTCCGGCATGCTTTCTGGCGGGCCTCGTAGACCTGCATGGCGAACTTGAGATCTTCCCATGCCTTGCGCTTTTCCCGGGGGGAGCGCAGCAGATAGGCCGGATGATAGGTCACCACCACGGGAATGCGCGCCTCTCCATAGTGATACTGCCGGCCGCGCATGGCCCCGATGGGGGTGTCGGTCTTGAGCAGGTTCTGCGCGGCGACCCGCCCCACGGCGAGAATGAGGCGCGGCGCAACCAGGCTCACCTGACGCTGCAGATAGGGCTCGCAGCTTGCCACCTCCTCGGGCCGCGGGTCCCGGTTGCTGGGCGGCCGGCACTTGAGGATGTTGGCGATGTACACGGCCTCGCGCTTCAGTCCGACGGCAAGGAGCATCTCGTTGAGCAACTGGCCGGCACGGCCCACGAAAGGCTCGCCCTGCCGGTCTTCGTCCGCACCCGGTGCCTCGCCGATGATCATCCACTCCGCCGAGCGATTCCCGACGCCGAACACGGTCCGGGTGCGCGTCCTGTGCAGTTCACAGAGGGTGCAGGCGGCGACCCGGGCCTCCAGGGCCTCCCAGCCCAGCGTGGAAACCGCCCCCGCCTCGCCATCGGGTCCGCCCTCCGCAGGCAAGGCCGGGCGGGGATCGCTCACGGTCCCGGCCCGGGAAATCCCCGCTGCCCGCGGCGCAGGCGGCGTGCGCAGCGACCATACGGGGATACCCATGATATCGAGGCACTGGCGCTGCCGCTTCGATAATGCCACCTCCGGACCCTTCCCCTCACGCATTGCTTATCGGAACTTCAACCCCGGTCCCCTGAACCTATCGGAATCATACCTGCGGATGGGAGCGTTCCGCCGGCTCCAGGATCTTGTTGAGGGCATTGATGTAGGCCTTGGCGGAGGCGATCACGATATCCGTGTCGGCGCCCTGGCCGTTGACGATGCGCCCCGCCTTTTCCAGGCGCACCGTCACCTCGCCCTGGGAATCGGTGCCGCTGGTGATGGCGTTGACGGAATAGAGCTGCAGCTCGGTGCCGCTGTTCACCAACGAGTCGATGGCCTTGAAAGTGGCGTCCACCGGCCCGCTGCCCGCGGCGCTCACCTTGCTCTCGCCGCCATCGAACCACAGGGTGACATCGGCCACGGGCTTTTCGCCGGTCTCCGAACAGACCCGCAAGGCCACCAGCTTGAGGCGCTCGTTCTCGGCGGCGAGATTGGCATCCGTGACCAGGGCCTGCAGATCCTCGTCATAGATCTCGTGTTTCTTGTCCGCGAGGTCCTTGAAGCGGGCGAAGGCCTCGTTGAGTTCCTCCTCGGAGCCGAACACGATGCCCAGTTCCTTGAGGCGGGTGCGAAAGGCATTGCGCCCCGAGTGCTTGCCCAGCACCATGCGGTTGGCGCTCCAGCCCACGTCCTGGGCGCGCATGATCTCGTAGGTCTCCCGGTTCTTGAGCACGCCATCCTGATGGATCCCCGACTCGTGCGCAAAGGCATTGGCACCGACGATGGCCTTGTTGGGCTGCACGGGAAAACCGGTGATGCCGGACACCAGGCGGCTGGTGGGCACGATCTGCGTGGTATCCAGGCCCGTGTCGCAGGGAAAGAGGTCCTGGCGGGTACGCACCGCCATCACCACCTCCTCCAGAGCGGCATTGCCGGCCCGCTCTCCCAGTCCGTTGATGGTGCATTCCACCTGGCGGGCGCCGTTCATCACCGCGGACAGGGAATTGGCCACCGCGAGGCCCAGATCGTTGTGGCAGTGTACCGAGAATACCGCCCGGTCGGAATTGGGTACCCGCTCCCGCAACTCCCGGATCAGGGCACCGAACTGCTCCGGCACGTTGTAGCCCACGGTATCCGGGATATTGACCGTACCGGCACCGGCCTCGATCACCGCCTCCAGGACACGGCACAGAAAATCGATCTCGGAACGCCCGGCATCCTCGGGGGAAAACTCCACGTCGTCGGTATAACGCCGGGCATGGCGCACCGCCCAGACCGCCTGTTCCAGCACCTGCTCCGGCGTCATGCGCAGCTTCATCTGCATGTGGATGGGCGAGGTGGCGATGAAGGTGTGGATGCGCGGCGCCGCCGCGGACTTGAGGGCCTCGCCGGCGCGATCGATGTCACGTTCCAGGGCCCGCGCCAGGCCGCAGACCCGGCTCTCCCGTACCGCCCGGGCCACCGCCTCTACCGCCTCGAAATCGCCGGGACTCGCGATGGGGAAACCCGCCTCGATGACATCCACCCGCATCCGTTCCAGGGCCTTGGCGATGCGCACCTTCTCCTCCCGGGTCATGGAGGCCCCCGGGCTCTGCTCCCCGTCACGCAGGGTGGTATCGAAGATGATCAACCTGTCTTTCGTATTCATGACATGCTCCCGTAAGAAAACCAGTGTAACCGACCTGCCGGGCGGTACAAAACAGATATAATGGCCTCATCATTGTCCATACAAAATGTGTAGCCCGGATGGAGTGGAACGTAATCCGGGGACATAGGTTTTGCCGTCCGGTTTCCTGGATTCCGCTCTTGCAGCGCTTCATCCAGGCTGCCCAACCTGCCGAACCGGCACACCAACAGCCCAGACCCTGTCCATTCAACCATGAAACCCGCAGTATGCCGCGCCGCAGGTCCCAGGCCATCCGGAGGCGCGGTCCGTATCGAGTGAGTGAAGAAGTAAAGGGTCGGTTATCTGCTGCCCGCGGGCAGCAGCAGGTACAGCAAGGCAGCGTGGCCGAAGGCCCCGCTGTGGGAAGAAAAGCCTGAAAAAGGTATGCGCATCAATAACACTATACTAGAACCTGTCTCGAAATACCATGCGCATGCGGCTCGCCGGGCATCTTGAGATATTATCGACCCGACAACAATACCTATCATGTTCGGTCGTCACGACCCTTACCCTGTCATTTCACCCCCCGCCATCTCCCTTACCCTGTCATTTCGAGCGCAGCGGGAAATGACAGTATTCCTGTCATTTCGAGCGTAGCGAGGAATCTGGAGGCAATGGGGCAAGATTTCTCCCTTCGGTCGAAATGACAGGGGAAAGAGGTCGAAATGAC
>JALSIC010000042.1 GCA_026981935.1 Gammaproteobacteria bacterium
GTGCTCATCGACACCGAAGGCGAGCGCGTCGGCCAGATCAATGGGCTGTCCGTGATTCAGCTGGGCAATTTCGCCTTCGGACGTCCCACGCGCATCACCGCCAATACCCGCCTCGGCGAGGGCGAGGTGATCGACATCGAACGGGAAGTGGAACTGGGCGGCGCCATTCATTCCAAGGGCGTGCTCATCCTGTCTTCTTTTCTCGCCGCCCGCTACGCCGCCGATCAGCCCCTCTCCCTGTCCGCCAGCCTGGTGTTCGAGCAGTCCTATGGCATGGTGGAAGGCGACAGCGCCTCGGTGGCAGAGCTGTGCGCCCTGATTTCTTCCCTGGCACGGGTGCCCATCCGCCAGTCCCTGGCGGTGACCGGCTCAGTCAACCAGCACGGACAGGTGCAGGCCATCGGCGGTGTCAACGAAAAGATCGAGGGCTTTTTCGACATCTGCCGCGAGCGCGGCCTCAACGGGCGGCACGGTGTGCTCATCCCCCGGTCCAATGTCGTCCACCTCATGCTGCGGGAAGATGTGGTGGAGGCAGTGCGCGCCGGTCTGTTCGCGATCTATCCCGTGAGCACGGTGGACGAGGCCATTGAACTGCTCACCGGGCAGACGGCGGGGGTCCCGGATGCCGAAGGTCGCTTTCCCGATGGCAGTGTCAACCACCGGGTCGCCGAGCGCCTGGATGAACTGACCCGTATCCGCCAGGAATACACCAGGACTGCAGGCGAACACGAGGCCTCTCATGACTGAGTTTCATACCGGGTTCCACCGCGTGCGTCGCATCCTGGTGGCGCTGGATGCCTCTGCTGAAGCCGAGACGGCACTGGAGACGGCAGCGGAACTGGCCGCGCGTCTGCAGGCCGAGGTGGTCGGCCTGTTCGTCGAAGACATCAATCTCCTGCGTCTGGCGGCGCTGCCCTTCGCCCGGGAACTGGTTCCGGGCAGCGTGCGCAGCCGGACCCTGGATCCCGCCGACATGGAACGCAGCCTGCGTGCCCGGGCGGAAGCCATGAAACGGCATCTCGCATGCTGCGCCGAACGGGCACGCATTCACTGGTCATTCCAGGTGCGCCGCGGCGACATCCTGGAAGAACTGCTGGATTCCGCGCTGCAGGCCGACCTGGTGGTGCTCAGTGAGTATGGGCGCACCATCGTCACGACCCGGGGCAGGGAACCGGAGGAGGGGCTTTCCACGCAAGTGCTGACCCGCTGCCATTGCGCCGTCTTGAAGCGGGGCCGACCGCGCCGTCTCCAGCGCCCCGTCGTGCTGTTCTACGATGGCAGTCCTGCCAGCCGTCACGGCGTCCTGCTGGCGGCGCAACTGGCGGGACGGACCGATGCGTGCCTGCATGTCCTGCTGCCGCCGGCAGAGAAGTCGCAGCAGGCGCGCCACGAAGAGACGGTCCGTGAACTCCTGCGACCGGCAGGACTCACGCCCCGCTTCCAGCATCTGGAAGATCTCAGGGCCACCACGGTGGCGCAGGCCGTGGCCGCCGCGGGAGGGGATATCCTCATCACCGGTGCAGCGATCCTTTCCACCATGCCCAGAACAGAACAACAGCGCCTGGAAGCGCTGCTGGATGAAATACATTGTGACCTGTTGTTCGTGTCAGAGGACGGAGGACGGAAGGCAGAGGACAGATGACAGAAAACCCTGCCGTCTTGATTCATGCCTCACTCGTCGACCGCCAGGGCGGCTTCCTCGCCGGTCATGGGGACGAAGGCCACGGGCAGAACATGGCGCTTCCGGATCTCGCCGCCGGCCATCTTCTCCACCAGCACCAGTTCCTGGGTATGGTAGGGCGGTCCCACGGGAATGATCATGCGGCCGCCGGTGGCCAATTGTTCCAGCAGGGCCGGGGGGATGCGGGAAGCAGCCGCCGTGACGATGATGGCATCGTAGGGGGCATGCTCGGGCCATCCCTGGTGGCCGTCGCCGATGCGCACCGTGACATTGTCATAACCCAGCGCTTCGAGCAGGTCAGCCGCCCGCTGCCCCAGGTCGGGGATGATTTCGATGGTGTAGACCTGTTTCACCAGCCGTGACAACACGGCGGCCTGATAACCGGAACCGGTGCCCACCTCCAGGACCACGTCCTCCGGATCCAGCTCCAGGAGTTCGGTCATCACTGCCACGATATACGGCTGGGAGATGGTCTGACCCTTGCTGATCTCCAGGGGACAGTTGTCATAGGCGTGATCGCGCAGATGATCGGGCACGAACTTGTGGCGGGGCACGCTGCGCAAGGCGTCCAGGGTGCGGGGGCTCAAGGTGCGGCGGCCGATCAGGTCGCTGGTATAGCGCAGCTCCCACTCGATATCCTGCAGCATGCGTTGTACCGCCTTCACCCTCAGCCCCGCTTGATTTTGTCTGTCTCTCCCTCTTCTCCGATGCGCACCGCGAGCACATCGCAGGGCGCGTCGTTGAGCACGGCCCGGGCGGTGGAACCCAGCAGTCGGGCCAGGCCATGGCGGCCGTGAGAGCCGATCACAATGAGGTCGCATGGGATCTCACGCGCGAGACGCACGATTTCCTGTTTAGGCGCACCCAGCACCACGCTCTGGCTCACATCGGCGCAGCCCAGCTTTTCGGCATAGCGATGCAGGGATTTCCTGCCCTGTTCCAGCAGCGCTTCTTCATCCACCATCACTGCCGGCGAGGGCGTGAAGTCGTCGGCAAAGCCCAGCGGCATGAGATAATCCACCACATGGACCAGATGCAGAACGGCGTCATGACGCCGGGCCATTTCCACGGCCCGCCGACCCACGATCTCCGCCGCAGGAGAAAAATCCACCGCCACCAATATCCGCGTGTAGCCGCTCATGACACCTCCTGCCTGCTTCGCGTTCCTGCTATAGTATCACCAAGCGCATGGATATTGGCAGAGCCCCGTCCCGCCAGGTGGAGTTGACAGACAAATGCACACATCACGGGTAGGGCGCACGCAGGATGGATACCGCCAGGGCACGGCCGCCATGACATGTGGGGCCGGCCCTTGATGCCCGCGCCGTCCCGCCAGCCCTGTCCGCTCCGGCCGGAGCAGTTGCGTCAATGGCTGAAGATCGTCCAGGGGGGTGGTCTCTTGCGCCGCCGCCTGTCTCCCTGGGGCCGTATTCACATCGACCGTCATCTGCCCTTTCTGTGTGTCTATCGTCGGCCCCCGCAGGGGAACGACACAGGAACGGAACGCCTCCTTCTGGGCGAGGCGGCCTATCTCCTGGCACCGGGTCTGCCGTCCTGCCACGACCGGCTCAGCCACCTGGTGCGTGAAATCGCCGCCATCCAGCACCAGTGCTGTGGCGGTTTCATCCTGCTGGAGATCTGGGCAGATGCCTGGCCCCCTGCGGAAAAAGGAATGGCGGCAGAAGAGGAGGGAGGTGCTGCTTTTCGCATTCTTGCACCACGCAACGGCGCTCCGCTCGCCACGCTGGAAGTTCTTGAACAGTCCCTTCTGGAGGTGCGGCTGCGCAACCGGCCAGCCGAGGTTGCCGTGGAATACGGGCGCAAGTGCGCGCCGCCCGGAATGAAGCCGCTGCTCACCGGCGCCCAGCAAAAGACCCTGGACTGCACCCTCCTGGGCATCGCCGTCCGACCGGTCTACCGGGACCCGGAGGACGGACACCTGTACCCCTTTGCCCTGCGCACCCTCCACCGCGGCCTGTCCCGCGCCCTCAAACAGGGCATCTACGAATACCTGCGCCAGCGCTGTTGCCGCCCCTTCGCCCATTACCTGGAACTGGGCCGGCGTGCCATGACCCGGGCGGTGTGGGAAAGTGACCGCCGCCTGGCCGCTATCGGTGACCGGTTCGACCTGCTGCTCCATGTCACCCCCGTGAACAGCCGCAGCGCGTGGGAGGCCTTCCGGCGCAACCGCTGCAGCCGGATACCCGAGTTCCATTATCGGCCGCGCAACATCGACCCTGCCCTCCTGAAGCGGGAACTCTACCGCATCCCCCTGGAGCACGTGGAGGATCCCACACTGGCGCGCCTGTTCGAGGAAAAGCGTCGCGAGCTGGATGGCAAGCTGGATCTGCTCGCCGACCGGGGACGGCGCGAATTCCTTTATGCCAGTTCGCGGGTGTTCGGCGTCCCCGATGCGGACCTCGTCGCGGCCGCGCGCGAGATCCTGCGACGCGTGCCGGCGCAGGTGCGCGAGCCGGGAGGCCAGCGGGCACTGGATGCCCGGGCCTTCGCCCGCGCGGCGCGGCGCGAACTGGCCCATTACCGGCACCAGATGCCCGAACTCGCGGCGTGCGTCGAGGTGCGCGACGATGTCGCCGGCCTCATTGCCTCGGGCGGGCACCTCCTCGTCGCCAGCGATGCCCGCGTGGGGAAGTCACGTGTGGATGCCACCCTGCAGCACGAAGTGGGCACGCACCTGGTCACCTATTACAACGGCCTCGCCCAGCCGCTGCGCCTGCTCCACGTGGGGCTCGCGGGTTACGACGAGACCCAGGAGGGACTGGCCGTGCTGGCGGAGTACCTGGCCGGCGGCCTGAACGGCGCACGCCTGCGCGTTCTCGCCGGCCGCGTGCTGGCGGTGCAGCATCTGGTGCAGGGCGCGGATTTCATCGAGACCTATCGTATGCTGGCGGACGAGGAGGGCTTTGCGGGCTTCCAGGCCTTCACTATCGCCATGCGCGTCCATCGCGGCGGGGGGCTCACCAAGGACCAGGTTTACCTGCGCGGGCTGTCGGGCCTGCTGGACTATCTCGGCTCGGGTGGCGCCCTGGAAACACTGCTGCTGGGCAAGTTCGCCCTGCATCAGGTACCATGGATCGAGGAACTGCGCTGGCGCCGCGTCCTGCGCGAGCCCGTATTGCGGCCCCGCTATCTGGATGCGGCGGCCTGCCGGGCCTGTCTGTGCCGATTGCGTGAGGGGCTGGACCTGGCAACGCTGGTAGAGGAAGTCACGAGATGAAGATTGCGTTCGTGGTCAACGAACTGCAGACCGAGGAGGCCGGCTATACCACCACGCACCTGGCCATGGAAGCCGTCAACCGCGGCCACGATGTGTGGTATATCGACGTGGCGGATTTCTCCGCCTGTGCAGACAACATCATCCGCGCCCGCGCCAGGCCGGCACCACGACGCCATTTCCGGCGTGACAGCGCCTTTCTCCATGCCATGCAGCACGAGGTATCACCGGTACGCCTGGAGGTGGATGCGCTGGACGTGCTCATGCTGCGCAACGACCCGTCCACCGATGCCATCCGGCGTCCGTGGGCGCGCCTGGCCGGGGTCAATTTCGGACGCCTTGCCATGCGCAACGGCGTCATCACGCTCAACGATCCCGACCGCCTGTGCCAGGCGATGAACAAGCTCTACACCCTGCTGTTTCCCGAGGAATGCCGCCCCCGGACCCTCATCACCCGCGACCGCGGGGAGATCCTCGATTTCCAGCAGGCACAGGGTGGCACCATCGTTCTCAAGCCCCTGGCGGGTTCGGGGGGGCGCAACGTGTTCCTGGTACGTCCCGAGGACGCGCCCAACATCAACCAGATGATCGACGCCGTCAGTTACGAAGGCTATGTCATGGCGCAGGAATACCTGCCGGCGGTCCGGGACGGTGATACCCGCCTGTTCATGCTCAACGGCAAGGTGCTGCAGGTTCAGGGCCGTTATGCCGCGATTCGGCGCGAGCGTCCCGGGGAGGACATTCGCAGCAACATGACTGCCGGCGGCAAGGCCCGGCGCGCCGTCGTCACGCCCCGGATGCTGGAGCTGGCAGAGATGGTGGGACCGCGGCTGGTACAGGACGGCATGTTCCTGGTGGGCCTGGACATCGTCGGCGACAAGCTGGTGGAGATCAACGTGTTTTCTCCCGGTGGACTCAATGCGGCGCAACGCCTGGAAGGGGTGAATTTCTGCCGCGCTGTGATCGAGTCCCTGGAACGCAAGGTGGAATTCGTGCGCCATCATCATCACCACTTCGACAACGTGGAGATCGCGGTCTACTGAGCTGACAATCATGAACGACGACACTACCCAGGGGAAACGTGGGGAGGACAAAGGGGCGGCAGAAGACGGCGCAGCGGTCTTCCTGGAACGTGACGCGCTCCAGACGCTGCTGGCGCTGCTGCAGTCCGGGGGGTATCGCCTCGTCGGCCCCCAGGTGCGCGACGGCGCCATCGTCTACGAAACCCTGGGCGGTGCGGAACAGCTGCCCCGCGGCTGGCACGACGAACAGGCCCCGGGCCGCTACCGGCTGCATTATGATCCAGCATCGCCGCGACTGTTCGCCTGGGCCAACGGGCCCCAGGCGCTCAAGCCCCTGGTGTTCGCTCCCCGGGAACTGTTGTGGGAAGCGCATCGCGACGAGACGGGCAATCTGCGCTTTCAGGACTGCCTGCCGTCCGGGGAGCGCATCGCCGTCATCGGCGTGCGCGCCTGCGACCTGGCGGCACTTGCCCTGCAGGATGCCCATTTTCTGGAAGGCCCCTTTCCCGACGCCGCCTACCACCGGCGCCGGACGGGCCTGTTTCTCGTCGCGGTGGATTGCAGCCATCCTGCCGAGACCTGTTTCTGCGCCGCCACCGGGGACGGCCCCCGAGTGGAGGCCGGGAAGGGCGCGGCCTGGGACCTGCGCCTGCAGGAACTGGAGGCGGGCTTTCTCGTCGAGGCTGGCAGCCGCGCCGGCGCGGCGTACCTGGCCAGGCTCCCTGCCCGCGCGGCGACGGAAGCGGAGCGTGCCGCAGCCCTGGCGCAGGCTCAGGCAGCGGTGGCAAGACAGACCCGTCGCCTCCCCGCGCCCGGCCCTTCAGCCGGCGCGCCGTGCCATGACGCGGCGGGGCTTGCCGGTGCCCTGACGGCACGCCACGACCACCCCCATTGGCACGACGTGGCGCAGCGCTGCCTTGCCTGTGGCAACTGCACCGCCGTCTGTCCCACCTGTTTCTGCGCCGGCGATGAAGAGGTTCCGGATCTGGCGGGAACGGCCAGCCGGCACTACCGCCAATGGGATTCCTGTTTCACCGCGGCCCACAGCTACATCCATGGCATCGTGATCCGTGCCGAGACCCGCCACCGCTATCGCCAGTGGCTCACCCACAAGCTGGATACCTGGCATGCCCAGTACGGCCGCAGCGGCTGCGTGGGTTGCGGACGCTGCATCACCTGGTGTCCCGCAGGCATCGATCTCACCGCCGAGGCGGAGGCCCTGGTACCATGATTGATATTGACGACAGCCTGCCCGAGACGCCTTCCCGGCGTCACCCCGTGCGCTCGCCCTGGCTTGCGGAAATCGTGGAACGCCGGGAAGAGGCCCGCGATATCTTCACCCTGCGCCTGCGCCTGTGCCGTGAGGCGGCGCGGTCCCGCTACCGTTTCCAGCCGGGACAGTTCAACATGCTCTATCTCTTCGGGGTGGGCGAAGTCCCCATCTCCATCGTTTCGGATCCCGAGGACGAGGCCTTGCTGGATCACACCATCCGCGTCGTGGGCCGGGTGACCCGCGGTCTCGCGCAACTCCGCGCGGGAGACCGCCTGGGGATCCGGGGACCCTTCGGCCGCGGCTGGCCGGTGCAGGCCGCCGAGGGACGGGACGTGATGGTCATCACCGGCGGGCTGGGTTGCGCGCCCAGTGTCTCGGTGATCGACTATATCGCCCGGCGCCGGGAACGCTTCGGGCACCTCACCATCATGCAGGGTGTCAAGCACCATCACGACCTGCTGTGGCGCGAGCGTTACGAGGCCTGGGGACGCCAGCCCGGGACCACGGTCCTGCTCGCCGCCGACCAGGGCGGCCCGGTGTGGCCCTGGCACGTGGGACCGGTGACCGGGCTCTTCGACCAGGCACCCGTTTCGCCGGGACGCACCGTGGCCATGCTCTGCGGGCCGGAGGGCATGATGCAGGCCGTGGTGCGGGAACTGCGGGCCCGTGGCGTGGCGGACCGGGACATCTGGCTGAGCATGGAACGCAACATGCACTGCGCCGTGGGCCTGTGCGGTCACTGCCAGTTTGGCCCCCATTTCGTCTGTCGCAACGGACCGGTCTTTCCCCTTGCTGAAATCGCCGACCTGTTCGGCGTGCGGGGGATATGAATGGGAGAGACGCAATGAAAAGAGGCCTGCCATGAACCCGCGCCCGCCGGCCGCGCCGCGCCTCCGCGTGGCGGTGCACAAGTTCACCTCCTGCGACGGTTGCCAGCTCGCCTTTCTCAACCTGGGGGAACAGTTGCTGGAACTTGCGGAGCGGGTGGACCTGGTGCACTTCGCCGAAGCGGGACCCGTTGATCCCGATGCCGCGGTGGATATCGCCTTCGTGGAGGGCAGCATCAGCACCCCGGAGGAAGTCGAGCGCATCGGACGCATCCGTCGCGCCAGCCGTTATCTGATCACCCTCGGCGCCTGTGCCACAGCCGGCGGCATCCAGGCGCTGCGCAACTTCGCCGACGGTGATGCCTGGCTGAGGAGCCTCTATGCGCGCCCCGAAACTATCCGCAGCCTGGCCACCGTCACCCCCATCGCCCGCCACGTGAAAGTGGACTGGGAACTGTGGGGCTGTCCCGTGAGCGGGCGCCAGGTGCTGGCGGCGATCACGTCCCTGCTGGCGGGTGTCACACCCCGCGCGGAAGAGGACAAGCTCTGCCTCGCCTGCAAGCGCGGCCAGGCGGTCTGCGTCATGGTGGCCCGGGGCGAACCCTGCATGGGCCCGGTGACGCGCACCGGCTGCGGGGCACTGTGTCCCCGCTTCGGCCGCGCCTGCTACGGATGTTACGGTCCCGCGGAAAACGTCAACACGCGCAGTCACAGCCGCTGCCTGGCGGGGCTGGGGCTCGCCCCCGAGGCCGTCCGCGCCCGTTATCACTTCATCACCAGCCAGGCACCTGCCTTCCTGGCGGCGGGCAACAGCGCACAGGACGATGTGACATGAAGGAAAAGGGCGAACAGGGAAACGAGGAGGGAAACGAACGGATGGCCGACGCACGGCGGCTGCACATCGACGTCCCGGTGCTGGCCCGCGTGGAGGGAGAGGGCGGACTCAGCCTCACCATCCGCGACGGCGAACTGGAAACGCTGCGACTGGAGATCTTCGAGCCCCCGCGCCTGTTCGAAAAGTTTCTGGAAGGGCGCGCCATGACGGAGGTACCGGACATCGTGGCGCGCATCTGCGGCATCTGTCCCGTGGCCTACCAGATGAGCGCCGCCCATGCCCTGGAAAGTCTCTGCGGCTGCGCGCCCGGCCCCTGGGTACGGGCCATGCGGCGCCTGCTCTATTGCGGGGAATGGATGGAGAGTCACAGCCTCCACATCCACTTGCTGGCGGCACCGGATTTCCTCGCT
Organism: Gammaproteobacteria bacterium; assembly: GCA_026981935.1. Lineage (GTDB taxonomy): Bacteria > Pseudomonadota > Gammaproteobacteria > SZUA-140 > SZUA-140 > S012-109. Next base: position 9,284 of record JALSIC010000042.1, read on the forward strand.
TATCCCGATGCCATGGCCATGGCCCGCGACCACCCCGATATCGTGCGCCGCGGCCTGCGCCTGCAGGCCCTGGGCAACGAGATCATCCGCTTCTGGGGCGGGCGCTCCGTGCACCCCGTGGGTGTGCGCCTCGGTGGATTCCACCACGCGCCCGGCGAGGCAGAAGCAGCGGCCCTGCGTGACAGGCTGTGCGCCGCCCTGGCCGATGCCGCCGCCCTGGTGCGCTGGACGGCCCGGCTGGATTTTCCCCAGGGGCCTGCGGAAACCTGGGGCGATTTCACCTGTGTCGCGCTGCGTCACCCCGACGAGTATCCCATGAACGAGGGACGCCTGGTCTCCAGTCGCGGCCTGGAGGTGGACATCGAAGATTTCGAACGCCACGTCGAGGAACGACAGGTGCCTCATTCGACGGCCTTCCATGCCCTGCTGGATGGCGAGCCTTACCTGGTGGGTCCGCTGGCGCGTCTCAATCTCAATCACGACCGTCTTCCGCCGGCGGTGCGGGACAATCTGGCGGCCTGTGGCATCACCTTGCCCTCCTATAACATGTTCCACAGCATCATCGCCCGGGCGGTGGAAATCCACTATGCCCTGGTGGAAGCCACCCGCATCCTCTCCGACTACCGTCGGCCGCCCCGGCCCTGGGCGGAAATCGAGCCCCGCGCCGGCACCGGCGTGGGCTGTACCGAGGCGCCCCGGGGCATCCTCTGGCACCGTTACCGGACGGATGAAGCAGGGCGCATCCTTGCCGCGCGCATCGTGCCGCCCACCAGCCAGAACCAGGCCCGCATCGAGCAGGACCTGCGCGAGACCCTCACCCGCTTGGGGCTGGCCCGGTCCGACGAGGCCCTGCGCCACCTGGGGGAATGCATCATACGCAACTACGATCCCTGCATCTCATGCGCGACCCACCGCATCCGGGTGACCATAGACCGGCCCTGACGGGCATACCTCCCCGCATCGTCGGCGTGGGCTCGCCCCACGGCAATGACCGCCTGGGATGGGAAATCGCCATGGCCCTGGCCCATCCCCTGGCGGGTCTCGCGCCCGAAATCCGCTGTTGCGACCGGCCCGGCGCGCTGCTGCTGGAGGAGCTGGATGGCGCGGAACTTGCTTTCATCATTGATGCCATGACAGCGGGCCTGAGGCCCGGCAGCATCCGCTGTTTCACGCCCGCGGCACTGTTCCAGGCGGCCGGCAGGGGGGCTTCGTCCCGGTCCGTGCCGGACGCCATGGCCGGGCTTGCGGGAGGCGCCGCGCCCAGGCTGTCCAGCCACGGCTTCGGCGTGGTCGAAGCGCTGCAGCTGGGACGGCTTCTGGACCGGCTGCCGGCGCGCCTCTACGTACTGGGCGTGGAGACGGGCGAAGCCGCCGCGCCCGTGGATGTGACGCAGGCAAGCGCCGAGGCCGCCCGCCTCATCATGGCAAAGGCAAGGAGGCGCGACCTGCGGGGAGAAGAATCTGCTAATATGACAAAGCGGGGCGGGACAGCTTGAGTCCCTGTCCCGGGCCAAAAAGAAAAGGAGAAATCATGGCAAGTCCGGACAACGTATTCCAGGAGCGTCGGCTCGCCTCCATGCACCTGATCCAGGAACTGGTGGACGTGCGTACCGAGATGCTTTCCCTCTATTCGGAGCTGGCGGCCCAGCATCCCTTCGACGACTCGGAAACCACCATCGACCTGCTGGAGCAGTTCTGCCAGGCCCTCATCGACTATACCGCCGACGCCCATTTCCGCCTCTACCGCTATATCGATGAACGCAAGGAACGGCGCCGTGCCATCCTCGCGGTGGCGGACCGCGTCTATCCGGGCATCGTCACCACCACCCAGGCCATCCTGGACTTCAACGACAAATATGATTTCACTGACAAATCACCCTGCCTGGACGAACTGGAACGGGATCTCTCCCGCCTGGGGGAATGCCTGGCGGACCGCATCGAGCTGGAGGATCAGGTGATCCAGGTGATGCGGGACCAGCGGCGCGCTGCGGTAAGCGATGGGTGAAGCGGCGCAATCAATATAAAATGATTGTAAATCAAATTGCTATGGATTACACATAGGAAACGGCCAGAACTTGATACCCTTGTATCCGTCCGTCCTCGCCACCATGTAGACAACATGGTCAGCATTACTCACAAGCAGCTCGACCTGACCAGCAAGGACAGGCTGGATCAGGCGGGATGGCTGGAGACGCTCGCCCGACGGTACGGCACCGAGGAAATGGCCCTCATCCGCCGTGCCTGCGACCTCGCGCAGCAGGCCCACGCCGGCCAGTACCGGGCGTCGGGAGAACCCTATGTCCAGCACGCCCTCGCAGTGGCGGGCATTCTCGCCGAGCTGCAGCTCGACCATGAAACGATCACCGCGGCCATTCTGCATGACGTGGTGGAAGACAGCGATGTCAGCCTGGACGACATCCGCCGCGACTTCGGGGCAGCCATTGCGGCCCTGGTTGAGGGCGTCACCAAGATGAAACTCATCCAGGCCTTCCAGAGCCTGCCCGAAAAGGACAAGAAGGAACGCCTGCAGGCGGAAAACCTGCGCAAGATGCTGCTGGCCATGGCCGAGGACATCCGGGTGGTGCTCATCAAGCTGGCCGACCGCACCCACAACATGCGCACGCTGGACGCCTTGCCCGAGGAGAAACGCCGGCGGATCGCCCAAGAGACCCTGGACATCTACGCGCCCCTGGCCAACCGCCTGGGCATCTGGCAGATCAAGTGGGAGCTGGAGGATCTCTCTCTGCGCTACCTGAATCCCACCCTGTACAAGCACATCGCGCGCCTCCTCGACGAGCGCCGCGTGGACCGGGAACGCTACATCCAGCACTTCATCCGGGTCCTCCGGCAGGCCCTGGCGCAGGCGGGCATCCAGGCCGAGATCACGGGCCGCCCCAAGCACATCTACAGTATCTGGCGCAAGATGGAACGCAAAAACCTGGATTATCACCAGCTCCATGACGTGCGCGGGATACGCATCCTGGTGGACAGCGTCCACGACTGTTATACCGCCCTGGGTGTCGTCCATTCCCTGTGGCAGTACATCGCCGGCGAATTCGACGACTACATCGCCACACCCAAGGAAAACGGTTACCAGTCCATCCACACGGCGGTCATCGGTCCCGAGGGCAAAACCGTTGAAGTCCAGATCCGCACCCACGAGATGCACAAGCGCAACGAGCTGGGCGTGGCCGCCCACTGGCGTTACAAGGAGGGCGGCAAGGAGGACGCGGCCTTCGACCGCAAGATCGCCTGGCTGCGCCAGCTCCTGGAATGGAAGGACGAAGTCGCCGACGCCAGTGACTTCGTGGACCAGTTCAAGTCCGAGGTCTTCCAGGACCGTATCTACGTGTTCACGCCCCGGGGCAACGTGGTGGACCTGCCGGCCGGGGCCACACCCCTGGATTTCGCCTACCGCATCCATACCGAGGTGGGTCACCGCTGCCGCGGCGCCAAGGTCAACGGGCGTATCGTACCCCTCACGTATGCCCTGCAGACCGGCGAACAGGTGGAGATCCTCACGGTGAAGAATGCCACGCCCAGCCGCGACTGGCTCAACCCCCACCTGGGTTATCTCAAGACCAGCCGCGCCCGCTCCAAGGTGCTGGGCTGGTTCAAGCAGCAGGACCGGGAGAAGAACATCCAGGAAGGCCGCGCCATGCTGGAACGCGAGCTGCGCCGCGTGGGCATCGGCAGCGTGAACCACGAAAGACTGGCAGAGCGGCTGGGCTACGGCCACAGCGAGGAACTCTACGTCGCCGTGGCCCACAGCGAGATCAAGCCCTCGCGTTACCTGAATGCGGCCCAGGAACTGAGCCAGAGCCTGAACCAGAACCTGAAGGGTGATCAGGATGGGGTACAGCGAACGCCCGGGCAGGCCGCGGAAGCCGCGCTCAACGTCGCCCGAGGGCCGGCATCATCACGCCAGCGCGACGGCGGCAACGTCAGCATCCAGGGTATCGGCAACCTGCTCACCCACATCGCAGGGTGCTGCAAGCCTCTGCCCGGCGATGACATCCGCGGCTACATCACCCAGGGACGCGGCATCACCATTCACCGCAGCGACTGCAACAACATTCTGCGCTACGCCAGCCAGACGCCGGAACGCATCATCAAGGTGGACTGGGGCAGGGATGGCCGTGACACCTATCCCGTGGACGTGCGCATCACCGCCATCGACCGCCACGGCCTGTTGCGGGACATCACGGCGATCCTGGCCAACGACCGGATCAACCTGCTGGCCGCGCATACCCACTCTGACCACAGGCAGCATCTTGCCCGGATGGAACTCACCCTGGCGATCGCCGACCTGGAGGAACTGAGCCGCGTGCTGGTCCGCATCAATCAGCTTCCCAATGTCATGGAGGCCAAAAGAATTTCACGTTAAAGATTAACTTTAAATTTCAATATATTGATTCATATAAAATAACAGGCTATAGCGTGACGGGAAAGCCTGCAGGGCCATCCCCGTGCGCAAGCCGCATGTCAACCCAAAAAGAAAGAAGGAGGCGGATATGCAACTCCCATTACAGATCACGGCCCGTAACATGTCCCTGTCCGAAGCAGCGGAACAGGCCATCCGCGAAAAGGCCGCAAAACTGGACCAGTTCCACGACAGGATCATGAGCTGCAGGGTGGTGGTGGAATGCCCCCACCGCCACAAGCATCAGGGGGTGCTGTACAACGTGCGTATCGATCTCACCGTCCCAGGCGCCGAGCTGGTGGTCAAGCGCGAGCCCAACGAAGACCTCTACGTGGCCATCCGGGACGCCTTCGATGCCGCCAGGCGCCAGCTCCAGGACCACGCGCGCCGTCAGCGCGGCGAAGTGAAGAGCCACGAGGAACCGCCTCACGGCTATATCAGCCAGCTCTTTCCGGAACAGAGTTACGGCTTCATCACCACGCCGGACGGCCGCGAGATCTATTTTCACCGCAACAGCGTGAAAAATGCCGATTTCGAGAAACTGGCGACTTCCACCCCCGTCCGCTTCCTGGAAGAACCCGGCGAACAGGGACCCCAGGCCACGGTGGTGCAACCGCTCTAGCGGCATCGGTCGCATCGATCAATCGGTCAGAACCAGCAAGCTGGGGGTACCCGGTGCAAGGGACCTGGTAAACCCCATCGCTGTATAAATTCCCTCTCCCGCCGGGAGAGGGGGATTTCTCGAAGTCACCGTATGGGGAATCCCGCAACGACGCGGATTTGAAACACCTGCAAACACAGCACGAAAATGCGATGGGTCATGAATCTTATGCAACTGTTAGGTAAAGTGTTAGGTAAAGTAAAGGGGAGGCCGACGCCATGCCGGATTTCGACCCGCACTGCCAGCGCTGTCCGCGCCTGGCGGCACATCTTGCCGAGGTCCGGCGGGATTTTCCCGCCTATCACGGGCGCCCCGTGGCGCCCTTCGGCGATGCGGACCCCGGCCTGCTGATCGTGGGCCTGGCGCCGGGCCTGCACGGTGCCAATGCCACGGGCAGGCCCTTCACGGGGGATTTCGCCGGCATCCTCCTCTACAAGACCCTGTACGAGTACGGCTTCAGCAACCGGGACAGTGCCGTCTCCCGTGACGACGGGCTGCGCCTGCGGCATTGCCGCATCACCAATGCCGTGAAATGCCTGCCGCCCCAGAACAAGCCCACGGGCCGTGAAATCGCCACCTGCAATGCCTATCTTGCGGGGGAGATCGCCGCCTTGCGGGACGGGGCCGTCATCCTCGCCCTGGGAACCATCGCCCACCAGGCCGTGCTGCGCGCCCTGGGCCTGAAACAGAAAGACTATCCCTTCGGTCATGGCGCGGAACATGCCCTGCCGGCACGGCGGTGGCTCATCGATTCCTATCATTGCAGCCGCTACAACACCCAGACGGGGCGCCTCACCGAGGCCATGTTCCGCGAGGTATTTGATACAATCCGTGCGCGACTGGCCGGACAGGCCTGATGCGCGGAACGCGGCCCCTGCAGCGGGAGCGGCTGCAGGATCGCCGCCCCGCGGCGCGAAATGAAATATTGCAAGCCTTCGTTTCTCATGTTCGATCCCAAAGCCTATTGCAAAACCCTCCCCCCGCAGCCCGGGGTCTACCGCATGCTGGATGACGCCGGAGAAGTGCTCTACGTGGGCAAGGCCCGGAACCTGAAAAAACGGGTGAGCAGCTATTTCAGCCGCAGCGTGACCGCACCCAAGACCCGCGCCATGCTGGCCCGCCTGGCCGGTATCGAAGTCACGGTCACCCGCACCGAGAACGAGGCCCTCCTGCTGGAGAACAATCTCATCAAGTCCCTGCGGCCACGCTACAATGTCCTGCTGCGCGACGACAAGAGCTATCCCTACATCTATTGCAGCACGGAACAGACATTCCCCCGCCTTACCTTCCACCGGGGCGCACGCCGCCGAGCGGGGCGTTATTTCGGGCCCTATCCCAGCGCGGGCGCGGTACGCGAGACTCTCGACCTGCTGCAGAAACTCTTCCAGGTGCGCCATTGCGAGGAGGGTTTCTTCCGCAACCGCTCGCGCCCCTGCCTGCAATACCAGATCGGGCGGTGCAGCGCGCCCTGCGTGGGACTCATCGAGCCCGGGCACTATGCCGAGGACGTCCGCCACGCCATCCTGTTCCTGGAGGGGCGCAATGCCGAGGTCATCGATCTCCTGGTGGCACGCATGGAAGAGGCCGCCAGACGCCTCGAATACGAAAAGGCGGCGCGTTACCGGGACCAGATTCACCGCCTGCGCCAGATCCAGGACCGCCAGTACATCACGGGAGACCGCGGCGACCTGGACATCGTGGCCTGCGCCGTGGCAGGCGGGACGGCGGCGGTGGAAGTCTTTTTCATCCGCGGCGGCCGCAACCTGGGTAACAAGACCTTCTATCCCCGCCACGTCGAAGGCAGCGGTGAAGCCGAGATCCTCGGCGCATTTCTGTCCCAGTTCTATCTCCAGCGGGGCGCTGCTGCCGAGATACCCGGCGAGATCCTCGTGAGCACGGCACCCGATGAACAGGCCTGGCTGGAACAGGCACTCGGCCAGCACTGCGGCCGCAAGGTGGCGCTGCGCAGCCGGCTGCGGGGGGCGCGGGCGCGCTGGATGGAGCTGGCTCTCACCAATGCCCGCCAGAACCTGCAAAGACGCCTTGCCAGCAGAGCGGGACTGGCGCAGCGTTTCGAGGCCCTGCAGGAAGCACTGCGCCTGGAGCAACTGCCACAGCGGCTGGAATGCTTCGACATCAGCCATACCGGCGGCCGGGATACGGTCGCCGCCTGCGTGGTCTTCGACGAGGAGGGCCCGCGCAAATCGGACTACCGGCGCTTCAACATCGCCGGCATCACACCGGGCGACGACTATGCCGCCCTGCGCCAGGCCATCACGCGCCGTTACCTGCGCCTCAAGAAAGGGGAGGGCAGGCTGCCGGACGTATTGTTCATCGACGGTGGCGCGGGGCAGTTGCGCCAGGCCCGCGAGGTCCTGGAAGAACTCCAGATCGACGGCGTCACCCTGGTGGGCGTGGCCAAGGGGCGCGACCGCAAGCCGGGGAGGGAACGCCTGGTACTCGCCGAACCGGCGGTGACCATCACCCTCGCGCCGGATTCGCCGGCGCTCCATCTCATCCAGCAGGTGCGCGACGAGGCGCACCGTTTTGCCCTCACCGGGCATCGCCAGCGCCGCGCCAAAGCCCAGCAGGGCTCGCCGCTGGACCAGGTGCCGGGCATCGGCCCGCAGCGCAAGAAACGCCTGCTGCAACAGTTCGGCGGGTTGCAGGGAGTGGCCCGCGCAGGGGTTGAAGACCTGTGCCGCCTGCCGGGCATAAACAGGGAGCTTGCCCAGCGGATTTATGATACCTTTCACGGCTGACGAGATCCCACGACACCGGCGCCATGACCATACCGACGATTCTCACCCTGTTGCGGATCGCCCTGATCCCGGTCTTCATTCTCGCCTTTTACCTGCCCGTCTCCTGGTCCGGCGCGGCGACTGCCGCCATCTTCACCCTGGCTGCGCTCACCGACTGGCTGGATGGCTTCCTGGCGCGGCGCATGGATCAGGCCTCGTCCTTCGGCGCCTTTCTGGACCCGGTGGCGGACAAGCTCATGGTGGCCGTCGCCCTGGTACTGCTGGTGGAAGCCAATCCCTCGCCATGGATGTCGATTCCGGCGGCCATCATCATCGGGCGCGAGATCGCAGTCTCCGCCCTGCGGGAATGGATGGCCGAGATCGGCAAGAGCACCCGCGTGGCGGTGAATATGATGGGCAAGATCAAGACCACCTGCCAGATGCTGGCGCTCATTTTTCTTCTGTACGGGGAACCCCTGATGGATTTCCCGGTCGATACCGTGGGCTATGTGCTGCTCTACATCGCGGCCATTCTCACGCTCTGGTCCATGAGCATCTATCTGCGCAAGGCGTGGCCCTCGCTGCACGAAAAAGCCCCCTGATGATTCCCCTGATGACCTTCCTGACGCCTGTCGCGGCCAGGATACGAAGAGGGAGGATACATGCCAAGGCAATGCGACAGGGGGCAATGCGACAGGAGGCAACGCGACTTGACAGCAGGGAGCCGGCTATAGAAAATAGCAGCCTGTTGGTGGGCGGGAATAGCTCAGTTGGTAGAGCACAACCTTGCCAAGGTTGGGGTCGCGAGTTCGAGTCTCGTTTCCCGCTCCAATTCCTTCCCCCACGACCCGATTCCCCACGATCGAAGGTTTTCTGTTCGGCCCCTGAAAGAATCCTGGAAAGAATCCGGGAAAGAATCCGGGAAGAATACTGGCTGGGTGGCAGAGTGGTTATGCAGCGGCCTGCAAAGCCGTGGACGCCGGTTCGATTCCGACCCCAGCCTCCATTTTCTCCCTGCCGCATGTTCCCAGGCCGGACATCATGGCCGCCTTGCCAAATCACGGTTCGAATCACGGCCTGGATCGCGGTATTCCATCGTCATCCGTGGCGGTACTGCCGGCCGTGACCGACATTCAAAAGCGGCTGCAGGCGGCCCTGCAGCACCATCAGGCCGGGCAGCTCGATGCAGCCGCAGCCGCTTACCTGGAAGTCCTGCGTCTCGATCCGGACCAGCCTGCCGCGCTGCATTTCCTGGGCCTCATCCATTTCCAGCAGGGCAGGCTTGAAGAGGCGTACCGGCTGGTCTCCCGGGCCGTCGAGGCAACACCCCGCAAAGCCCGCTATCACATCAGCCTGGCATTGATCTGTCAGGCACGGGGCCACCGTGATGAGTGCCGCCGCCATCTCAACAGCGCCGCTGCGCTTGCACCGCAGGACCCGGAGGTCTACTTCCATCTCGCCAACGACTGCCTGGCTGCCGGGGAACACCGGCAGGCCGCTGACCATTACCGGCAGACCCTGTCCCTTGCGCCCCGTCATGCCCTGGCATGGAACAACCTGGGCAAGATCCATCAGGCCACGGGCGAGCTTGCGCAGGCACAAGCCTGTTTCCAGCGCGCCATCGATTGCGACCCGGCCCTGGCCGATGCCTGTTTCGACCTCGGCGACGTCCTGCGGGCACAGGGACAGTTCACCGCGGCGCGGCAGGCCTTTGCCAGTGTGCTTCGCCTTCAACCCCGCAATGCAGCGGCCCATGCCAATCTGGGCACGCTCCTGAAGGACGAGGGGCGCATCGACGAAGCCCTGAAACATTACCGGCATGCCCTGGAGATCGATCCCGCGCTCACCGTGGCACGCGACAATCTGCTCTTCGTGCTCAGCTACCATGTCCTGGGCAGCGCCGAGGAACGCCTGGCGGCGCACCGCGAATGGGAACGTGCCTTTACCAGACAGCAGGGGATATCTTTTCATCACAAGCGTCGCGAAGTGGCCAGGCTGCGTATCGGCTATGTCTCCCCGGATTTCAGGCGCCATCCCGTGAACCATTTCTTCGAGCCTCTGCTGGCGGCCCACGACCGAGAGGCCTTCGAGATCTTCTGCTATGCGCAGGTCAATACGCCCGACGACGTGACACAGCGGCTGCAAGAGCAGGGCGATCACTGGCGCTTCACCACCCGGATGGACGATGCCGCCCTGGCGCGCGCAATTTTCGAGGACGGCATTCACATCCTGGTGGATCTCGCCGGACATACCGCCGGCAACCGCCTCGGTGCCTTCGTCTACCGGCCCGCGCCCGTACAGGCCACTTACCTGGGATATTGCGCCACCACGGGCCTGTCCACCATGGATTACTGGCTCACGGATGCGATTCTGATGCCGCCCGACAGCCCCGAGCTGTCCACCGAAACGGCACTGCGCCTGCCACGCTGCTGGATCTGTTATCAGCCGTCGGCGGACAGTCCCTCTCCCGCCGTCACGAGAGGGGCAGGGGAGGCACTGACCTTTGGCAGCTTCAATCACTATTCCAAGATCACGCCAGCAGTCGTTTCCACCTGGAGCCGCATCCTGCGCGAACTTCCCCAGTCGAAGCTGATGATCAAGAACCAGCAGATGGAAGACCCGGCACTGCAAGAGGCGCTGCGCCGGCGCTTTGCGGCGGAGGGTATCGATGCCCGTCGCCTGCGACTGGAACCGGCCAGCACCGACTACTTGGCGGCCTACAACGAGGTGGACATCGGCCTGGACCCCTTTCCCCGCACCGGCGGGGCGACCACCGCCGATGCGCTGTGGATGGGCGTGCCGGTCATCACCCTGGCGGGACACTTCGTGATCGAGCGCCAGGGCTTGAGCATGCTCATGGCACTGGGCCTGGAGCGGGACCTGTGCGCCACGGGCAAGGACGAGTACGTCCGGCTGGCCGTCGAACTGGCCCGGGCACCCGAGCGCCGCCATGAATTGCATCGCAACCTGCGTCGGCGCATGATGGAGTCTCCCCTGTGCGACCCTGAAGGCCTGGCCCGGGCGCTGGAGTCTGCCTACCAGGCGATGTGGCAGGGATTCCTGGAAGGGCGGACCCTCCGTCACCTGCCGGCTTAGGGCGCGCAGGGTTTTTTACAAGCCTGGGCCGTACTCGCTAGAATGGTCGGTCCGGCCCAGGTGGTGAAATTGGTAGACACAAGGGACTTAAAATCCCTCGGGGGCAAC
>JALSIC010000043.1 GCA_026981935.1 Gammaproteobacteria bacterium
CCGCGTGCGCGCACGCAGACGGTGTTGGCGAAGCTTGCTGTAGAATGACTACAGCGGCGCTCCGCCGCCTTGCTGCGTGTCCGCACGCGGCGGCTGAACATGACATATATTGTTGCCGGGTTAATAAGTTCAACAACGGTTGAAGCACTTGTCCGAGGGGATCAAGAGGCAGAAGTCGTTTTCCTGAAAACGGGTTTTGAGTACAGCATGAAAAAATTCACCATCATCGTCGGCATACTGGTATTACTGGGCAGCATCGTCTGGCTGGGCGCGAAAGACGCGCTGGTGCCCCTCGACAGACAAGTCATCCAGAAGCCACTCTACACCGTGGCTGAAACCATGGCCATGGACAGTGAACGGCCACCGCTGGTGTTCGGGCGCGCCTTCTGGGGTGCCTATCCGGGCGCACGGGCCTTTCCCTCTGCCGAAGCGGCTCATCAGTTCCTGGTCGCCGAAGGCAAACAGGACCGGGCCTGGAGCATTTACCGCCTCTCGGGCGACTATGAGCTGGATACCTACGACCATCGGGGCGCGCGTTACACCGCCCGTTCCCTGCTGGCCGTAGAAGCAGTCGATTGACCCGGATTTTACCTCGCCGCGTATCCGCCGCAAGCGGGCCACGCAGGGCTTTCACGGACAACATCTCACGGCCCTGCGGGCTTTACGAAAAGCTCCGTTTTCAGGGGGCCTGTGCAGCGAAATAGGCCGCCAGATCCGCGATGTCGGCATCACTCAGGCCTTGCACGGCCATGGCCATCATGGGATTCTGGCGTTTGCCGTCACGATAGGCTTTCATGGCTGCAACGAGATATTCCGCTTCCTTGCCGGCCAGGGCCGGTGCAGCAACAGTACCTTTGCCAGCCGCCCCGTGGCAGGAGGTACACTTGGCGCTCTTGGCCTTGCCGGCCTCGGCATCACCCCCGGCATGGGCAGGCGCGGACAGGCCAAACAGCAACAGGACACAAAGACACAAGAAAGCGCGATATGGATGCTTCATGGCAACCCTCCTCTCATCCCGGCAACGATTCGTGTCAGCCTTTCAGGCTCAAACCACACCGCCGTTTTCAGCCACCTCGGGCGGCAGGCGATAAAACCACATCTGATAGATGGACACCAGCCACTGGCAGGCAAAGGCCAGGCCCATGAGCACGCCGCTGATCATCACCACCCAGGCGAAGGGCTCGTAGACCTTGGTCAGATACCAGGAAAAGATATCGAACAGAATGGCCAGAAACGGTGTCACGATGATGGCACACTTGAGCCAGGCAGGCCGAAGATAGGCATGGCAGAAGATATAACCGGTAATGAAAAAGATGAAGGTGATCCCAAAGAGGTGGATGTGGGAGACCCGCACCAGGGTGAAGATGTCCATGCCGGTATCCAGCTCCACCATCTCCATGACCTTTTCATAGCTGCCAAAGGCGGGGATGTGGGGGTTGCTCCCGTTGTGACAACTCAGGCAGCGCTTTTCCATGATGGGCGCGATGGTGCGCTCGAACTCATCCTCCTTGGCACCGCGGCGCACCCATGCGATGATCTCGTCCCGCTCGCCGGTGGGCAACATGGAGGCCATGGGCCCCTTGAGGGCCGTTTCCAGGCGGGTATCCGCCTTGCTGCCGCTGTAGGCGATGATCAGGTCCCGCACCGACAGGCCCGGCTTGCCGTCGTGTCCGGCATGGGATTCGAAGACATAGATCATGGCGAAGAGATAGCCCACGCCCAGCACCACCAGGGCCGAGGTGTAGAGCAGACGCATGCTGCAGGGCATGAGCGTGAAATGGATGCAGTGCGGACCACGCATGGCACAAATCCTTTTGGATCGGGAAAGGCGCAGGGTGCGTGGAGTATATCACACAATACCGGCCATCCATGGCAAAAGAGCCCGGCCGCTACCAGCCGAAGGGGACCTTTTCGTGGAGATCGTCCGGCGTCACGGATTCGTATTCGGTGCGCACCTCGTGCAAGGCATACCACTCCCGGCAGGCCGCCATGGCCTCGTCCGGGTTGGGGAATGTCCACAGGACCTGCCCCCATTGGGTCATCAGGGTCGCTGTATTGTCGGGCCAGATTTTGATATAGAACGTCATGCGTTTTTCCTCGTCTGTTGACTTGTGAGGCCACGGTACCGAAGGGCCATGACAAAGCAGTGACATTTCCTTGAAATCTTTGTGACAACCCCTTGAATGACCCCTTGAATGACCCCTTGAATGACCCCTTGAATGACAAATGGGGGTATCGCGACTATAGTCATGGCATGAACCGCCTCAGCATGGAGACGAGTCCCTACCTGCGCCAGCATGCGGACAATCCCGTGGACTGGTATCCCTGGTGTGCGCAGGCCCTGGAGCGGGCACGTCGCGAGGGCCGCCCCATCCTGCTGTCCATCGGTTATTCGGCCTGTCACTGGTGCCATGTCATGGCCCACGAATCCTTTGCCGACCCCGCCACGGCCGAACTCATGAACGCCCTGTTCGTCAATATCAAGGTGGACCGTGAGGAACGGCCCGACCTGGACAGGATCTACCAGGCCGCTCACCAGCTTCTCAACCGCCGGGGCGGCGGCTGGCCGCTCACCGTCTTCCTCGACCCTCATGACCTCACGGCCTTTTTCGCCGGCACCTATTTCCCTCCCGAACCCCGTTACGGCCTGCCGGGCTTCCCTGAACTGCTGCAACGCGTGGCTGCTTTCTACCGCACGCATCACGACGAGATCGAATCCCAGAACCGGCGCCTCCAGGAAGCACTGGCCTCCCTGAATCCTTCGGGCCGTCACGAAGGAACGTTCACCGCACTGCCCCTGGACCTGGCCCGCCAGCAGCTGGGCCGGGCTTTCGATGCCCGCCATGGCGGCTTCGGCGGGGCGCCCAAGTTTCCCCAGCCGACCCAGCTCGAGAGGCTCCTGCGTCATCGGGCCAGGACCCATGACCCGCAGGCTCTGCACATGGCCTGTTTCACGCTGGAGCGCATGGCCGCGGGTGGCCTATACGACCACCTGGGCGGCGGGTTCTTCCGCTATGCCGTGGACGAGCGCTGGGAGATTCCCCATTTCGAGAAAATGCTCTACGACAACGCCCAGCTGCTGGCCCTCTATGCCCAGGCCTGGGCGGCCACCGGACAGGCGCTGTTCGCCACGGTGGCCGAGGAGACGGCCGCATGGGCGCTGCGCGAGATGCACGCGCCCCAGGGGGCCTTCTATGCAGCGCTGGATGCTGACAGTGAAGGCGGGGAAGGGGCGTACTATGTCTGGGACCGGAAAACGGTTCAGGCGGTGTTGTCCGAGCCGGAATACCGCGTCCTCGCCGCCGTCTTCGGTCTCGACGCTCCCCCCAACTTCGAAGGACGCTGGCACTTGCGCCGCACCGCCGGCGTGCCCGGAGACGGGGCAAGCGAGGACCTTCTGAAAGACGCATGCACCCGACTCCTCAAGGCGCGTGCCGCACGAACGCCGCCGGCGCGGGACGAGAAGATCCTCACGGCCTGGAACGCCCTCATGATCCGCGGCCTGGCCATGGCCGCGCGTCTTCTTGCCCCACACGCCCGCGGGGGCGCGATGTGCGCAGCCTGGGAGGCGGCCGCCACCCGGGCGCTGGATTTCATCCGTGCCGAGCTGTGGCGGGATGGCCGCCTGCGGGCGTGCTGGACGGCGGGGCGGGTCGGCCCCCCGGCGTATCTGGACGACTACGCCTTCCTGCTCGATGCGCTGCTTGAACTCCTGCAGCTGCGCTGGCGGTCCGAGGACCTGGCTTTCGCCTCTGCCCTGGCAGAGGCTTTGCTCAGCCATTTCATGGACACCGAAAAGGGGGGATTCTATTTCACCGCCCACGATCATGAACGGCTCATCCACCGCCCCAAGCCCTATGGCGACGAGGCACTGCCCAGCGGAAACGGGGTGGCCGCGCGCGCATTGCTGCGCCTGGGGCATCTCCTGGGCGAGACGCGTTATCTGCAGGCAGCCGATGCCTGCCTGCGCAATGCCTGGTCGGCCATACAGGAACTGCCCTATGGTCACGCCTCCTTGCTCGATGCGCTGGAAGCGCTGCTCACGCCGCCGACATTGATCATCCTGCGCGGCCAGCCGGAAACCCTTCGCGACTGGCAGCGCGAGGCCCTGGCGTCGCATGATCCCCACCGCCTGGTCTTCGCCATTCCCGACACGGTGACAAGCCTGCCAACCGCCCTCGGTGCCTATGCGCCAGGAGGCAAACGAAAGGCCGTCGCCTATTTCTGCCGCGGCACGCACTGCGCCCCCCCTCTCATCCGCCTGGAGGATTTACAGGCGGCGCTCCGGGAGGCTGCCGCTCCATGAAACGCACCCGGCTGAAATCCGTTCTGGGATCTGCTCTGGGATCCGTTCTGGGATCCGTTCTGGGAATCGTTTTTCTGGCGGCGGTGCTTGCCCTGCCCGGCTCTGCCAGCCTGGCCGCAGGCCAGGCCGACACGGTATGGATCCCAGGCTGGCGCCAGACGGCGCCCCTGCAGACACCGCGGGCAGGCGCCGCCGTAGTGGCCGCGGGGGAGTATCTCTATGTCATCGGCGGCATCGACGGCCGCGATTTTCTGCGCAGCGTGGAATACACCCGTTTCCGGCCCGATGGCACCCTGGAGCCCTGGCAAACCGCGCCAGCCTTGCAGGAGGCGCGGGGGTTTTTCGGGGCAGTGACCCACGACGGATATCTCTACGTCGCAGGCGGCGCCAACGGACCCGGTGGCAAAAACCTGTTGCGCAGCGTCGAGCGCGCACGTCTTCTCCCTGACGGCGGCCTCGGGCCCTGGGAGCGTCTCCCCGGCCAGCTCAGTCTGCCGCGAAGATGCATCAAGCTCAGCGTGGCAGGTGGAAGACTCTATGCCCTGGGTGGTTTCAGCGGTACGCTCCTGGACACGGTGGAAAGCGCGCCCTTCCTGCCCGATGGCGGGCTGGGTACCTGGACCATGGCGGAAGACCGGCTCACCCTGCCCCGTTATGTCAATGCCGTGCAAAATTCCGGCGAGGCCGTCTATCTCCTCGGCGGGCATCGTGAAACCGAAGGCACGGGGCTGCAAGCGGTGGAATATGCCCGCATCCGGGGAAACAGCCTCGCTCCATGGCAACGCACGGCTTCCCTGCAACAGGGCCGCTACGCCCTGGCGGCAGCACTGCACGGCGATTATCTTTATGCGCTGGGCGGACTGGATGGCGCCATCTACACCGACCGCATCGAGAAAGCACGCATCCGGGAAGACCTCGGCCTGGACGGCTGGCGAACCACCACCTCCCTGTCTTCGCCACGCGCCAATTTCGCGGTCGTCGTGCGCAATGGCTTTATCTATGTCATCGGCGGCACCAACCGCGACGGCTATTATCGCAGCGTGGAATATGCCCGCTTCGACAGCCGGGGTGACATCGGATTCCGGGGGACACCGGCGGAAGCCGCGGCCTACGAAGCCGCCCGGCAAGAGCGCGGGATCCGGCGCCGGCCACTGCCCAATGCCGGCATCATCACCCGCGTCATCCAGACCCGCAGTTACAGCTACCTCGAAGTGGAAACGGCAGGGCGACGCACCTGGCTCGCCGCACCGCGAGGGGATTTTTCGACCGGTCAGCACATCCGTTACAGCCGCGGCGTGGCCATGCAGAACTTCCACAGCAGGGCCCTCAACAGGGCATTTGCGGAAATCCTCTTCGTGGAGCGGGCCGAACCCCTGGAACAAGACGTTCCATAATACCGTCCGGGTCCGACATGCGGCCATGGACAACACTGTGCCGGCAATTTATGCTTCCTCATTTTCGCAAAAAATCATGACAAGGAGCCATGGTCCGGTTCGCAAAAAATCTGACAGAAAGCAGTTTTTTTCAGCGTTTCATCATCGCCGTCATCGTTCTCAATGGCGCCGTCGTGGGGATGGAGACCTATCCCGGTTTCGCGGCCCGCTGGGGTGGCATACTGGAACTCATCAACCAGCTCTGCCTTGCCATCTTCACCGTGGAAATCACCCTGCGCATCCTGGCCCATGGAAAACGCCCCTGGCGTTTTTTCACCGATGGCTGGAATGTTTTTGATTTCGTCATCGTAGGCGCGGCCTATCTTCCGGGTCTCTCGGAACAGAGCACGCTGCTGCGCCTGATCCGGCTGCTGCGGGTACTGCGCCTGCTGAGCACGCTGCCCAGCCTGCAGATGATGGTGGCCGCCCTCGTCCACAGCATCCCGCGCATCGGGCAGATGGCGCTCATGGCCAGCCTGCTGTTCTACATCTACGCCGTGGCCGGTACCTCCCTGTTCGGCCATCACGATCCGGAACACTGGGGCAGCCTGCACGTGGCCCTGCTCAGCCTCTTCCGCACGCTCACCCTGGAAGACTGGACCGATCTCATGTACACCGCCATGGAGGCCTATCCATGGGCATGGATCTTCTTTGTGAGTTTCGTGCTGCTGGCCACCTTCATCATCTTCAACATGCTCATCGGCATCATCCTCAACAGCATGGAAGAGGCGCGCGCCAAAATCCACGAAGAACAGGTCGCCGCCGCCGGCACCGCCGATCTCGATGCCGAATTGCAAAAGGCCAAGGAGGCGCTCGCGGCGCTGGAGCGCGCGCTGGAACGCCACCGCGAGAACAAATAGTACCGCAAACCCGGACGAACCGCGCCCTCCCGGGATGCCGGTCCCCGAAGGCTGCCGCCAGGCGATGTGATGCGCATCAACCGGTGATCGCAGGCCTCCCTCAGAAGACGCTGCCGAAGGCCGCCCGGTAGCGCTCTTTGAAATCTTCCGGGGTGAAGTGGTGGTTCTGGGTGCCGTGGTGCGCGATCTTGATGGCGCCCAGGAGGGAGGCGATGCGGCCCGTGGTTTCCAGCCCCAGGCCGTTCATGAGGCCATAGAGCAGGCCGGCGCGATAGGCATCGCCGCAACCGGTGGGGTCACTGACGGCCTCGGGGCGGACGACGGGAATGTCGATCTCCTTGCGCGCGGTGTAGATGCGTGATCCCTTGGCGCCGCGGGTGATGAACACGGCCTCGACGTGCTCCGCCATTTCGTGGGGCGACAGCCCGGTGCGCTCCTGGAACAGTTCTGCCTCGTAGTCGTTGAGGGCCAGCCACGTGGCCTTGTCGAGGAAGCCGCGCAGGTCGTCGCCGTCGAACATGGGCAGGCCCTGGCCGGGATCGAAGACGAAGGGGATGCCCAGTTCGTGGAACTGCTGGGCGTGTTCGAGCATGCCCTCGCGGCCGTCGGGGGAGACGATGCCCAGGGTGATGCCCTGGGCATCGCTCACCTTGTTCTCGTGGGCAAGCCCCATGGCGCCGGGATGAAAGGCGGTGATCTGGTTGTCGTCCAGATCCGTGGTGATGTAGGCCTGTGCGGTATAGGCCTCCTGGAACACCTTGATGTGCCGGCGGCTGATGCCGCACTCGTCCAGCCAGCGGGCATAGGGCTCGAAGTCCTTGCCCACGGTGGCCATGGGCACCCCGTCGCCGCCCAGCAATTTGAGGTTGTAGGCAATGTTGCCGGCGCAGCCGCCGAACTCGCGGCGCATCTCGGGGACCATGAAGGAGACGTTGAGCATGTGCACCTTGTCCGGCAGGATGTGGTTCTTGAAATGGTCCGGAAAGACCATGATGGTGTCGTAGGCCATGGAGCCGCAGATAAGCGCTGTCATTTTCCTGTCCTGTTCTGTTGTTCTATCTATCAAGATTGAAAGGTTAAGCTGATATTGGCCTGGTTTGGTGCGGTTCGCTGTGCTCACCGCACCCTACGGCTTACCCTCATCTCCTTCCCACACCAGATCCAGTTCGCGTGCGGCGCGCACGTCGTCCAGGCGGCGTACCGGCAAGGTGTGGGGTGCGGTCTTGACCGTCTCGGGCCGCGTTTCGGCTTCGTGCTGGATGGCGGCCATGGCGGCGGCGAAGGCATCCAGGGTGGCCTTGTCCTCGGTTTCCGTGGGCTCGATGAGAAAGCATTCCGGCACCAGAAGGGGAAAATACGTGGTCGGCGCATGCATGCCATGATCCAGCAGGCGCTTGGCGAAATCCATGGCGTTCACGCCCAGTTCCCTGGCCTGGCGTCTGAGCGTGATGATGAATTCATGGGTGGCGCGACGCTCGGGAAAGGCGGGCTCGAAACCGGCCTCGCGCAGGCGTGCCATGAGGTAATTGGCATTGAGGGTGGCATACTCGGCAACCCGCTCCATCCCCTCGCGTCCCAGGAGGCGGGCATAGACGTAGGCGCGCAGCAGCACGCCCATGTTGCCGCCGAAGGCGGAGAGGCGGCCGATGCTGTGGGGGCGGTCGGACTCTTCCAGCCAGCGGTAGGTTTCGCCTTCGCGAGCCACGATGGGCAGGGGCAGATAGGGCAGCAGGCGTTCGCCCACGCCCACGGGACCAGCGCCCGGGCCGCCGCCGCCGTGGGGCGTGGAGAAGGTCTTGTGGAGGTTGAGGTGGATCACGTCGAAGCCCATGTCGCCGGGACGCACCTTGCCCAGGATGGCATTGAGGTTGGCGCCATCGTAATAGAGCAGGCCGCCCGCCTCGTGAACGATGCCCGCGATTTCGATGATGCGCCGCTCGAACACGCCCAGCGTGGAGGGATTGGTGAGCATGAGGCCCGCCGTCTGGGGGCCCACAGCGGCACGCAGCGCTTCCAGGTCCACGTCTCCCTGGGCATCGGTGGGAATCTCGCGCGCCGTATAGCCGCACATCACCGCCGTGGCGGGATTGGTCCCGTGGGCGGCGTCGGGCACCAGAATCTCGCGCCGCGCCGTATCCCCCCGGGCATCGTGATAGGCGCGGATCATGGCGATACCGGCGAATTCACCCTGGGCACCGGCCATGGGCGCCAGGGACACGCCCTGCATGCCCGTCACGGTCTTGAGGATCTCCTGCAGTTCGAAGAGACAGGCCAGCAGCCCCTGGCCGGTGGCGACCGGCGCCAGGGGATGGCGACCGAGGAAACCGGGCAGCATGGCGAGGGTGTTGCACGCGCGGGGATTGTATTTCATGGTGCAGGACCCCAGCGGATAGAACTGGGTGTCGATGGCGAAATTGCGTTGCGAAAGCCGCGTGTAGTGGCGCACCACCTGCATCTCCGAGACTTCGGGCAGGGCGGGCGGTGCCTCGCGCAGCAGTTCGGCGGGCATATCGACGGGCCTGGCAGGCGCCTCGGGCGCGTGTGCCGGATTGCGCCGTCCGGGACGGGACTGTTCGAAGATGAGGGGACTCTCGTTCATCATGGGCCTTTCATCACGCATCACCCTTTTGCCCTCAGCAGGTCGCCGGCTGGCCGCGCAGGGTCACGGTGGCCATGTTCAAACCGCCAGGGCCCTGCGCAGGGCATCGACATAGGCATCCAGATCCTCGCCGGAGCGTGCCTCGGTGACGCAGACCAGCAGGGTATCCGCCAGCGCCGGATAATGGGGGGCGAGGGCAAGACCGCCCAGCAGGCCGTCTTCGGCCATGGCCGCGAGCACTTTCTCGACGGGGCGCCCCTCGATGCGCAGCACGGTCTCGTGAAAAGCGGGCGCGGTAAAGTGCTGCGCCACGCCCGGCACGTCTGCCAGGCGATGCAGCAGTGCCCCCATCCCGTCATGACAGGCGGCGGCGGTACGGCGCAGGCCTTCTCCTCCCAGCAGTGCCATATAGATGGTCGCGGCGGTCACCATGAGGCCCTGGTTGGTGCAGATGTTGGAGGTGGCCTTGGAACGGCGGATGTGCTGCTCGCGGGCCTGCAGGGTGAGGCTGTAGCCGGTCCGGCCATCCAGATCGATGGTGCGCCCCACGATACGCCCGGGCATCTGGCGCATGTGAGCGCGCCGGCAGCACATGAAACCGAAATAGGGACCGCCCGAGGCCAGCGGGACGCCCAGGGGCTGGCCCTCGCCGCAGGCGATGTCGGCCCCCCGCGCCCCCCATTGCCCCGGCGGCTTGAGCAGGGCCATGGCCAGGGGATTGACCACGGCGATCACCAGCATCTTGTGCCGGTGGGCCCAGTCGGTGAGGGCATCGACCTGCTCCAGGCAGCCGAAGAAATTGGGCTGGGGAATCACCAGGGCGGCACACGGACCGGGATCACCGGGCAGGCTGTCGGGATCGAGACGCCCCTGTCCGGCATCAAAATCCAGGGAGACCAGCTCGATGCCCTGGTGGCGCACGATGGTCTGCACCACCTGGCGGTAACGCGGATGGACGCTGGCCGGCATGAGGATGCGCCGGCTCTTCGCCGCACGGTTGGCGCGCACCGCCATGAGCACGGCCTCGGCAAGCGCCGAGGCGCCGTCGTAGAGCGAGGCGTTGGAAACCTCCATGGCCATGAGCCGGGCCATCATGGTCTGATATTCATAGAGCAGCTGCAGGGTGCCCTGACTGGCCTCGGCCTGGTAGGGCGTATAGGCGGTGTAGTATTCCCCGCGGGTGGTGATCTCCCAGACCGCCGCGGGGATGTGGTGCTCATAGGCGCCGGCCCCGAGGAAACACAGGGGCTGGCGGTCGGCGGCGGCGCGCGTCCGCATGAGGCGGGAGACGGCCTGCTCACCCAGCCCCGCCGGAATGGCCGAGAGATCGGCCCCGCGCAGCGTATGGGGAATCTCGTCGAACAGGGCCTCGATGTCCGGGGCACCGATGGCCGCAAGCATCTCCCGGACCTCGTCCTCGGTGTGGGGGATGAAGGGCATGGGCAGCTATTCGGCCTCTTCCGATTCCACCATGGCGGCGTAGTCGTCGGCACCCATGAGTTCGCCCGGCTCGGCATCGTCGGCGAGCCTGACCTGCATGATCCAGCCATCGCCGTAGGGATCCTGGTTCACCAGTTCGGGGCTGTCGGCGAGACGCTCGTTGACGGCCACCACCTCCCCGTCCACGGGGCTGTAGACATCGGAGGCCGCCTTCACCGATTCCACCACGGCGCACTCCTGGCCTGCGTGGACTGCCGCGCCCACCTCGGGCAGCTCAACGAAGACCATGTCCCCCAGCAGTTCCTGGGCATGATCGGTGATCCCCACCCTGACCGTGCCGTCGTGCAATTCCTCCACCCATTCATGGGTCTTGGCATACTTCAAACCGGATGGAATCTCGCTCATCGTCTGTCTCCTGGTATGAACCGTGAGGTGTGAGATGTAAAGAACGCGGCTCCCCGTCTATCCGGATCTGCCCGGATCTGTCTGGATCAGCTCAGGCGGCCGCCTACAGCTCACACATCACGCTTCACTGGGTGTCTTTCATTGTTCTGTAATCAAACCAGACGCTTGCCGTGACGCACGAAGGGCGGCCTGACCACCCGCGCGGGGACCGGCCGTCCGCGAATGGTCACGGTACAGTGGGAAAACGGCTCCCCCCTCACCCGGGCGAGGGCGATACCCTGCCTGAGGAAGGGCGAAAAGCTGCCGCTGGTAATCTCGCCCACCGTCTCGCCCGCAGCGCAAACCGCCTGCCCACCCCGGGGCACGCCCCGCCCTTCCAGCACCAGGCCCACCTGGCGGCGCAGCGCCGGGTCGCCCCGCCGTGCCGCCAGCGCAGAGCGGCCGATGAAATCCCGCGCTTCGCCCTCCGGACCCTGCCAGGCCACGGTCCAGCCCAGTCCCGCCTCCAGGGGCAGCACCTCCTCGTCCATGTCGGTACCGTACAGGGCCATTCCCGCCTCCAGGCGCAGGGTGTCACGCGCCCCCAGGCCCGCAGGGGCGACGCCGGCATTATACAATGCCCGCCAGAAATCGGGGGCGTCGTCGTCGGGCAGAAGGATCTCGTAGCCGTCCTCCCCCGTGTAGCCGGTGCGGGCCACGAACAGGCCCTCGCGCGCCATGGCGTGAAAAGGCTTCAGCACCGCCGCGGCCCGGGCATCCGCCGGCGCCAGGATCCCGTGGACCCGGTCCCGGGCGAGGGGGCCCTGCACGGCGATGAGGGCGTCGCCCTCGCGCGCCGTCACGTCGAGATCGAAACCTCGGGCCTGCTCACCGATCCAGGCCAGGTCCTTGTCACGGGTGGCTGCATTGACCACCATGCGGTAACGCCCTTCGCCCAGCCAGTAGACGATGAGATCGTCGATCACCCCGCCCCGCTCGTTGAGCATGCAGCTGTAGAGTGCCTGCCCAGGCTGCAGGCGGGCCACGTCGTTGGCCAGGAGGCGGCGCAGAAAATCCCGTGCCCCTGGACCTGCCAGATCCAGCACCGCCATGTGGGAGACGTCGAACATGCCCGCCGCTTCCCGTACCCGCATGTGTTCCTCGATCTGGGAACCATAGTGCAACGGCATGTCCCAGCCGGCAAAATCCACCATCTTCGCCCCCGCCTCGCGGTGCAGCGCATACAATGCCGTCTGTCTGCTCATGCCTTCTCTCCGCCTTTGTGCCGATGGAGCGCCCACTATACCGCCGGCCCTGCGCAAAACCAAGCGCGACCAGATTTCGCGTATTCCATAACCATTTGTTTTATATGGTGTTTGTCCGGCGGGCTGGTCTTGCAGCAGCTCAATCCGCGGGGCTGGCATCTGCCTCGTCTTCGTCCTCCACGGGCTCCACGATGAGCAGGTTGCGATGAATGCCGTCCATGCCCACGATCTCGACCTGCCGTCCCGCGGGCGTGTCCTCGCCGCGGATGCGCCAGGTGTGGCCGTCGAGCTCCACTTCCCCGAAGCCATTGACGATGGGCTTCTGCAACACCACCACGCGCCCCACGTAGCGTCCCACCTCGTAGGGAGAGAGGATGCGCTCGTCCGGTGCCACCTGCGAGGAGGCGCCTTCCTTGTCGCCGGGATCTGCCTCGTCCGCGGGTTCGGGGGCAAACCACTGGGCAATGGCGATGCAGGCGCCTATCACCAAACCGAAAAGAAGCAACTGATTGGTAAGGGAGAATTCAGGTTGAAACCAGAGAATGGTGCCGATGAGGGCGCTGCCCAGGGTCATCCACAACAACAACCGGCCGCGCACCACGGCCGCAAAGACCACGAACAGCAGGGACAACACCCACCAGTGCCAAGCTTCCAGCGTCATCGTTTTCCCCAACAGAAAAGGCGTGTATGCGAAATGGAACCCAAATTATAGGCAGGGATGGCCGCTTCGTCATTTCGGCACGGCCGAAGCCTGGGGCGGGCTTTGACTGAGGGTTTGGCTGGCAAAATGCCGCGGGCAGCTTCCTCAGCGACCCGCCTCTCCGCGCATGATGATCCACATGGCGGGGAGGGATCCCAGCAGCAGCAGCAGTGCGGCGGGCGCCGCCAGTTCCAGCATCTCCTCGCTGGCCTCGATCCAGATGCGCACCGGCAGGGTGTCGAAACCCACGGGTCGCAGGATGAGCGTGGCCGGCAGCTCCTTCATCACGTCGATGAATACCAGGACCCAGGCACTGATCATGCCGCCCCGGATCAGGGGCAGCACCACCCGCCACAGGTTCTCCAGGGGAGAAGCGCCCAGCAGGCGCCCGGCGCTCTCCACCGAGGGCGTGAGCTGCTGGAGGGCCGCTTCCTGGGACTGCACCGCGAGCGGCAGAAAACGCACCACCAGTGCCAGCAGCAGGGCCAGGAGTCCGCCGTAGAGCAGGGGGAGCTGGGTGAGGATGAACACCAGCGCGCCCAGCGCCACCACCGGCCCCGGAAGCACAAAGCCGATGCTGGAGAGCTGCAGATAGACGGCACTGAGCCAGGAACGGGCGCGGTTGTAGTAATAGCCGATGGGCAGGGCAGCGAACACCGCCACCGTGGCGGCGACGAAGGCCACCAGCAGGGAGTTGCCCAGATAGCCCCAGAATTCCATGCCGATGGCCTGTTGTTGCCAGGCCGCCCAGCTCCACGACAGCATCCAGAGGAGCGGCAGTACGAAGGCCAGCAGGCCGATGAGACCCAGCCAGCCCCAAATGAGAAACAGCTCGGACCGGCTCGCAGGCCTGTGCGGGAGCCTCTTCACGCGGTTGCCGAAGTAGTAACGCTGGCGGCTGCGGAAGAAGCGTTCCAGTACCAGGAAGCTCAGCGCCAGGAACACAAGCACCAGGCTCAGCCCCGCCGCGCCGTTGTAGTCGAAGCGCCCCGTCATCTGCAGGTAGATGCTGAGGGTGAATGTCTGGTAGCGCAGCATGCTCACCGCCCCGAAATCCGACAGCACATGCAGGGTCACCACCGCCAGGCCCGCCACCACGGCGGGGCGGATGAGGGGCAGGGTGATGCGCCAGAACACCTCACGGGAGGAGGCACCCTGCAGGCGGGCCGCCTCCTCCAGGTGGGGATTGCCCCGCCTCATGGCGGCGTAGGACATGAGAAAGACGTAGGAAAAGCCCGACAGGGACAGTACCAGGGCCACGCCGAAGACGTTGTAGAGATCCGGCGGCGAGCTCCCGTCACCCCAGATGGCCTGCCACAGGCGGCCCAGCCACCCCGAAGGCTCCAGCAGCGAGGTATAGATATAGGCAAGGACATAAGTGGGAATGGTGAGGGGCAGCACCATCAGCCACAGGGCGACGCGTCGCCCGGGAAAACTGCGGCGGGCGATGAGCCAGGCAGCGGAAACCCCCAGCAGCAGACAGCCCAGACCCACCAGCACCACCAGCGTCAGCGTGTTGCCCAGCAGCACCGGCAAGCGGCTGTGCCAGAGTCCCTGCCACTGGGCGGGAGAAAGCTGGAGACTGGCGTGGATCACATAAAGCAAGGGGATGGCCGCAAGCAGGACGACCACCCCCGTGACATAGGGCAGGATATTGTCTTTGCGAAAGACCATGCGCCTTACGGCATGCCCACGGACTCCAGGAGATCAATGGTGGCGTCCCGCTGGCGGGCCAGCTCCGCCATGGGCACGTCGGCCACCTTGTAACTGCTGACAGGGGGAATGGCGGGGTCCGCTGGCACGCCGGGGCGGGTGGGATACTCGCGGTTCACCTTGGCAAAGATTTCCTGGCCCGCCTCGGAGACCAGGAAGGCCACCAGCCTGCGGGCCTGGGCCTGACGCTTGCTGTACTTGCTCACCGCGATGCCCGCCACGTTCCAGGCCACGCCCATGCCTTCAGGCCCCTGATCCGGCAACAAGATGCGAATGGGCGCATCGGGGTGCCTGGCCAGGTGACGATAGATGTAATAGTGGTTCACCAGACCGATGTCCTTCTTGCCCGCGGCCACAGCCGCGACGATCTTGCTGTGCTTGTTGAAGACCTGACCGTCCACATTGTCGCGCATGCCCTCCAGCCAGCGCCGGGTACGTTCCTTGCCGGCCTTGAGCATGTACACCGTGGCGCCTGCGATAAAGCTCTCGTTGCCGCTGTGGGTGATTCCCAGGCGCCCTTCGAGGCGCGGGTCCGCCAGATCGAAGACGGACTTGACGAAACCGGTGCGCTGCTGGCCGGTGTTCACCACCAGCACCCGGGCACGGGCCGACAGTCCCACCCAGGTGTTGTCGGGGGCGCGGAGCTTGGAATCGATGACTTTCACCAGATCCTCGGGCAAGGGAGCGAACAATCCCAGCTCGCTGCCAAGCTGGAGATTGCCGGCATCGTTGCTGATATAGAGATCGGCCTGGGTGCGTGCGCCTTCGACGCGCAGCTTGTTGAGCAGCGCGGTGGACTTGGCACTGTGGAGCTTGACTTCGATCCCGGTCTTTTCGGTAAAGGCCGCCATCACCGGCTTGACGAACTTGTCACTGCGCCCGGAATAGATGATCAGGGCATCGTCGTCTGCCAGGGCGGGCAGGGTCCATGGCGACACCAGCATGGACAACAGTACCGGCCAGAGGGCCACGGACACCATTCTTTTCAAACCACGGATCATATCGCCTCCTTCATGTGTTCGAAAAAGTCGCAGTTCGGCAATGGGATTTATGAATGATAATTATTCTCATTATAAACCGCAACTTTTTCTTTCCTTTCAGGGCCAATAATGAAAAAGGGGCGCATGCCCTGCGCCCCTTTACGAAATGACCTGGACGAAATGGATGGAGCCGCCGGCCTACCCCGCCTCCTGATGATAGTGCACCAGCCGCTCCACTTCCTCGCGGGAGCCGAGGATCACCGGTACCCGCTGGTGCAGCTCACGGGGCTGGATTTCCATGATGCGCTCCCGGCCCGTGGAACTGAGGCCTCCTGCCTGCTCCACGATGAAGGACATGGGGTTGGCCTCGTACATGAGGCGCAGGCGGCCTTCCTTGCTGGGATCCTTGTTGTCCTTGGGATACATGAAGATGCCACCGCGGGTGAGGATGCGGTGCACCTCGGCCACCATGGAGGCCACCCAGCGCATGTTGAAATTCTCGCCACGGGGACCGTCTGCGCCCGCCAGCAGCTCGTCGATGTAGCGCTTCACGGGCGCCTCCCAGAAACGGCTGTTGGAGGCATTGATGGCGAACTCCCGGGTCTTGGGCGGAATCTGCATGTTGGGATGGGTGAGAATGAACTCACCCACGCTCTGGTCCAGGGTGAAGCCGTTGACACCCTGACCGGTGGTCATCACCATCATGGTGGAGGGGCCGTAGAGGGCGTAACCTGCGCACACCTGCCGGGTGCCGGGCTGGAGGAAGTCCTTTTCCGTGGGACGGTCTACGCCCTCCGGACAACGCAAGACCGAGAATATGGTCCCCACGGAGATGTTGACATCGATGTTGGAAGAGCCGTCCAGGGGATCGAACACCAGCAGGTACTTGCCGCGGGGATAGCGCTCGGGGATGGGATAGACTTCTTCCATCTCTTCGGAGGCCATGCCGGCGAGGTGGCCGCCCCATTCGTTGGCCTTGATCATCATGTCGTTGGAAATCACGTCCAGTTTCTTC
The DNA here is from genome assembly GCA_026981935.1 of Gammaproteobacteria bacterium. GTDB lineage: Bacteria > Pseudomonadota > Gammaproteobacteria > SZUA-140 > SZUA-140 > S012-109. The sequence goes on from JALSIC010000043.1 coordinate 16,696, forward strand.
TGGGTCTCACCCTGCACGTTCTCGCTGCCGGCACTGCCCAGCACGCCCACCAGGGCGCCCTTGTTGACCGCGGCCGAGATGCTCTTGCAGGCGGTGAAAGTGTCGTTGAGCACCGAAGTAAAATCACCGGAGGCGCCGATCTTGCGCTGTTCCTCGATGATGAACTGGGTAATGGTCTGACCTATGGGCATGGCTTGTTTCCTCTCGTTGAGTTTCGAAATCCGGCATACGTCGGCAGAGCGCACTGTTTGCCAAACGCAAGAGGCAAGGACCGGCGCACCGGCCCTTGCCTCTTACGCCTCCCCCTTGCCGCGTTCCTGCTCCCCAATCGTGCACACCCCCAGAGGGACTGCGGCCCGAAGGACCGGGTATTATCCTCTTTATCGGGCCCGATTTCAAAACAGCCCTGTCAGGAATCGGGAAGGCGGGGAACCAAGTCCACCGGCCGCGGTCCTATGAATGAGAGAGGAGGGTGCAGGCTGGATTTGCACACCACATTGATTGCACAATAATGAAGGCAGCAGCGAAGCTGGGCTCCCGCGTGGCAGTCGGGCATTTCAGTGAAGGGGATGTGCATTCTCAGCAAGATGCTGCTCATGCCATGACAGCGAAAGGGAATTGTGATGGAACACGTACTTGCACAGCCGCCGTCAGTGGGAAGCCGCACACATCTGCCTCCCCTGTATCTGAGAAAAGACGAAGAACGCCGCCTGCGCGCCGGCCATCTCTGGATCTTCAGCAATGAGATCGATACCGACCGCTCCCCCCTGAAGTCCTTCAGCGCGGGGCAGCAGGTGGAGGTGCGCAGTCATCGCGACCGGGTGCTGGGCACGGCCTACGTCAACCCCCATACCCTCATCTGTGCCCGCCTGGTGAGCCGCCAGCGTCACCAGCGCCTGGACTACGACCTGCTTCTGGCACGCCTGCGCCGCGCGCTGGCCATGCGCCAGCGCCGTTATCCGGGCGCCTGTTACCGGCTGGTCTTTGGGGAGGGAGACTGTCTGCCGGGCCTTGTGATAGACCGCTTCGGTGATGCCTGCGTGATCCAGATCACCACCGCCGGCATGGAAGCCCTGAAACAGGACATCGTCGCCGCGGTGGAGACACTGCTGCAACCGGCCCACATCATTCTGCGCAACGACACTGCCGTACGCCTGCTGGAGGCGCTGCCCCTCTACGTGGAAACCATCCACGGCAACCCGCCGGACTGCGTCATGGTGGAGGAAAACGGCGCGCGCTTCTGCTGCAACCCCCTCACCGGCCAGAAGACCGGCTGGTATTATGACCACCGTGACAACCGCGCCCGCCTCGCCCCCTATGCACGCGGGGCGCGGGTGCTGGACCTGTTCAGCTACAGCGGCGCCTGGGGGGTGCAGGCGGCCCTGGCCGGCGCCTGTGAGGTGCTGTGCGTGGACGACTCCCGCCAGGCCCTGGAGCAGGCGCTGCAGAACGCCCGGCAAAATGGTGTCGGCGCCAAGGTGAGCATCCTCGATGGCGACGCCTTCGACGCACTCCGCAACCTGCGCGAGGAACGACAGCGTTTCGACGTGGTCGTCGTGGACCCGCCAGCCTTCATCAAGCGCAAAAAAGACCTCGCCGGCGGACTCGATGCCTACCGGCGTCTCAACCAGCTTGCCATGCAGGTGCTCACCGAAGACGGTATCCTGGTATCCGCCTCCTGCTCGTACCATCTCAAGCACGAGGCCTTCCTGGGCGTGCTGCGCCAGGCAGCCCAGCAGGCCAGCGGCTGTTGCCTGCAGATCCTGGAGCAGGGCCATCAGGGTGCCGATCATCCCGTCCACCCCGCCATCCCGGAGACGAATTACCTGAAGGCCTTTTTCTGCCGGCCCCTGCCGCCACCCTGAGTCTCTCCGCGGACCCGGCCCCGGAGGGAGCGGCCCAGGCGCCCGGCTCGGCGTTGCGACCCTTGGAAAGGGACAGCCATTCCCTGCGGGACGCGCCTTGATCCGGCACGCCTGGGCCGCTCTGAAGGTCGCTTTACTATCGATTGTCTTAGTATACTGGCCGCCGTCATGATCCAATACCCCCAGATCGATCCCGTCGCCATCCAGTTGGGGCCGCTGAAAATCCACTGGTATGGCCTCATGTACCTCATCGGCTTCGCCGCCTTGTGGTGGCTGGGCAGCCGTCGCGCCCGCAGCACGCCGGGCTGGAAGGTGGAGGAGATGAGTGATCTGGTGTTCTACGGTGCCCTGGGCACCATCCTCGGCGGGCGGCTGGGTTATATCCTGTTCTACGATCTGGAAAGTTACCTCGCCGCTCCCCTGGACATCTTCAAGATCTGGCAGGGCGGCATGTCCTTCCATGGCGGGCTGCTGGGCGTGCTGGTTGCGCTGGCCCTGTTCGCCCGCAAGCACGGCAAGACCTTTTTCCAGGTCACGGACTTCGTGGCGCCCATGGTACCCATCGGCCTGGGAGCGGGCCGCCTGGGCAATTTCATCAACGGCGAGCTGTGGGGGCGCGTGACCGAGCTGCCCTGGGCCATGGTGTTCCCCGATCCCCGCGCGGGCGGGCTGCCCCGTCACCCTTCCCAGCTCTACGAGGCCCTGCTGGAGGGACTGGTCCTGTTCATCGTACTCTGGGTCTATTCGCGCAAGCCACGTCCGGTCATGGCCGTATCGGGGCTTTTTCTCGCGGGATACGGCCTGTTCCGTTTCCTGGTGGAGTTTACCCGCATGCCGGACGCACAGCTGGGTTTCATCGCCTTCGGGTGGCTCACCATGGGCCAGCTGCTTTCGGCACCCATGGTGCTGCTGGGCGCGGCCATGATCTGGTGGGCCTACCGGCGGGCCGGTGACCGACCCCACGGCAAGAATCCCTCCCGGGCACGACCGTGAAACCATGAAGCAATATCTCGATCTCCTCTCCCATGTCCTGGAACACGGTGTGCGCAAGGAGGACCGCACGGGCACCGGCACGTTGAGCATTTTCGGCTACCAGATGCGTTTCGATCTGGCGCGGGGGTTTCCCCTGCTCACCACCAAGAAACTGCATCTGCGCAGCATCATTCACGAGCTGCTCTGGTTTCTTGCCGGCGACACCAACATCGCCTACCTGAACCGCAACGGCGTCACCATCTGGGACGAGTGGGCGGACGAACGCGGGGACCTGGGCCCCATCTACGGACGCCAGTGGCGTGCCTGGCAGGCGGCCGACGGCGAAACGATCGACCAGCTGGCCCGCGTGGTGGAGGAGATCCGGCACAACCCCCACTCCCGCCGCCTGCTGGTGAGCGCCTGGAACGTGGGTGAACTGGACAGGATGGCACTGCCGCCCTGCCACCTGCTGTTCCAGTTCTATGTCGCGCAGGGACGGCTCTCCTGCCAGCTCTACCAGCGCAGCGCCGATATTTTTCTCGGCGTGCCCTTCAACATCGCATCCTATGCCCTGCTCACGCTCATGGTCGCCCAGGTGACGGGGCTCAAGCCGGGCGAGTTCATCCACACGCTGGGCGATGCCCATCTCTATGCCAACCACCTGGAGCAGGCGCGCATCCAGTTGCGCCGCAAGCCCTATCCCCTGCCGCGCATGGTGCTGAACCCGCAGGTGAAGTCACTGTTCGATTTCAGGTACGAGGACTTCGCGCTGAAGGACTATCAGGCGCACCCTCACATCAAGGCACCCGTTGCCGTCTAGCCTGTGGGATTTAGGCGGTCGTAGCGAGCATGGTGGGAGAGCGAGCACGAATCTTCACGATTGCGAGGCGCAGAGTGGGACTACGAAACGAGAAACCGGGGAACTTCGGGCCGCTCCCCCGCCCGCGCAGCAGATCAGCCTTGAGTCCGGCAGACTCCCAGGAGTCTGTCGGATTTAGGCGGTCGTAGCGAGCATGGTGGGAGAGCGAGCACGAATCTTCACGATTGCGAGGCGCATAGTGGGGCTACGCAACGAGAAATCGGGGAGATTCGGGCCGCCCTCCCACCAGCGCAGTAGATCAGTCCTAAGTCCGGCAGACTCCTAGGGGCCTCTGCACATCCAGGCCATGGGCAAAGCGCATCACATCGCCCTCATCGCGGCCGTCGCCCGCAACGGCGTCATCGGCCGCGACAACCGCCTGCCCTGGCACCTCCCGGCCGATCTGCGCCATTTCCGCAGGCTCACCCTGGGCAAACCCGTGCTCATGGGCCGGCGCACCTTTGAGTCCCTGGGCAAGCCCTTGCCCGGGCGCACCAATATCGTCCTGACCCGCGACCCGGATTTCCATGCCCCGGGCTGCATCGTGGTGCACTCCCTGCCCGAGGGCATCGATGCGGCCGGGGAGTGCGAGGAACTCATGGTGATGGGGGGCGCCGCGCTTTACGAAGCCGCCCTGCCCCTGGCGGACCGGATGTACCTGACGCGCATCCATCATGCCTTCGCAGGGGATACCCGTTTCGCGGCCTATGACGAAAAGGAGTGGGTCACAACGGCACGCGAGGACCACGCGCCGGACGAGGACAATCCTTATCCCTACAGCTTCATCACCTTGCACAGGCGCAGCACACCACCCGGAGACAGTTGACCGCCTGCCCCCGGGTGGCAGCTTGACTTCAGCAACAAGGAAAAATCAGTGCAGGCGCTTCTCGGCGGCCTGTTCCACGCTGCGTTCCACACTGCTGGCGGCCAGCTTGACGGCCTCCGCCTCTTCTTCGGCCGCGCCATTGCCGCTCTTCTGTTCCGGCTGCTCTGCCGCGGCCGCCTCGGCAGACTTTTCTTCTTCTTTTTCTTCGGCCCCTGCCACGGCGCTCGTCTCCTCGCCCTCTTTCTGTGCCGCGGCTTCGGCTGCCTCACCGGCCGCCTGTGTCTCACCTTTGTCTTCGCCTTCTCCTTCCTGGGTGACTGCTGCCGTCGCGGCTGCGGCTTCCGGTGCCGTCTCCGGCGCCTGTTCTCCGGCAGAGGCCTCTTCCGCCGCCTGCTTTTCGGCTTCACCAGGTTCGGCTGCGGATCCTGCTTCAGATGCAGCCTCTGGTACGGCGGCCTCTGGCGCCGCTTCTTCGGCCTTTACTTCCTCGGCGCTTTCCTCTTTTGCTGCTTCTTCCGCAGCTTCTTCTTTTCCGGCTTCCTCACTCCCTGCTGCCTTGCCTTCTTCTGCCGCTACCGCAGCCGAGGCCGCCACGGCTGCTGCGCCGGCAGCAGCTGCAGTTGCGCCCGCGCCAGCCACTTCAGCAGACCGGGTTTCCTTCGGCCCGGTTTCCTCCTGCGGGGCGCCACCGGTCTCGGCCTGGCCCTCCACCACGGGTGCCGCAAGGGGTTCCAGCTTGGGCATGGCCGCGAGGACCTGGGCATCCACCGCGCACAACTTCTGCGCACCTTCCGCGAGGTGCTGGTAGAGCGCCCGGTAATTGGCCGTGATGGAATTGAAGAGTTCCGCCGTCTTGGTGAAGTGCTGGGTGACTTCGTTGCGATACTGATTCAGTTCGTCCTGGACGCCCTTGAGTTCTTGTTCCAGTTTCTTGGCGGCGTCGCTGGTGCTGTTGCCGATGAAAAAGCCTCCCGCGATACCGATCACGAAGGCGATGAGTATAAAGACCAGTTCCATATCCTTTGTCCTCCCCCCGTTCTCATTCTCATATATTCACTGGGACTATGTTGCATGACAAAAAGCCTGCAGGCAAGCCTTTCACGGCGACGCCGGGCGCCCCACAAAAAACTCCCTAATAATCAAATGCTTGATCAAAATACCGGGCCTGGGGACGCAGATATCGAAAGAAGGGAAATCGGCCTCCCGCTCTCGCCGCCACCGCCCGGATAGGCTTATTATATAGGTCTATGGCTTCTCCGCCAGTTCATGTCCACCCCGATCCCGCCACGCTGGCCCGTGCTGCGGCACAACGCTTCGTGAACCTGGCGCGCTCGGCCATCAGCCGGCGGGGGGTCTTTCATGTCGCCCTCGCCGGAGGGAACACACCCCGCCGCCTGTACCAGACCCTCGCGGCGCCTCCCTGGCGGGAGGCGGTGGACTGGTCGTGCCTGCAGGTCTTCTTCGGAGATGAACGCGCCGTCGCGCCGGATCATCCCGACAGTAATTACCGCATGGCGCGTGAAAACCTCCTCGACCACCTTCCCATCCCCGCCACGCATGTTCACCGCATGAAGGGGGAGTCCCCACACCTGGAGACGGCAGCCACCGAATATGAGGAACTGTTGACGCGCATGCTGCCCGTGGCAGAAGGGGGGGTGCCCTGTTTCGACCTCATTCTGCTCGGCCTGGGCACCGACGGTCATATTGCCTCCCTCTTTCCCGGCACGCCCGTGCTCGAAATCCACGATCGCTGGGTGGCACCGGTGTATGTGGACAAACTCCGGTCCTGGCGCCTCACCCTCACCCTGCCCGTGCTGAACCGGGCACGCCATCTCCTGCTGCTGGTTGCGGGTGCTGCCAAGAACGCCATCGTGTGCGATGTCTTCGCCCGCAGGGAGGACGCGCCGCGCTATCCCGTGGAAAGACTGTCACCCCGCGGGACACTGGAATGGTTCCTCGATGAGGCGGCGGCGGCAAACACCGGTGCGGAGGGCACCCGCGCTCCATGAGCCCTTCCAAAGGCAAGACATTGCTGGCAGGAGACATCGGCGGGACCAAGACCCTGCTGCGCCTGGCGCGGGTGGAAGGCGACGGTGTGCGGACCCTTTGCCAGCAGCGTTTCGCCAGCGCCGGATTTCCCCGCTTCGACGCGCTGCTGTCCCGTTTTCTCTCGGACTGCGGGGTTGCCGAGGTCCATACCGCCTGCCTGGCCGTGGCAGGACCGGTGGAGTCGGCGCAGGATCACCAGACGGCGCGGGTGACCAATCTGCCGTGGCGCCTGGACAGCGGGGAGTACGCAAGGCGCTTTGCCATCCCCAGGTTTTGTCTCATCAACGATTTTGCGGCGGTGGCCTACGGCATTGATATGCTGGACGAGGAGATGCTTTGCACCCTGCAGGAAGGCAGACGTCGCCCCGGCGCACCCGTGCTGGTCGCCGGCGCCGGCACCGGTTTCGGCGTGGCTTTGCGCATCACAAGCCGGGAAGCTGATGAATCTTATGAAAAAATCCTGCCATCAGAGGCCGGCCATGGCGATTTCGCCCCCGCCTCCCCCCTGCTGGCCGAGCTGGCCCGTTTCCTGCGCGAGAAGCAGGGACGGTGTGCCGTGGAGGACGTGCTGTCCGGCGCCGGCCTGGAGAATATCCACGCCTTTCTTCGCCGGCAGGAGGGCGGACCGATGCCCGAAGCGAAGCCTGAGACGGCACCGGCCATCAGCGAGGCTGCCCAACACGGCGATCCCCTGGCTTGCCGGACACTGGACCTGTTCTGCGCGGCCTATGGTGCCACCGTGGGCAATCTGGCCTTGTGCAGCCTGCCTCGCGGCGGTGTCTATATTGCAGGAGGCATCGCCCCCCGTGTCATACGCTTCCTGCAGGCAGGCGAATTCATCGCCGCCTTCCGGGACAAGGGCAAGATGTCGGCTCTCATGGAGACCTTCCCGGTGGCGGTGATCATGAATCCGGAAGTCGGCCTGCTGGGAGCCCAGCGCTGCGCCGAGCGCCTCGTTTCGGGATAGAAGAGATACCCTTCTGTCCTCTGTCTTCTGTCCTCCGTCCTCTGAATCACACATCGAGGTTGGCCGCTGCCAGGGCATGGCGTTCGATGAAATCCCGGCGCGGCTCCACCTGGTCGCCCATGAGGGTGGTGAAGATCTCATCCGCGGCCACGGCATCCTCGATGCGGATCTGCAGCAGGCGCCGGGTTTCTGCATTCATGGTCGTCTCCCAGAGCTGGTCCGGGTTCATTTCGCCCAGTCCCTTGTACCGCTGGATCTGCTGGCCACGCTTGGCCTCTTCCAGCATCCACTCGTAGGCCTCCTTGAAGCGCCTGATTTCCAGACGCTGTTCACCGCGCTGGATGTAGGCGCCTTCGCCGATGAGGCCGTCGAGCTGGCGTCCCAGCTTCACGATGTTGTCATATTCGGACGAGGTGAAGAATTCCTGCTTGAGTTCGCGTACCGTGACGATGCCATGGAGATATTCACGGATCACCGCCTTCCAGTTCGTCCTCTCCCCCTCTCCCGCTGCCGCCCTTTCTCCCGCCGGGCCAAAAACCACTTCGATCTCGAAACGGGTCCCGCCGGTACTCTCGGCGTTGAGCCGGTTTTCCAGCTCCTTGAACCAGGCCTGCACGAAATAGGGATCGGCCATGTCCTCCCGGCGCATCTCCTCCTGATAGATGATGGCCTCCAGGACACGCGGATTGAGTCGCTTGGCCAGGCGCTTGATGGTGGCCATGACCAGGGCATACTGACGCGCGATGGCGCCGAAGGCCTCATCGCTGATGGGCGGCGCCTCCGCACTCAGATGCAGCTTGCTGTTTTCCAGGGCGGTCTGCAGCAGCACCGTGTTGAGCTCCACGTCGTCTTTTACATAGCGTTCCTGCTTTCCCTTCTTGATCTTGTAGAGGGGAGGCTGGGCGATGTAGATGTGTCCCCGCTCGATGAGTTCCGGCATCTGGCGATAGAAAAAGGTCAACAGCAGGGTGCGGATATGAGAGCCATCCACATCGGCATCGGTCATGATGATGATCCGGTGATAACGCAGCTTGTCCGGATCATAATCGTCCTTGCCGATGCCACAGCCCAGCGCCGTGATCAGGGTGCCGATTTCCGCGGACGACAATACCTTGTCAAAACGCGCTTTTTCCACATTGAGTATCTTCCCCTTGAGGGGAAGAATGGCCTGATAACGCCGGTCCCGGCCCTGCTTGGCCGAACCGCCGGCCGAATCACCCTCCACCAGGAACAGCTCGGAGAGACTGGGATCCTTTTCCTGGCAGTCGGCCAGTTTCCCCGGCAGGCCGGCCACATCCAGTGCCCCCTTGCGCCGGGTCATCTCCCGCGCCTTGCGGGCTGCCTCGCGGGCGCGGGCGGCTTCCACGATCTTCGCTGCGATGGCCTTGGCCTCGGCGGGGTTCTCCAGAAGGAAATCCTGGAGTTTCTCCGCCGTGACCGATTCCACGACAGGTTTGACTTCGGAGGAAACCAGTTTGTCCTTGGTCTGTGAGGAAAACTTGGGATCGGGAACCTTGATGGAAATCACCGCGGTGAGCCCTTCGCGCACGTCGTCCCCGCTGGGGCTGATCTTGTGCTTTTTCAACAGGCCCTCTTTTTCCATGTACTGGTTGAGGGTCCGGGTCAGGGCACTGCGAAACCCCGCCAGGTGGGTGCCCCCGTCTTTTTGCGGTATGTTATTGGTATAACAGAAAATATTTTCCTGATACGAATCGTTCCACTGCATCGCCACCTCCACCCCGGTGTGATCCCTTTCGGTGCTGAAATAGATCACGGAGGGGTGCAGGGGGTTCTTGTTGCGGTTGAGGTGCTCCACGAAGGCGCGGATACCGCCTTCATATTCGAAGACATCCCGCTTGTTGCTGCGCTCGTCAACGAGGACTATCTTAACCCCATGATTTAAAAAGGAAAGTTCTCTGAGACGGCGCGCCAGGATGTCATAGTGGAAATTGGTGTCGCTGAAAATCTCGGTGCTGGGCTTGAAGCGAATCTCGGTTCCCGTCTCCTCCGTATCACCCACCACGATCATGGGCGCCAGGGGTTCTCCCATGCGGTATTCCTGCTGATGGATATGGCCACCCCGGCGGATGGTGAGACGCAGGCTTTCCGACAGGGCATTGACCACAGAAACACCTACCCCATGGAGACCGCCGGAGACCTTGTAGGCATTGTCGTCGAACTTGCCGCCGGCATGGAGCACGGTCATGATCACCTCGGCGGCGGAGCGGCCTTCTTCAGGGTGGATATCCACGGGAATGCCCCGGCCGTTGTCGGTGACGGTAACAGAACCATCGTTGTGGATAGTGACGGTGATTTCACTGCAATAGCCGGCGAGGGCCTCGTCGATGGAGTTGTCCACCACCTCAAAGACCATATGATGGAGACCTGTCCCGTCGTCTGTGTCCCCGATGTACATGCCGGGGCGCTTGCGCACCGCATCGAGCCCGCGCAACACCTTGATTCTGGAGGAATCGTATGTCTGATCTCCGCTCATCTCCACCTGCCTGTCGTCTCAATATCGTTGCGGGGCGTTCCGCCTGCCGAGCGTCTCCCCTTATCCGTCGTCAGCGGTTTCTGAGTCCGGCCATGCATGCCCGACACCCATCGCGCGGCCATTATAACACTTCCCGCACCCGGCCATGTTCCACGTGGAACCTTTTATCTATAAGGTCGGCGGACTTCGAGGAAAACGGTTCTGTCGCCGTGAGAAAGACCTGCCCTTCCAGTGAACTCAAGCGCCGGAGCAGCAGATCGCGATGTTGGGCATCCAGTTCAGCAGCCACATCGTCCACGAGAAGGACACAGGAACGGCCCGTCCGCCGCCTGTAGATGGCAGCTTGCGCAAGATAGAGGGCACAGACGAGCAATTTTTGCTGGCCCCGGGAGAGACAGTCACGGACGGGAATGCCATTGCTTCTCAAGACCAGATCCGCCCTGTGAGGTCCGCTGTGGGTATAACCGCGGGCCAGATCACGTTCCAATTCCCTGGCCAATACCGTCTTCAAAGCCTCCTCCGCAGGCCAGCCCGGGCGATACTCGCACGTAAGTTCAGTCAGCTGTGGGAGAAGATCCGATGCGTATTCTGTCAGACTGGACATCAGGTCTCTCACGAAATCCCTGCGTTGCAGGTGCAGGGTCACCGCCATATCGTTGAGTTCGCCGTCCCAGGCCTCGATCTGGGATCTCGCTGCCCCCTTCTGCAGGAGCCGGTTCCTTTGTTTCAAGGCTCGCATAAAGCGATACCAGGCAGGATGAAACGCATGTTCCACGTGGAACAACCCCCAATCCAGATACTGTCGGCGTAACCTGGGTCCCTCCCGCAGCAGGCGGTAACTCTCCTGATGGATCACGACAACAGGCAGGTGGGCCGCAAGTTGTGAAGTCCTGTAGAGCGGTGCCCCCCCTGCGCGCATCTTCAAACGTTTTTTTTGAAAATCCACCCCCAGATGAATGGACACGCCTTCGCCGGGAACAAGACGTGCGGAGACCACGAACCCTTCCTCTCCGTGACTGACTGCCTGTGAAAGGGTGTGAGTCCGAAACGACTTGCCGCAGGATAGAAGATGGATGGCCTCCAGAAGACTGGTCTTGCCGCTTGCATTGACGCCATAAAGGAGGTTCATTCGCGGTCCAGGCTGAATGTTCACCTCATGGAGATTGCGCAAGCCCTGGATTGCAAGCTGTTCGATGTGCATGACCCGCGCAGTGGCTCAGAAAAAGGACACGATTCATCTCTCTGCGTGGCACGGGGAAAAGGGATGCCTCAAGACTATGATGAAGGCTGCCGTGCTGTCGAAGTGAAGCCGTATCGGCGAGTATTACAGACGCATGGGCATGACGACATAACGGCAGCTCGGGTCGTTCATGCCACGGATGAGGCAGCAGCTGTTGGGGTCTGAAAGCAGCAATTGCACCTGTTCTGTATCACAGGCCGCCAACGCATCCAGAAGGTAGTTCACATTGAACCCGATTTCCAGGGGTGAACCGGTGTAATCAATGGCCACCTCTTCTTCTGCTTCCTCATGTTCCGGATTATGGGCGGAAATCTGCAACACCCCCTGGGAGAAGGCCATGCGCACGCCCCGGTATTTTTCATTGGAAAGTATGGACACCCGTCCCAGTGCCTGGCGCAAGGGCTCTCGTTCACAGACTGCGGTCTTGTCCGTGCTCATGGGCACCACATTCTGGTAATCGGGAAAGCGCCCGTCGATGAGCTTGGAAGTGAAATTCATCTCCGGCGTGCAGATCAGGATGAAGTTGCTTCCCAGAGTGACACGGGTTTCGGCATCGTTGTCTTCCAGCAGACGATGCAGTTCGAGAACGCCTTTTCTTGGTATTATAACCTGTTGATTTTCATAAAATTCTTCTTCTCTGACCTGCTCGCAGAGGGCCAGACGGTGGCCATCCGTGGCCACCAGGCGCAAGACCCTTTCCGCCAGTTCCAGAAGCAGGCCATTGAGATAATAACGCACGTCATCCTGGGCCATGGCAAAGTGCGTACGCTCGATGGCCTGCCTGAGGTCTTTCTGCGCCAGAGAAAATTCCAGGATCGACTCCCGTGTCTCGATACTGGGGAACTCGCCGGCAGGCAGCGTGGCCAAGGTGAAGCGGCTCTTGCCCGAGCGGATCTGAGCCCGCCCGCCCTCGCAGATCAGCTGTACCTCAGCCCCCTCGGGGAGTGCCCGGCAGATATCGAGGAACTTGCGCGCCGGCAGGGTGATGTCCCCCGCTCCGCCATCGCCCATCCCCCTGACGGGGGTATGGGTCTTCATCTGGACCTCGAGGTCCGTGGCGGTCAGCGTCAGGTTCTCCTCCTGGAGGGACAGCAGGACATGGGAGAGCACCGGCAGGGTCTGGCGTCTTTCGACGACGCCGCAGACCATCTGCAGGGGTTTGATGAGGTCTTCGCGTGTCGTAATAAATTTCATGATTTCATTTTCTTTGGATCTGTTTACTGAATAGTTCTTCTCAAGCGCTCACATGGATCTATTTTTTCTTTTATATCAATGGGTTTTCAATAATAAAATCTGTGGAAAAACTTTGGGGGCCTATGGACGGTGTCGTTGAAAGCCTGTGGATAAAAAGCACGCTTATCCACACCCTCTGTTTGTCCACGGGTTTTCCACATCATGTGGTCAGCATTCTCAACAGGTTGGCATAGTCTTCTTTGATACGACTGTCTGTCTCTCGCAACTCTTTGATTTTTCTGCATGCGTGCAGAACGGTGGTGTGATCGCGGCCACCGAAGGCCTCACCGATCTCGGGAAGGCTGTGGTTGGTCAGCTCCTTGGCCAGTGCCATGGCCAGCTGCCGCGGGCGCGCCACGGAGCGGGAACGGCGCTTGGACTTGAGGTCCGAGATACGGATCTTGCAGTAGTCCGCGACGGTCTTCTGAATATTGTCGATGGTGACCAGCTTGTCCTGCAGGGCAATGAGGTCCTTGAGAGCATCGCGGGCCAAATCCAGATTGATGGGGCGGCCGGTGAAGCGTGCATTGGCGACGACCCGTCGCAAGGTACCTTCCAGCTCGCGGATATTGGAACGGATACGCTGGGCAATGAAGAAGGCCACGTCCTCGGGCAGGTCCACCTGGGTCTGTGCCGCCTTGCTCATGAGAATGGCCACCCGGGTCTCCAGCTCAGGAGGGTCGATGGAAACCGTAAGTCCCCACCCGAAACGCGACTTGAGGCGCTCTTCCAGGCCGCCCACTTCCTTGGGATAGCGGTCACAGGTCATGATGACCTGGCTCTGGCCCTCCAGCAAAGTATTGAAAGTATGAAAGAACTCCTCCTGGGAACGTTCCTTGTGGGCGAAGAACTGGATGTCGTCGATGAGCAGCGAGTCCACGGAGCGGTAATAGCGCTTGAATTCATTGATGGCGTTGTGCTGGAAGGCCTTTACCATGTCGCCCACGAAACGCTCGGAATGGATGTACACCACCCGTGCACGGGGGTCGCGCTGCACGATGAGATTGCCGATGGCATGCATGAGATGGGTCTTGCCCAGCCCCACGCCCCCATAGATGAAAAGCGGGTTGTAGGCCCCTCCCGGGTTCTCCCCCACCTGTACGGAGGCTGCCTTGGCGAGCTGGTTGGATTTGCCTTCAACAAAGGTTTCGAAGGTGAAATCCGGGCACAGATTGCGCACGTGCTGGACGTCGGTACGGTCGCTGCGGCGGGTGAAGCTGGTGTCGAAGCGGTTGCGGACACCCGCCTGCACATTGGAAGCACGCGTCGCAAGCGGGGCGGAGGCGTCCCGGGGAGGGGCGTATTCCCCCACGTTTTTTCCCCCTGGTGAGGCGGCATCGTTGCTGCCGATTTCCAGGCAGACCCTGAAGTCCTCACACGTCTTGTAGCGGGAGGTGATCTCGGCGATGTGCTGGAAGAACCGCTCGTTGACCTTTTCCATGACGAAGCGGTTGGGTGCAAGCAGCCGCAGGGTACCGTTGTCTTCGATGGCCTGCAGAGGGCGGATCCAGGTGTTGAACTGCTGGGCGGAAAGTTCGCTCTCCAGATGGTCGAGACACTTTCTCCAAAGCGCACTTTCCACGAACAGGCTTCCTCCTCAGGTCAAGTGATCCCGTCAAGTGGCCTTGGCTGCGGACCACCACAGGTTTCCGGCAGCGGGACGGGCGGCGAGACCGGCAAGTGTATACCCCTTTTTCGGCCTAATCCATACCCCCTGCCTCTCTCCCTCTGCCCCTCCCCAGGCTTCCTTCTGCCCTGCTGCCGGAGGCCCTGTACCACGGGATTCCGGCGGAAATTTGCGACCGGCGGAGATTGACAGCAGCGGTACAAAGTCTGTATTTTAGTGCCCTTTGTTTTTCCGGGATATAGGGGATAGGGGGGATGACGCAGCCGCGCCGAGTGGTCGTCTTCTCTGTGATTTCCCACTGACGAACGGCGCTTAGCGACAGGAAGCAGTATGAAAAGAACTTATCAACCGAGTAACATCAAGCGCAAGCGCACTCACGGCTTCCGGGCCCGGATGCGTACCGCTGCGGGGCGGATGGTCATCAAGCGGCGCCGGGCCAAGGGCAGGGTTCGCCTGAGCGCCTGACGTCTGCCGCGCCGAATGGAGTACGGCGGACACGGCAGAAACCCGCGGGGGCCAGGGCAGCGGTTTGAGGCACACGCTTGGGCAGCGCTTCGGTAAGGCGTACCGACTCACCCGGCCGGAGGAATTCCGGCGTGTATCCCGCCGGGGGCGCCGAATATCCGGCGAATGTTTCACGGTAGTGTTCAGGCCGAACAGGCTGGGCCACCCGCGCCTGGGGCTGGCCATTGCGCGCCGCCATGTGCGCAATGCCCCGCAGCGAAACCGTGTCAAGCGTATCATCCGCGAGTCGTTTCGCAGACACAGGCCGGCGCTGGGCGCCTGGGACATCGTCTTCACCAGCCGTCCGTCGCTGGTGGACAAGGACAGGCACGAACTCTTTGTCATGGTGGACAGATTGTTGAGAGAGATTGAATCATGCGACGCCTCCTGACCGGCTGTATCAAGGTCTACCGCTACCTGTTCAGTCCCCTGCTGGGCAGCCGGTGTCGCTTCCATCCCAGCTGTTCCCGCTACGCGGAGGAGGCCATCGCCGTGCACGGCGTGCTGCGGGGCGGCTGGCTGGCCCTGCGGCGCATCGGCCGCTGCCATCCCTGGCATCCCGGCGGCATGGATCCCGTCCCTCCCCCGCCAGCGAGCTCCCCCGCCTGCGACCCCGGACCGCAGCGTCATGGATAATCAACGCATCCTCCTGTTCTTCGCCCTGTCCTTCATCCTGCTGCTGCTCTGGCAGGCATGGCAGCAGGACTACGGTGCCCCTGCCCGGCAGGCCCCGTCGCAGACCCCCGCTGCCACCGGGGTCGACACCGGAACCGCCACCGGTGCGGATGCGCCCCAGGCCTCGGCGACTCCGCCGGCCGACGTGCCTGCCCCGACCGCGGGGACCCCTGCCGGGGATGCCCCGGCGGCGCCGCGACTGGTGATGCAGGATGTTCTGAAGAAAGGCGAGCGCATCCGGGTGGTGACCGATGTTCTGGATGTGGAAATCGACACCCGCGGTGGTGATCTGCGACAGGCCGACCTGCTCGCCTATCCCGTCTCCACCGATGAGCCCGACAAGCCCTTCCGCCTCATGGAAGACGGCAAGCTGCGGGTCTTCATCGCCCAGAGCGGCCTGCTCTCACCCCAGGGCGCTCCCGACCACCACAGTGATTACCGCGCCCTGCAGCGCGAATACCGCCTCGCCCCGGACGCCGATGAGCTGCGCGTCCCCCTGGTGTGGGAATCGGACAACGGCATCAAGGTGACCAAGACCTATGTCTTTCGCCGCGACAGCTATGTGGTGGAGGTGGAACACAAGGTCGAGAACGGCTCCAGCCAGCCCTGGCAAGGACACCAATACCGCCAGTTTCAGCGCACCGAACCCACGGATGCGGAAAAATCCTTCCTTCTCTATACCTATACCGGCGGTGTCATCTACAGCCCCGAGGAGAAATACGAAAAGATCGACTTCGACGACATGCGCGATGCCGATCTGAGCAGGAACATTCTCGGCGGCTGGGCCGCCATGATCCAGCACTACTTTGTGGGCGCCTGGATTCCCGACCAGGAAGAAACCAACCATTTCTATACCAAGGCGCCGGAAAACCGTCCCTATGTCCTGGGGCTGGTGTCGCCTCCCCGCCTGGTCGAGCCCGGCGCCTCCACGGTCTTCAGCAGCCGGCTCTTCGTGGGACCCAAGGAGCAGCAGCGCCTCAAGGAAGTGGCCGAGGGCCTGGAACTCACCGTGGATTACGGTATTCTCACCTTTCTTGCCAAGCCCCTGTTCTGGCTGCTGGATTACATCAACCGCCTCATCGGAAACTGGGGCTGGTCCATCGTGGTGCTTACCCTGCTCATCAAGCTGGCCTTCTACAAGCTCTCCGAAGCCAGTTATCGCTCCATGGCCAACATGCGCCGCCTGCATCCCAAGATCACCGCCCTGCGTGAGCGCTATGGTGACGACCGTCAGCGCATGAGCCAGGCCATGATGGAACTCTACAAGAAAGAGAAGATCAACCCCCTGGGCGGCTGCCTGCCCATGCTGGTGCAGATTCCGGTCTTCATCGCCCTCTACTGGGTGCTGCTGGAGAGCGTGGAACTGCGCCAGGCGGAATTCATCCTCTGGATCAAGGACCTGTCCACGCGGGATCCCTATTACATCCTGCCCATCCTCATGGGCGCCACCATGTATATCCAGCAGAAGCTGAATCCGCCGCCGCCGGATCCCATCCAGGCCAAGGTGCTCATGGCGCTGCCCTTCATTTTCACCCTGTTTTTCGCCTTCTTCCCTTCGGGACTGGTGCTCTACTGGGTGGCCAACAGCATTCTGTCCATCCTCCAGCAGTGGTATATCATGCGTCGCATCGAAAAGGCCGCGGCCGCGGCGAAGAGCTGAGCACGTCAGGATCGCGGGCAGCCCCGTAAGGGGGTCGCCATGATGCAGAAAGCTTGCGACAGCGGTATCGAGACCATCGCCGCCGTGGCCACCCCGCCGGGCCGTGGCGGGGTGGGCATCGTGCGTGTCTCCGGCCCCCGGGTCACCGCCATTGCCTCGGCCATGCTGGGGGCATGCCCGGCGCCTCGCCTGGCGGTCTACCGGTCTTTCCGCGACAGCAACGGCAGTATCCTGGACCGCGGCATCGCCCTCTATTTTCCCGCCCCCGGTTCCTATACCGGTGAAGACGTCCTGGAGCTCCAGGGTCACGGCGGCCCCGTGGTGCTGGACATGATCCTGCGCCGGGTGCTGGAACTGGGTGCCCGGCCGGCGCGCCCCGGCGAATTCTCCGAGCGCGCCTTTCTCAACGGCAAGCTGGATCTGGCCCAGGCCGAGGCCGTCGCCGATCTCATCGACAGCGCCTCGGAGCAGGCGGCGCGCAACGCCCTGCGTTCCCTGGAGGGTGTGTTTTCGAGGCGCATCCGGCGCCTCGTGGAAGATGTCACCGCGCTGCGGGTCCATGTGGAAGGCGCCATCGACTTTCCCGAGGAAGAGATCGATTTCCTCAACGATGGCGAAGTGGAGCGTCGCCTGCGCAGGCTGCGCGAGACGCTGGACGGCCTGCTGGCCGAGGCACGACAAGGCAGCCTCCTGCGTGAGGGCATGCACCTCGTCATCGCAGGAAGACCCAATGCCGGCAAGTCCAGCCTGCTCAACTGCCTGGCGCGGCGTGAAGCCGCCATTGTCACCGCCATCCCGGGTACCACCCGGGACGTGCTCCGTGAAACCGTCAGTCTGGACGGCCTGCCCCTGCACCTCAGCGACACCGCCGGTCTGCGGGACAGCGACGATCCGGTGGAACGCCTGGGTATCGCACGCGCCCGGGAAGAGATCAACGCCGCCGACCGGGTGCTGCTGGTGGTGGACGACAGCGAGGAGACGCCCGCGGATACCTTGCGGGCGCTGGGCGGCACGCTGCCGCAGGAGATCATGGGCAAGCTCACCTGGGTGCGCAACAAGATCGACATCACGGGTCGCCCCCCCGGTATGGAAGACGGCCCCCTGGGCCCCGAAGTACGGATCTCCGCCCGCACCGGCGCCGGCATCGACGTCCTCGGCCAACATCTGAAGGCGCTGGTGGGCTACCGGCAGGGCGGAGAGGGGGGCTTCATGGCGCGGCGGCGCCACCTCCATGCCCTGAAACGTGCCGCTGAACACCTCGACCAGGGACTGGCCCAGCTCCGCACGCATCAGGCCGGAGAACTGCTGGCGGAAGACCTGCATCAGGCCCAGCGCGCCCTGGGAGAGATCACCGGCGAAGTCAGCGCTGACGACCTGCTGGGACGCATCTTCGCCGAGTTCTGTATCGGCAAGTAGCCCTGATTCCCGTAAGGTCCAAAGGACAATTATCCGATTGATGATGGCTTCAGCAACCATCATCTTCTCAGAGGCGGGGCGGGATGCGCTAGACTTTCTTTGCCCTCCGAATTCTGCGGAAGAACTCGGCTGTTTTGTAACTTCTGTATCTTCACCGTTCCTGGAAAGCGCTGTCGAGGCCCCTTCGAATCGGTCGCAACAGATAGTCCAGCAGCGACTTTTCGCCCGTGCGGATGTCGGCGACGACCGTCATGCCGGGTATGATGCGCAAAGGCCTGGTTTCCGGGCCGAGATAATCCCGGTGCAAGGCGATCTCCACTTTGTAGAAAGGTTGATTCTTGCTGTCCAGGTAGGTCGTGGCAGAAATCTGTTTGACCTCGCCCTTGAGCATGCCGAAACGGACCGTGTCATAGCTGTCCACCCGGATATCCACGGGATTGCCCTTCTGGACATGGCCTATGTCCGCAGGCGAGACTTTGGCGTTGACTATCAGTTTATCGTTTGCAGGGATGATCTGCATGATGACCTGACCCGCATCGACGACCGCGAGTTCATTGTTGATCTTGAGATTTTGGATCGTACCCGTAGTCGGAGCTCTGATTTCGAGCCGTTCGACGCGGTCGGCGAGTCTCGGCAGGGTTTTGTTCAGTTCCGCGAGCTTGGCTGAGATTCTGCCGGCTTCCAGTTCAATTTCCTCGAGGAAATTTGCTTCCAGCTCCAGTTTGCGCTGGCGGGCTTCTTCCAGCGCCGAGGTAGCCACCAGAACATTACCCCTGGCCTGTGCGAGATCGCTTTCGGTTTCTGCAAGCCTGGTCTGTGCGGTCAACAGGTCATTGCGGGACAACAACTCATGATTCGAGAGCCTGCGCCGCATGGCGACCTGTTCTCTCAGAAGTTTGGTTTCCTTTTCCAGCGCGAGGACCAAGCTTTCCTGTCGACGGATTTCATTCTTTTTCTGTTCGATCTGGCTCTGGATGACCTGCAGATCACGCTGATGGCTCATGCGTTGCGCCTGGAAGATCATGCGTTGCTTGGCTGCGAGGTGGGGGTATTTCTTTTCATAAACACCAAAATCCGGCTCCCGGTTTTCAAGTAGTGCAGCGAGGCGTTCATATTCCAGGTTGTAGGCGGCTTCACGCACTTTCATCTGTTCCAGTTCGGCGCGGAGAAGACCGTCCTCAAGCACGATGAGCAGGTCACCTTCCGATACTTTTTCGCCATCGCGTACATAGAGCTTCTTTACCGTCCCACCTTCCATATGCTGTATATTGACGGCGTAGTTCGCAGGGACAACTTCGCCAGGGGCCCTTGCGGTTTCATGGACGATCGTGAACCCTGCCCAAGTCAACGAAGCGATGAGCAGGAAGAGCGCAAGAAATATCATGCCGCTGATGAGGCCACTAGGACCTTGTTCTTCCAGGGCGATGGCGAGGGTCAGGTTTGACAGCCCACCCTGCTTCGGGTTGCCAAGGGATTTGTTAGAGGATGCATGCGATGATTGCACTTTTTTCATGTCAATTGCTCCATAAGGTGGGCAACGACCTTGTCGGGTGCGCCCATGAAGCGGATGTTGCCTTCATTCAGATAGATGGCGCGGTCAGCGAGCTTGATGTGACTGGGTCGGTGTGTAACCATGACGATGGTGTAGCGTCCGCGCATGCGCTTCAGGTTGCGCATGAAGATATGGTCCGTTCTCATGTCCAGTGAGGCGGCCGGTTCATCGAGCAACAGGATTCTTGCAGGCCGTACCAGTGCCCGCGCCAGGGCCAGTCCGTGGATGAAGCCAGGGGGGAACTGGTGAGTGAGGTTGTCTCCGATACGTGTGTCCAGGCCTGCGGGCAGTTTTTTGACCTCTCCGAAAATGCCCGCGAGATCCAGCGCTTTCTCCAGATCCCTGTCCGAGGCAAGGTTATGATTCAACCGCAGATTTTGCGCCAGTGTGCCATGAAACATTTTCACATTTTGGGGTACATAGGCAATATGGCGGCGGAGCTCCACCGGGTCGATCTGCCGGACATCGATGCCGTCGAGCATGATGAACCCCGCCTGCGGTTGATACATGCCGGCGATGAGCTTGAGCAAGGTCGACTTGCCCGACCCGGAGGGACCAGTTATGGCGACGAGTTCGCCAGCTTCTATTTTGAGGGACACGCCGAGTACTGCGGGATCGTCTTCCGCGGTATAGCGGAAGGCGACGCGGCGCATGCAGATTTCACCACGCACATCCGATAGAAATCTTCCCGTGTGCTTGCTGTTGTGTTCCTCTGAAAGCTTCATGAGCTTGTCGATATGCGAGAGCGATTTTTTCACCTGACTGGCCTGGGGAATGGAAAGGCAGAAAGTTTGCAAAGGTGTAAGGAGACGCCATGAAATGGCCATGACGGCAATCAGTCCACCACTGGTCAGCCCACCTTCCATGACCATGAAGGCTCCCCACACGATGATGGATAGAATGGACAAGGAGGAAATAAGCTGTCCCAGAGAGGTAAATGCCGCCATGAGAAAGGTGTCCCTGTATCCTGCAGCGGCCGAATATGCGCAGGCCTTGCGAAGGCGCTCGCACCAGGCATCTTTCCCGCCACTGTTCTTGATTTCAGAGAGACCTTCGATTGTCTGAATCATCATGGACTGCTTTTGCGACTTCAGCATGCCATGACGCTGCTGGGCTTCGGTCAGATAAGTGGAGGCGAAGTAATACATGATCATGTAGACAAATGATGCCATGATGGGAACCCAGGCGAGCGGTCCGGCAATGATGAAAATGACGAGCGTGCCCAGGAAGAAGAAGGGAAGTTCGAGCAACGCGCCTGCAGCGTGACCGGTGATGAAGTCCCGGATCCCGTCGAATTGCTTGAGACGCATGAGTTGCGCGACCACCGATGAACGTTCAGTAAACAGTGGAGGAAGACGCAGCAGCTTGGCAAATGTTTCCACGCCAATGAGATAGTCCATGCGCCCAGCGATATATCCCAGGGTTTTCGCGCGCAGCTTTCTCAGGCCGAAATCGACGCTAAAGACGATCATAATGCCGGCTATCAGGTAGCCCAGCGTGTCGAGTGACCGGCCGGCTATTACCGTATCGTAGATGAACATGATTGACAGGGGGACGGTCAGAGCGATGATGTCGATGAGAAATGTAATGGCAATCAAGTAGAGGCCTGTCTTCAAGAACCGATTCAGCAGGCTTTTTCCCCAACTGGTGAAGTTTTTCTGTTCGACTGATGCTGGGTTGTTTTCCAGTGCAGTGAAGATGTAGGCTGTCCCGCGCACTGTCTGATCAAGTGCTGTTTCCTGCAATGTATCGGTCATTGCATCGTAGTAACCGATGACGTCGTCCTTTTCCTCCAGCAGCACCCATAGGCCACCCCCCGCGGGTTCAAAGAGGCAAGGGAACAGACGCGGGTCGATGTCTTTGGGTTTCCACCTCAGGCGTTGACTCGTATAACCCAGGGCGAGGAGCATATTGCGCAATTCCGTTATGCCGAAGGTGTCGCTGAAGTGCGGCAAGGCATCAGCAACGTCGTTTTCCGCAAGTCTGATTCCGAGGGCGTCCAAGAGGACGGGCAACGCGGCAGCATGCGGGGAAGATGCGGCAAAAGCGGCGCCATCCTTCTCACGCAAGCCCTCCTGGAGAATTTCACTGAGCGGCAGAGATCGGGTTGTAAGAGACATGTTCGTGTTACAGTTCCAGGGTTATCTCGTGAAACTCGTGATATTTGCAGAACGATTGGAGAAGTGGCTGGATATATCGGTCACCGTGGCATCGCGCAGCAGAAGTTGGCGATCGCAAAGTCTCATGTAGGCTGGGCGATGGGTCGCGATGACCATGGTCTTTGATCCTTTGTAACGCCGGATGAGGCGCAGGAGACGGTAGTCGTTTTGAAAGTCGAGATTGGCATTGGAATCATCGAACAGGATGACACCGGGATTGCCCAGCAGGGAGCGGATGATGACGATTTTCTGTTTGACGCCTTCAGGCAGAGTGTTCAGGTTGGTTCCGGATATCCGCGTATCGAGGCCCATGGGGAGCCTCACAACAATTTCGTACAGTCCCAAGTGATAAGCCAGCTCCAGCGCCTGTTCAATATATTCTTCTCCGCGGAAAAGTGTCATGTTCTCGAGAAGTGTACCTTCAAACAATACGCCTTTTTGTGGAACGACGGCGATGTGTTGGTGAACAAAGTCCCTTTTGTATGAGTCGATAGGATTATCGTCGAGTAGCATTCTGCCTCTGGTCGGGGCCAGAATTCCTGCCATAATCTTGAGCAAGGTACTCTTACCTGTGCCATTCGGTCCCGTGATCGCGACCGCCTCGCCAGGCTCGATATTCAGGGTGAGCCGGTCCGCAATGAGTTTGTCGCTGCCAGGATAAGAAAAGCAGACCGCGTCCAGCTCGATTTTCCCTGTGCACACCAATGGCACAAGTTTTCCTTCCGGTTCTTTTCTAAGCGCATACAGCTCGTCGGCTTGGTGCTTGGCAAGTTTGATAGCCTGGAACTGACTCCAGATGCCCATGGCGCGTACCGCGGGTTGCAGGGCACGTCCGGAGAGCAGGGTCGCCGCAGCAAGTGCGCCCAGAGAAAGGTGCCCACCGATGACCTGGACCGCCCCCATTGCAACGAAAATGACGATCCCTAATTGAGAAATCGAGATTCCTGCCGATTCCACCTCTGTATTGGCTTTCGCCAGATCGTGGCTGATCTCAGCCGATTGACCTTGAAGGCGTTCGTAGCGCCGCAGGATGGGTTTCTCCATTGCCATCGCCTTGACGGAATGCATGGCTTGAAGCACTTCCATGAGGAAGTTCTGCCGGCGCGCTTCCATGTCGCTTCGGACAGCCACGGCCTTGTGGACATGGTGGCTTCCAAAGCCACAGACGAGTGCGAGAATCATGATAAGAAGCAAGGGAACGAGGACGAGTATGCCTACCAGGTAGGCGATGACGAACATGAAAATTGCGACGAAAGGCAAATCGACGATGAGGGTAACGGACTGTCCTGCATAGAAATTTTGGATTTTTCCTAATGATTGAAGACGGTCGAGAAAAAATCCGGCGGAATGAGATTCGAGCTCCCGAGCATCCACCTGCATCAGATGCTGAATGGCTCGCCGGGTCTCGGTGTGATCGTACCGCGCGGCTTCCCAGGCCATGACGGAGGCACGCAAAATGCGCAACAGCGCCTCTACACCCAAGGCGACCGCCACCCCGATGATGAGCACTATAAAAGTCGTATCGGCCTGATAAGGTATGATGCGGTCGTACACCTGGAGAATGAACAAGGGCAGCGCAAGAGAAAGCAAATTCAAAGAGATAGATGCCGACAAGACATCGAGTCTGCGCCAGACTTCCGGCTTCCTGTGTTTGTCCGACGACATTCCGGCCTCGACTTTTTCCGTTTCGTTTGCGGCCACATCAGGTGCGGTCATTTTCATGAGAAAGATGAAATTCAGTTGATTCCTTTCTTGATCATCACAAACGGGTCGTCCGTTATTTCATGGTTGAATCTATTTATAGACAGCTGGCGAACCAGGGATAGATCCCAGAAACGGGATGGGTACCGGGAAAATCCTGGGAAAACGGCTAATAAACTCCAACATATTAAATTTTGTCGTTTAATTGAGAACCCCTCTCAGGCATAAGCAAGATTCTTCTCGTGCAGTTCAGGAAAATTCCGGAAATGTGACGCCCATCACAGTTTTCGGCGGACAATTGGGACACTTTAATACAAGGTCAATTTCACGGGTGTACTTTATTCTAGACGGGTCTCAAGGTGGCCTCGCCGATAGGGGAGCGTGGAGGGCGCACATGTAATGGCTGGAACGGAAAGGGTAGTCTACAGCTAAAGATTCGTTGTAATTTCCCAATAACTTTAACAATGGTTTGGTCGAGAATTCTTTGCGGATATCCCGATCGATCCGCGTGGGTTTGTCGCCGGTAAGGGAGCGTGAAAACCGAATGAAGGAGCGTACATCGGTTACCATGGGTTGATAACGGATCGAGACGAAGAGGATGGAAACGATGGCTTCCGGAGAAACAAAGAACGCCAACGAACGCGATGCGCTTGAAAATCTGTTCTCCCGGGATGTTCCCCGTCAGGCGGACAAGCCAGATGTCCTGGAGATTCCCGAGCAAGGTGCCAGGAGAGAAGAAAGCACGTTTCAGCAGAATATCCACCTGGGGAGTGATCGCCAGCCTGCCAGAATGGATTATCGGCCCCAGGAGAAGGGCGACCTGATACCGGATAGGGAAAGAAAGGGGTCTTCTGCTGAACGCGACGGCATTCACTCATCGAAAGAGCACGCCGCAACGGCACAGGATTATTCTCTCATGGATCGCGGGGAGAAGTCCGGTGAATTTTCGGATAACCAAGTTGCCGCCCATCCTTTTGCTGGAACGAATAATAGAGGGGTTTTGCCGGCACCTGATGCGCAACTCGGTGAAGGCGGTGATCGCAATTCCGGCACCGGATGGGAAGATCTCATGCCGGGTGTGCCATCGTCATCTTCATTCTCAACTGGCCAGTTATCCGAATGGTTCTGGGTAAACAAGGAACACCATACTCAGTCGGTTGAGGAGGTCCAGGCAGCTGACCAAGGCAGTACAACGGCAACAAATGGTCCTGAGAGTGTCGTGGATGAAATCGTAACGGAAGTGAATTACATTAGTTCCTACCCGTTTTTCGAAACAGATGGTGATAGCGCTGCTAGTGAATCAGTGGCCACAACCCTAAACGATGGCGCTGAGTCCGGAATAAACGAGACGCCCACTGACATTGTGCTGACGGGCGGGAGCGTGGACGAGAACAGTGGTGCGGGGACGGTGGTGGCCACGCTTTCGGCCAGTGATCCGGACGCCGGGGAGAGTTTCACGTACCAGCTGGACGATCCCTCGGGGAACTTCGAGATCAACGGTGACCAGATCGTGGTGAAGGCGGGTGCGACGCTGGACTTTGAGAGTCAGGCGAGCTACGACGTGACGGTGCGGGTGACGGACAGTGGCGGCAACAGCTATGCGGAGACGGTGACCCTGAACCTGAACGACGTGAACGAGTCGCCGGTGGATATTGTGGTGACGGGCGGGAGCGTGGACGAGAACAGTGGTGCGGGGACGGTGGTGGCCACGCTTTCGGCCAGTGATCCGGACGCCGGGGAGAGTTTCACGTACCAGCTGGACGATCCCTCGGGGAACTTCGAGATCAACGGTGACCAGATCGTGGTGAAGGCGGGTGCGACGCTGGACTTTGAGAGTCAGGCGAGCTACGACGTGACGGTGCGGGTGACGGACAGTGGCGGCAACAGCTATGCGGAGACGGTGACCCTGAACCTGAACGACGTGAACGAGTCGCCGGTGGATATTGTGGTGACGGGCGGGAGCGTGGACGAG
>JALSIC010000044.1 GCA_026981935.1 Gammaproteobacteria bacterium
CTACGACGTGACGGTGCGGGTGACGGACAGTGGCGGCAACAGCTATGCGGAGACGGTGACCCTGAACCTGAACGACGTGAACGAGTCGCCGGTGGATATTGTGGTGACGGGCGGGAGCGTGGACGAGGAGTCTCCCGCTGGTACAGTGGTCGCGGACCTGTCAGCGGTTGATCCTGATGCGGGAGATACGTTCACTTATCAGATGAACGATCCTTCGGGGAACTTCGAGCTTTCCGGCAATCAGATCGTGGTCAAGTCGGGCGCGGATCTCAACTATGAACTCCAGGCCAGCTATGACGTGACCCTTGGGGTGACCGACAGTGGCGGGAAAACCTTCAGCAAGACGGTCACACTGAATGTCAATGACATCAATGAAGGTCCCATGACGCTGATCGGCACCGACAATGCCGAGACCCTGGTCGGTGGCAGTGACAAAGATCTTATCGAGGGCCGGGGCGGGGACGATACGCTCATCGGCGGCGGGGGTGACGATACCTTCCGTCTTTACGGTTACAATGACAAGGACAACGGCCTGGACACCATTGACGGTGGGGCGGGCTACGACATCATTCAGGGCAACAATTACAACAATATCATCAAGGTGACCTCCAACCTGGGCAATCTTTCCAGTATCGAGGAAATCGACGGCGGTGGGGGCATCGACAAGATTCAAGGCACCAGCGGCGACGATGTGCTGGATTTCTCCAATGGCCCCACCCTCGTCAGCATCGAAGGCATTGACGGCCGGGAGGGTAATGATACGATCATCGGTACCAGCGGCAACGACACGCTGATCGGCAATTTGGGCGACGATACGCTCATCGGCGGCGGCGGGGACGATGTGTTTTCCATTATCGGCTATAACGGCACTGACAATGGTCTGGACAGTTTCGACGGCGGCGCCGGCTATGACACCATTCAGGGCAATAATTATAACAATATCATCAAGGTCACTTCGAATTTGACCAATCTCAAGGGCATCGAAGAGATCAATGGGGGTGGCGGTATTGATACCATCCGGGGCACCAGCGGCGACGATGTGCTGGACTTTTCCAGCGGTCCCGCGCTGGTGAGTATCGAAAACATCAAGGTTTACGAAGGCGACGATATCGTCACCGGGTCCGGCCAGGATGACCGGGTCTTCGGGGGGGACGGTTCGGATACCTATATCTTCAATCCTTTCGAAGGCAACGACTATTTCGACGGTGGGACAGGCTGGACAGACGCGGTTCGTCTCGACCCAACCGCTGACTCCAATGCAGACCCCAACAATCCTTGGACCATTACCATCAATGGCGTGGATGTACAGTATGACCTTGCCTCGGGTGTCCTGGATCTGGACCCCGATACAGCAGGGACCATCACACTCTCGGATGGCAGCCAACTCACCTTCGAGGGGCTCGAGAAAATCGTCTGGTGAAAACGATGCCCGTTACCATGGCCCTCTGCCTGCAAGCGGTCAAACCATTTCCTGGTCCAGTGCAGGCAAGGCCCGGGAGAGTCCCAGGGCGACCCGGGCGAGGCGCGGGTAGTCCAGTTTCTCCGGCGTGTCTTCCGCCGTGTGATAGGGCGCGTAGCGGTAATAGGCCGTGTCCGTGACCATGACCGCCCGATAGCGGCGCAGCCAGAAGGAGAAGTGGTCGCTGGCACCCACGCCGGGGACGGCGGCGCTGCTGGTGACGTGTTCCAGGGGAAAGTCGCTCACCGCACGGAAACAGCGCGCCAGGCTCCGCATGGGCCGGCGGGAGCGCCAGTTGGCCACCAGCGCCACGAAGTTGGCCCGGTCCGGATAGAAGAAGCGGAACAGGGGCGGATAGCGCTGGCTGCCGGGTTCGTCGCGGTAGCAGCCCAGGGTCTCCAGGGAGAGCATGAGGCGGATATCCTCGCCGCGTTTTCGCGCCCGGCGGGCATAGCGCATGCTGCCCTGGTGGGCGGTGAGGAAAAAGGGCGGTTCTTCGTTGGCGAAAGCCACCAGGCGCAAGGTGTGCCGTGGCTCGAGGCTGCGCCACTGGCGTGCCAGTTCCAGCAGGACGGCCACGCCGCTGCCATTGTCATTGGCGCCGGGGCTGCCGCGGACCGAATCGTAGTGGGCTCCGACGAGCAGGATGCGTTCCGGCCAGGTCCTGCCGGGCAGGACGATCTCCAGGTTGGCGCAAGCGACGCCCCGGGTTTCGTAGCGCTGTTCGTACACCGCGTATCCCAGGCCCTCCCAGTAGGTGCGGATGTAGGTCTCTGCCGCCACCAGCGCCTGGGGATGGAAGACGTTGCGTTCCCCGATGTCCCCGGCCAGGGTCTGGACATGGTGACGCAGGCGCTGTACGGCGCCTTGTTCTTCCGGGCTGGGGAGCGTGTCATGCTTCATCCGGCTTGTTCGAAAAGGCGGGCGGTCCACAGCATGACTATACCGCACCCCTGTCACCCTGCCCTACCTCGTGGTGTGCCGCGCATCCTGTGTGCCGGATGCCGCTTACAGGTAACCGATGAGCTTGCCCGTCGTCTGGCGCAGGCGCAGGCTGAGCAGATTGCCCAGTTTCCAGAGGATCTTGGTGGCCAGGCGCGGATGTTCCTGGGCGATGCGGGCCAGTTTGTCGCGGGTGAGGATGAGGAGGGTGGAGGGGATCGCGGTGATGGCGGTGGCGGAGTAGGGCAGTCCGTCCAGCACCGACATCTCGCCGATGGACTTGCCGGGGCGGACCTCCACCAGTTTTTTGTAGTCGCCTTGCTCGTCGTTCTTGTAGAGTTCCAGGCGACCTTCCACCAGCAGGCACATGTGTCCCGTGCGTTCCCCCTCGCGGAAGATGATCACGCCCTTCTTGGCACCGTAGGCCTGGATATAGCCGGCGATAATGGCGTTTTCGTCCGGATAGAAATCCCCGAACATCTGGGTGCTCTCCAGCATGTTGACCAGATTCTTTTTGAAATCCTCGCCGGCGCCCAGCCGCTCCAGGCCGGGGGTGGCAATCTTGTTGGCCTTGGCTGCCATGGTGTCGCCCTCGTCTCGTTGCGTGTTGTTCAGGGTTTGAAGCGCCGGATGTGCCGCCGCAGGGTTTTCAGCCCCCGTGGCGGGGCCGTGGCCCCGTAGCGCAAGGCGATGTAGAGGTGCCGGATAGCCTCCACCTCGGTGGCCAGGTCCGGACGCGCTTTCATTACTCTATCGGCAAAGTCGCGGGGACCTTCACCCTGGCGCCGCCGCAGCCCACGACGTGCCAGCTTGCGGCAGAAGCGCCGGTAGGCCGCCTGCACGGCATCGCCCCCGCGGCGCCGGCGAGACCACATCCGGTACCACAGCAGGGCGGCCAGCAGGGTCAGAATGAGCACCAGCCCGGCACCGAGCACCGCCGCCCTGGCGGGCCAGTCGCCCAGGCCCCAGCGGGACAGCAGCTGCTGTTGCAGGGCATGGCCGTAGCCCAGTACCCACTGGTTCCAGCCGTTGTCCAGGGCGTCCAGGCCCCAGCGCAGCCGTTGCCACAGGGGTGAAAGGGCACCGTCGCGCAGGGGTGCCTCAAGGTCCGAGTCTGCCACGCTGTCCATGCCCCGTTCGATGCGCTGGGGGGCCACCGCGGCGGTGGGGTCGATGCGCCGCCAGCCTTCGCCCGCCAGCCACACTTCCGCCCAGGCGTGGGCGTCGCGCTGGCGGACCACGAGATAGTTGCCCACGGGGTTGAATTCGCCGCCCTGGTAGCCGGTGACGATGCGGGCGGGAATGCCGGCGGCCCGCATGAGCACGGTGAAGGCGGCGGCGTAATGTTCGCAGAATCCGCGGCGGGTCTGGAACAGGAACTGGTCCACGGGATCGGGCCCCTCCAGGAGCGGGGGTTGCAGGGTATAGTGGAACGCCTCTTCGTTGAAATAGCGCAGCGCGGCCTGTACCACGGCCTGGTCGTCCAGGCCCATGGCGCGCCAGCGGCGCGCCAGGGCGCGGGCGCGGGGATTGGTCCGCGGCGGCAGCTGCAGGGCGCGGCGGCGCACGCTCTCCGGCAGGCGCGGCGCGGTGCGGTAGAAGAGATGGGAGGCGGTGCGGTAGCGCATCACCCCATCGACGGGCTTGTCGGCAAGCAGCATCAGGTCGGGACTGCGACGGCTGCCGGGGGGGATGCGCGTGGGCAGGTCCAGGGCATAGAGCCAGCGTCGCCCGTGGGGCTGGAGCGTGACCTCGTAGGAGACCGCCTCGCCGCGCAGCAGGGGCGGGCCTTCGTCGCGGGATTCGCCGTCGGACGCCCCGGGGCGGACGCCTGCGGAGGCGGCGCCGGGCGCCTGTGCATGCCAGCTCCGGCCATCGCTGTACCAGAGCACCGGGCCGCGCCAGTAGAGCAGGCTGTTGTCGGGGACAGGCCCGTCGAAGGCGGCGCGGAAGGCCACGGCCTGGGAGCGCCCCAGACTGCTGATGCTGCCCGGGCTCATGCTGTCGTCCAGGCCGTTGCCGCCGCCCGCGGCCGTGCCCCAGAGGGGGCCGGGCAGGCGGGGGAAGAGCAGAAACAGCAGCAGCATCACGGGCAGGGCCTGGAGCATCATGGCCGCCGCCTGGCGCAAGGCCCGGGCGGGCGGTGCCGCCGCCAGGGGTCGGTTGAGCTGCAGCAGGCTCACCGTGATCATCACCATGACCAGAAACTGGTAAAGCGCAAGCCCTGGCGACTGGTTGAAGAGCGCCAGGGTCACGGTGAGAAAATAGGCCAGGGCGATGACCACGGCCGCATCCCGCGCCTGGCGTGTCTCCAGCAATTTCAGGCCCAGCATCAGGGCCAGCAGGGCTGCTCCGGCGTCCCGCCCCATGACCGTGCCGAAGCTGAGATAGACCGCACCCAGCGCGGCCAGGGTCAGCAGCAGGCGCAGCACCCGTCCCGGCAGGGGCCAGCCACGCTGCAGGGCCTGCCAGCGCCACAGGCCGGCACCCAGGCAGGCCACGCCCAGGAGGGGTGGCAGGTAGACCAGGTAGGGCAGCAACACCATTCCCAGCGCCAGCAGCAGCCAGCGCAGGCTGGCGGGCTGGACGGGCAGGGGCGCGGCGCTCGTCGCCGGCATTCAGGACCGCTCCTCTGGGGGGGCGGCGGGAAAGAGCGCCAGGGCGGTCAGGCAGCGGTGCTTGTGTGCGTCACCCCGGTTGATGGGCAGGGTCTGGCCGGGCAGGCGCAGACCGTAGCGGGTGCCCGCCGCCTCCGCATCCACCACCCAGCGGCACAGGCGGCACAGGCGCGTCTCCGTATCGAGGCCCGTCAGGCTGTCCCAGTCCAGCCAGTATTCGTCGCTTTCCTGGTGGGCGAATTGCTTGGTGAGCAGTTCCCGGCCGCGGGCCGCCGCCTTCCAGTCCACGTGGCGCGGTGAATCGCCGTGCAGGTAGCGCCGGTGACCGAGAAAATCGTCGTTGCCGCTTTTGGGCACGGTCTGGCCGCTGGCATCGTGGTGCCCGCCGCGGGGTGTCGCCTGCGCACCGCTGGCCGGTCGGGGATAGACCAGGCAGTTCATGTCCAGCCGGATCCGGGACCAGGCACGGAACAGCCCCAGGGGATAGCGGGTCGCCACGGTGAGGGTGCTCAGGGGTTGGTAACCCCGCCGCAGGGTGGGGGCCTGGAGTTCGATTTCACGGCGCTGGCCTGGCGGCAGATCAGCGTACACCGGCTTCTGTTCCGGCAATTGCAGCGCGACGGTATGGCGTGCCAGTTCACGGGGATTGTCCACGTAGACCGTGTAGCGGGCAGGCTCGCCGCAGAAGACACAGAAGGTGCGGCCTCTGCGAAAGTGCAGGCCTGCCAGGTTGCGGTAGGTGTGCAAGGCCGTCACCATGCCCAGGCCGGCTAGCAGGAAGGCCAGCAGGAAGCCCACGCTGTTGTTGTAGTTGGCCGCCCCCAGGGTGAGGAGGAAGACCAGGAAGGCATAGAGCAGCCCGTAACGGGTGGGCAGGATGTAGATGCGCTGGCGCGACAGCACCACCGGCCGGTTGCGCCCTTCGCGACGGCGCTCCACGCGCAGCAGGCGGTAGAGGCGGTGGGGCAGGGCGGAAAGGGTGAAGGCCATGGGTGCTCCCGTTCCGGCCCCCGCCTCAGGGGACGGGCACCGAGTCGAGCAGGGCGGCCAGCAGGTCCTCGCTGGACTGGGTGTCGTGATCCACGGCAGGCTGGAGACGGTGTCCGGCCACCGCGGGCAGCACCGCCTGCACGTCCTCGGGCAGCACGTGGTCGCGGCCGGCGAGCAGGGCCCAGGCCTGGGCGCAACGCAACAGGGCCAGTCCCGCGCGGGGCGACAGTCCGTTGCGGTAGAGGGGCGATTCGCGGGTGAAGGCGAGCAGTGCCTGGAGATAGTCGATGAGGGCCGCGGCGACGTGGACCCGAGGGACCTGATTCTGGATGCTCCGCAGGGTCTCCGGCGCCATGACCGGCGGCATCTCCCGCAGCAGGCTGCGCCGGTCTTCTCCCTGCAGCAGGGCCCGCTCCGCTGCACTGTCGGGATAGCCCAGTTTGAGGCGCATGAGAAAGCGATCAAGCTGGGACTCGGGCAGGGGAAACGTGCCGATCTGGTGGGCGGGGTTCTGGGTGGCGATGACGAAGAAGGGTTCGGGCAGGGGGTGGGTCTCTCCCTCCGTGGTCACCTGGTATTCCTCCATGGCTTCCAGCAGGGCGCTCTGCGCCTTGGGCGTGGCCCGGTTCACTTCGTCCGCCAGCACCAGTTGTGCAAAGATGGGGCCGGGGTGGAAGCGAAAGGCGCCGCTGCCCTGATCGTAGACCGAGACACCCAGGATGTCCGCCGGCAGCATGTCGCTGGTGAACTGGATGCGCTGGAACTGCAGGCCCAGGGCGCGGGCCAGGACATGGGCCAGCGTGGTCTTGCCCACGCCGGGCAGGTCCTCGATGAGCAGGTGACCGCGGGCCATGAGGCAGGCGAGGGACTGGCGGATGATGTGTTCCTTGCCCAGAATGATGCCGCCCATGGCGGCCACGGCATCTTCCAGCAGGGGCCGAGGCGTCTTTTCCAACGTGCGCTTTTTTGCGGGGCTTGCCATAGGTATGAATAAGTCCTTGATCTTGATATTATTAACCCGGCATCAATATATGTCGTGTTCAGCCGTCGCGTGGCGGGGAGCGGCTGTTCCCGTCACAGGGTTTTTAACGGCCGTCCAGGGTAGGACTTTACGCAGGGGTCGCAGGCTCCCGGATCGAGAGACGAGATCGTCACAGAACCAGAATCATGCATTTCACCCAGCATTTTGAAGTCATCGTGGTCGGCGGCGGCCATGCGGGCGTGGAGGCGGCACTGGCCGCGGCCCGCCTGGGTGCGCGCACCCTCCTGCTGACCCACAACATCGATACCCTGGGCCAGATGAGCTGCAATCCGGCCATCGGTGGCATCGGCAAGGGGCACCTGGTCAAGGAGATCGATGCCCTGGGCGGGCTCATGGCGCGGGCCGCGGACCGGGCCGGCATCCATTTCCGGCGCCTGAACAGCCGCAAGGGACCCGCCGTGCGCGCCACCCGCGCCCAGGCCGATCGCAGCCTTTACAGGGCCGCCGTGCGCCGCGCCGTGGAGGGGCAATCCGGCCTGACGCTCTTTCAGCAGGCGGTGGACGACCTGGTGGTGGAGAACGGCCGGGTGCACGGCGTGGTGACCCGGATGGGCCTGCGCTTTGCGGCCCCCGCGGTGGTGCTCACCGTGGGGACCTTTCTGGGAGGACGCATCCATATCGGTGAGACTCAGCAGACAGGCGGTCGCGCCGGCGATCCGCCGGCCATCGCGCTGGCGCGGCGCCTGCGCGAGCTGCCCCTGCGCGTGGGGCGTCTCAAGACCGGTACGCCGCCGCGACTCGACGGGCGCAGCCTGGATTTTTCGCGCATGACGGTACAAGCCGGCGACAACCCCCGTCCGGTGTTTTCCTTTCTCGGCTCGCCGGCGGACCACCCGCCCCAGGTGAACTGCCACATCACCGCCACCACGCCGCGCACCCACGAGATCATCCGCGCCGCCCTGGACCGCTCGCCACTCTACACCGGCGCCATCGAGGGGACGGGTCCCCGTTACTGCCCTTCCATCGAGGACAAGGTGGTGCGCTTCGCCGACAAGGCCTCTCACCAGATCTTCGTGGAACCCGAGGGGCTGGATACCCGCGAGGTCTATCCCAACGGCATCTCCACCAGCCTGCCCTTCGATGTACAGCTTGCGCTGGTGCGCTCCATACCCGGTTTCGAGCAGGCGCACATCACCCGTCCCGGCTATGCCATCGAGTACGATTATTTCGATCCCCGCGACCTCCGCCCCAGCCTGGAGACCAAGGTCATATCGGGCCTGTTCTTCGCCGGCCAGATCAACGGCACCACCGGCTACGAAGAGGCCGCCGCGCAGGGCCTGCTGGCCGGCCTCAATGCCGCCCTGCAGGTCCTGGATCGCGAGCCCTGGTGGCCGCGTCGCGACCAGGCCTACCTGGGCGTCCTGGTGGACGACCTCGTGACCCGCGGTACCACCGAGCCTTATCGCATGTTCACCAGTCGTGCCGAGTACCGGCTGCTGTTGCGCGAGGACAATGCCGACCTGCGCCTCACGCCGGTGGCTTACGAGCTGGGGCTAGTGGATGAAGAGCGCTTTCGAAAATTCGCCGTCAAGCGCGAGGCCATCGAGCGCGAGCAGCAGCGCCTGCGCGCGACCTGGCTGCGTCCCGGCATGCTTTCACCCGCCGAGGAGGCGATCATCGGCGGTCCCCTGAGCCGGGAGTGCACCGCCCTGGAACTGTTGCGCCGCCCCGGTGTGGATTATGACGGCCTGTGCAGGCTGTCCACCGTGGGGCCGGGCGTGGCGGATGCGGGGGTGGCCGAGCAAGTGGAGATCCAGGCCAAGTACGCCGGTTACATCGAGCGCCAGGAAGAGGAGATCGCACGCCTGCGCCGCCACGAAGCGCTGCGCCTGCCGGAGGACCTGGACTATGAAGAAGTCCACGGCCTGACCGCGGAGGTGCGCCAGACGCTGACGGCCGCCCGCCCCGCCACCCTGGGTCAGGCCGCGCGCCTGCCCGGCGTCACGCCGGCGGCCATCTCCCTGGTGCTGGTGCACCTCAAGCGGCGGGAGGGGGCCTTGCGTCGCAGTGCCTGAATCATCACCATGGACCTGCGCCCCCGGATAAATGGCGCGATAAATGGCGGGACAAATGGCGGGATAAGTGGGGAAGATCGCAAAGGGGATAGCGGCACTGCCCATCCTGCTGGTGCTGGCCGCCTGTGCAGGGCCGCCGGAGGACACGGCCGATATCTGCGTCGTCTTCGGGGAGCGTCCACGCTGGTACCGGGACGCCGTGGCAGCGGCGGGCCGCTGGGGGATGCCGGTGCACGTGCAGATGGCCATCATGCGCCAGGAGTCGGATTTCCGGCCCCTGGCGCGGCCGCCGCGTCGCAAGCTGTGGGGCTTCATTCCCACCACCTGGATGAGTTCCGCCTATGGCTATGCCCAGGCGACGGATGCCACCTGGGACTGGTACCGGCGTACTACGGGACGGCGCGGCGCGGACCGTGACGACTTTGCCGACGCCACGGACTTCATTGCCTGGTATGGCCGCGTCAGCCGCGAGCGCCTGGGGATCTCCCTGTGGGATGCCTACAATCAGTATCTGGCCTATCACGAGGGCCATGGCGGCTACCGGCGGGGCAGTTTTCGCGACAAGCCCTGGCTGCTGCGGGCGGCGCGCCGGGTGGCGCAGACCGCCGCCCGCTACCGGGACCAGCTGGCCCGCTGTCGCGGGGTGCTGGAGCGCTCGCCCTGGTACTGGCCGTTCAATGTGCGGGCGCGGGCGGCCGGGCGTGATG
This sequence comes from Gammaproteobacteria bacterium, assembly GCA_026981935.1. Classification (GTDB taxonomy): domain Bacteria; phylum Pseudomonadota; class Gammaproteobacteria; order SZUA-140; family SZUA-140; genus S012-109. The sequence goes on from JALSIC010000044.1 coordinate 9,774, forward strand.
AGTGAGGCGTGATGCGAAGAAGATGTCGTTCGGAAAAGATTTTGGGAAGGACGCCATGAAAAACCTGGCTGTCATCGCAGAGCGGACTGCTGCGGGCATCGAGATCCTGAGCGAATGGAGCGGGCGCGCCATCGCGTGGCTGGTACTGCTCATGGTGGGGGTGATCGGCTATGACGTGGCCATGCGCTATCTCTTCCAGAGCGGCTCGGTGGCCCTGCAGGAACTGGAGTGGCATCTCTTCGCGCTGATCTTTCTCCTTGGCGCCGCCTATACCCTCAGGCACGATGGCCACGTGCGGGTGGACGTCTTCTATCGCAGCCGGCGCCTGGGGCCGCGGGGCCGGGCCTGGATCGATCTGCTGGGGTGCCTCTTTTTTCTCCTGCCTTTCTGCATCCTGGTGATCGAGGCCAGCCTGCCCTTCGTGGCCAATGCCTTCCGCATGGGCGAAGGCTCGCCCGATCCCGGGGGGCTGCCCCACCGCTACCTGCTCAAGGCGGCCATCCCGTTGGGTTTTTCATTGCTTTTGCTCCAGGGGCTGGCGCTTGCGATCCGCTCCCTGCAGCGGCTCTGCTGTCCCGTGCCTGGGGGGGATGTCGGCGCCGCACCCGGTACCGAAGCGGATGACGAAACTGGAAAAGAGGCTGGAGACAAGGCTGGCCGTCGAGGATTACCCCGGAGCCCCGAGCTGTAATGGAGATCGAGGCCTGGGCGCTGGTCATGTTCGGCGTGGCGGTGGCCCTGCTGCTGCTGGGTTTCCCCGTGGCCTTCACCCTGGGTGCGGTGGCCATGGCCTTCGGCGGCATTTTCCTCGGCCTGGAGTTCTTCGATCTCCTGCCCCTGCGCATCTGGGGCATCATGACCAACTTTACGCTGCTCGCCGTGCCCCTGTTCGTCTTCATGGGCGTGATCCTGGAAAAATCGGGCCTGGCCGAGGACCTGCTGGAGACCATGGGCCAGCTCTTCGGGCGGGTGCGGGGCGGGCTTGCCATCTCCATCGTGGTGGTGGGCGCCCTGCTGGCGGCCACCACCGGCGTAGTGGGGGCCACGGTGGTCACCATGGGGGTTATCGCGCTGCCCGCCCTGCTCAAGCACCGTTATCAGCCGGCGCTGGCCACGGGAACCATTGCCGCCGCCGGTACCCTGGGCCAGATCATCCCGCCCAGCATCGTGCTGATTCTCCTGGGTGATGTCATGGGCGTGCCCGTGGGCCGCCTGTTCATGGCAGCGGTGGGACCCGGCCTGCTGCTCATCGCCCTGTTCATGCTCTACATCCTGCTGGTGGCCTGGCTGCGGCCCCGGCTGGCGCCGGCCGTCACCGTCCCGTCATCGGGAGGCCGTGGAGAAGAGGACGGGGCGGCACTGGCACGGCGTGTGCTTTTGAGTCTTATTCCGCCGCTGCTTTTGATAGTGGCTGTGCTGGGATCCATCTTCTTCGGCATCGCCTCGCCCACGGAATCGGCGGCGGTGGGCGCGCTGGGGGCGCTCGCACTGGCGGCCCTGCACCGGCGCCTCAGCCTGGACCATCTGCGCGAGGCCATGCGCCAGACCACCCGCCTCACCAGCATGGTGTTCCTGATCCTCATCGGCGCCACTGCCTTCGGCCTGGTTTTCAAGGGCATGGGGGGAGACATGCTGGTGGAGGATCTCGTGGCCGAACTCCCCGGCGGGGAATGGGGCTTTCTGGCGCTGAGCATGCTGCTCATTTTCGTCCTGGGGTTTTTTCTCGATTTTCTCGAGATCTGTTTCATCGTGGTCCCCATCCTGGCGCCCATCGCCGACTACCTGGGTATCGACCTCTTGTGGTTCGCCGTGCTCATCGCCATGAACCTGCAGACCTCCTTTCTCACGCCGCCCTTCGGTTTCTCGCTGTTCTACCTCAAGGCCGCGGCGCCCCCCGAGATCCGCATCCAGCAGATCTACCGGGGCATCATCCCTTTCGTGATCATGCAGGTGCTGACCCTGGCGGTACTCATGTTCTGGCCCGAGCTCGCGCTGTGGCTGCCGGATCTCATGGACAGCCTGCAGGGGTTTTGAGCCACATGAACAGCCTGGTAAAAAAAACCCCGGCCAAGCACAAGGGAGGGAAGGAGGGGGGAGACTTGACCGGGGCCAGGCAAGAGGGCTGGAAGGTCTTGTCATCCAGCAATGCCTGAAACCTTTATGCGACGGATATACGCCGTTCTCCCCCTAGTGATGGGGTCGATCCCCCGAAAATCAAGACTGGAAATCAGGACTCCTTGACGGCCAGCCAGCCGCAGAAGTTGTACCAGCGGAAGAAGCTCTCGCAACAGGCGAAACCGTTGCTCAAGAGGAGGGTTTCGTTTTCCCGGGCATGATAGGGGATGAGGACGTTTTCCAGGGCCTCGCGCTTGCGGGTGATTTCCAGTTCGTCGTAGCCGTTGCGACGCTTGAACGCATAGTGATACTTGCTGAACAGGTTGTTGAGCAGTGAGTGCGGGCTGAGTACCTTTTCCACCAGGATGAGACAGCCGCCCTCCCGCAGCCCGGCGGCGATGCGGCGTATCACTGCCTGGCGGTGGAGGGGCCGGATGAATTGCAGGGTGAGGTTCATGATCACCACCGAGGCGTCGAGGAGGGGGAATGCCTGGTTGAGGTCGTGACAGCGCAGTTCGTGGGGTCGGGAGAAGCCCGCCGCCTGGAGCCGCGCGCGTCCTTTCTCCAGCATGGCGGGGGAGGCATCGATACCCACCAGTCGCACGTCCCCGGGCAGCGTGCGGTCCAGACTCAGGAAGGCGCTGCAGGTGGCACAGCCCAGGTCGTAGACCGTACTGCCGGGTGCGGCGAAGTCGCCGGCGATCTCCGCCACCATGCGCTGGATCTCGTCGTAGCAGGGGACCGAGCGGGCCAGCATGTCGTCGAAGACCCGCGCCGTGGCGGGGCCGAAATCGAAACCACCCGGTCCCATGGGGAGGTCACGGAAGAGGCGGTCTTTTTCCCGGGTCTCGTCGCGATCCATCACCATGACGCTCAGGTCTTGCGCGCCTGGGCATAGGCGGATTCGGAAATGGCGCTCCAGGCGTCGTGGGTGGCCTGAAAGGCGCGGTAGTGTTCCCATACCCGCCGGAACAGGGCATCCTTGCCCGCTTCCTCCTCCAGGGTCTGCGCCGTGAAGCGGCGCAGACCCTGCAATACCTCGGCGGGAAAGGCGCGCACCTGGACGCGGTATTTGTCCTTCAGGGTCTGCAGGGCCTCCAGGTTCCGGGCCTCGAACTCCGAGAGCATCCACAGATTGGTGGCCATGGCGGTGTTCTCCACCAGCAGGCGCAGGTCCTTGGGCAGTTTCTCCCAGGCTTCCTTGTTGACGATGAGTTCCAGGGTGGGGCCTGGTTCGTGCCAGCCGGGATAGTAGTAGTACTTGGCGGCGCGGTAGAGGCCCAGGCGCAGATCGTGATAGGGGCCCACCCATTCCGTTGCGTCGATGGTCCCCCGCTCCAGAGCCGTGTAGATCTCGCCGCCCGCCAGCAGTACCGGATTGACACCCGCCTTGGCGATCACCTTGCCGCCCAGGCCGGGAATGCGCATCTTGAGACCCTGCAGGTCGGCCACGCTGCGGATCTCCTTGCGGAACCAGCCCCCCATCTGTACGCCCGTGTTGCCCATGGGAAAGGGCACCAGCCGGTGGGGCGCATAGACCTCGCGCCACAGTTCCAGGCCACCGCCGCTGTAGAACCAGGCGTTCATGCCCTGGGCATTGAGGCCGAAGGGCACGGCGGTGAAGAACTGGGCGGCGGGGATCTTGCCGGCCCAGTAATAGGCGGCGCCGTGCCCCATCTCCACGCTGCCCTGGGAGACGGCCTCGAAGGTCTGCAGGGGCGGAATGAGTTCGCCGCCGGCAAACACCTGGATGGTGAGGCGGCCGCCGCTCATGCGGCGGACCTGGCGTGCGAAATGTTTGACGCCTTCCTGAAAGATGGGGAAGTTGGGTGGCCAGGTGGTGACCAGTTTCCAGCGGAAGCGCCGGCCGGCGCCGTGGACGGCGGGTGCCGCCGCCAGGGCACCGCCCGTCGCCAGTGTGACAGCGCCGATGCGTGTGATGAAGTCGCGGCGTTTCATGAAAATCCTCTGTATGAAGGTCAGGAATGATCGTGAAAAGTCTCATTATGACAGATTTTTCCGCTTTATCGATGCCTCGTCAGGGACTGCAAGACTATTGAGAATCACATCAAAACCTGACACATATATGGTCCGATGAAGCGAAACCCGGGGGCAATGGGGAAGATTTCTCCCTCCGGTCGAAATGACAAGGAAGAGAGACCGAAGTGACAACGGGGTGTGGTTGCAATGGCAAGCGAGTGTGGTCGAAATGACAAGAAAGTGAGGTCGCAATGACAAGGCAGCGGGGCGGCAATGGCAAAAAGGCGCGGCGGGAATGACACTGTCCCCGTCGTTTCGAGCGCAATGAGAAATCTGGAGGCAGTGGGACAGGATTTCTCCCTTCGGTCGAAATGACGGTTGGTTTGTCATTCCGAGCGCAGCGAGGAATCCCGGTCGAAATGACGGTTGGTTTGTCATTCCGAGCGCAGCGAGGAATCCGGGGCCACCGGCACAGGATTTCTCCCTGCGGTCGAAATGACAGGAAAGTGGGGTCGAAATGACAGGAAAGTGGGGGCGAAGTGACAAGAAAGAGAGGTCGAAACGGCAAGGCGTTGCGGGGGGAATGACATGATCCCTGTCAGTTCGAGCGCAGTAAGAAACCCGGAGCGGAGTCCGGATGAGTGGCGCTTTTTCCTGGATGCCGGCCCCTGGGTCCGGCATCCAGGCTGCACGACGGGCATCATTACACATTACAATAATGCAAGCATCAATGAGAGATTTATTGTTCCATGTAGGACGATTCCGATCTGTAAATTCAGGTTTTCTGTTTTGGGAAGTCTTTCCTGATTTTTTATCTCGTCCTGCTAAAGTCTGCCCTGGGGTGACCGTTATCAAGCTGGCACGGCATTGCGCCATTCGACATGCCGGGTTATTTTGTGTTGCAGGTTGTGCGCTTCAAGGGATGATCCAAGGAAGCTGTATGAATGAAGCATAGTCGACCGGGTCGGTTGATCCGGATTCCATACGCACCCATTCCCGATCCTGCGGATCCTCAACTGTTTCATTGAAGCGACGGCATGTGCACGCTGTGGTGCAGGCGCATGTCCGTTGCGGAGTGACTGCATTCAAAAACTGGGGACGAGAATGCAAATAAAAAACGTCATCTATGATGGCAGGGGAGATCTGTGCGACCTGCTCCGTGCCGCGGGCTTTCGCGACAACGAGCGTCTGCTGGTTCAGGTCTTCTCCGGGATCAGTGACCTTGCGCTCATCAATCTGATCCGCGCGGTCATGGAACGGCATCTGCCACGCGCAGCTCTTGTGGGCGCTACCTGTACCGGTGAAATCCTGGATGGATGCCAGACGGAAAAAAGCGTCCTGTTTTCCTTCTGCCAGTTCGAGGACACGGAAATCAAGGTGGCAGGCGCCGAGTGTGCGGACAGCGTCGCCCTCGGCGAGCGCATCGGATCCTGTTTCCGTCACTCCCTGCCACGGGCGCTCATGACCTTTGCCACGGCGTTGACGGTGAATGGCGAGGATTTCGTGCGTGGCATCGAGCGCTGTTGTCCCGGCGTGCCCATCGCCGGCGGACTGGCGGGGGATCTGCTGCAGTCCGACCCGGGCTTTGTGTTCAGCCGGAACTTCATCAGCGCGGGAGGCGCGGTGGCCGCCGGGCTGTACGGCGACAATCTGCACGTCCAGAATCGCTACAGCCTGGACTGGGTGCCGCTGGGCAAGGAGTTGCGCATCACGCGCGCCGAGAAGAACCGAGTCCACACCATCGAGGACATCCCCGCCGCCGAGATCTATGCCCGCTACCTGGGGCACGAAAGCCCTCAATTGCTCCCGGCGCTGGGCGTCCATTTTCCCCTTATCAAGACCCACCAGGATACCTATGTCGCTTATGCCTGTATCGGCAAGAACGACGATGGTTCCCTGGATTTCATGGGCAACATGGAAACCGGGGCTTACGTGCGCTTCGGCATCGGCGACACCAGCACCATGCTGGCCTCGGCCGCGCGCCATTGCCGGGAACTCACGGCATGGCAGCCGGAGGGTGTCTTCGTTTTTTCCTGCCTGGCCCGCAAGATGCTCATGCAGTCGCTGGTGGACAAGGAGGTCAGTTATATTCATAGCGTGGCGCCTGTCGCTGGGTTTTTCACGTCAGGCGAGTTCTATTCCCTGCCCGCGGGCAACCAGTTTTTCAACTATACTCTGACCATCATGGCGCTGCGCGAAGGCGAGGCGCATGGGGAGCCGCAGCCATGCCCCGACGTGGAGATCGAAGTCAACCCGGTGTTCAAGGCGCTCACCCACCTCGTCAACGTCACGGCGCGGGAACTGGAGGCGCTCGCGGGCACCGACCAGTTGACCGGCCTGTGCAACCGGCGCAGTACACAGGAGCAGCTCTGCAAGGCACTGGAGAACAGCCGCCGCTATGAGCGGCCCCTGGCCCTCATCATGTTCGACGTGGATCACTTCAAGCACATCAACGACAGTCTGGGGCATCATGTGGGGGACCAGGCGCTGCGAGAGGTGACCGGCATCACCCGCGCATTGATCCGGCGCACCGATGTCCTGGGCCGGTGGGGGGGTGAGGAATTTCTCCTCATCTGCAGCGAGACCGGGCGCGAAGGCGCCCTGGAGCTTGCGGAACGGATCCGCCACGGTGTGGAAGCGGCGGCAGGCACCAGCCTGCGCAATACCACCGTCAGCGTGGGGGTGACCGTCTCACGCGCCGGCGACACCCTGGATTCATTGTTGCGGCGTGTGGACGAAGCGCTGTATCTGTCCAAGAAGTCGGGCCGCAATCAGGTATCCTGTTTGTAGAAGCGTGAACGTCACGGGAAAATCCAACGCAAGGGCAGCCCGCTAGCGCGTCCATGCCATCGATTTCCACGCGCGTTGCGTGGCGCCCCAGTATCAGATGGTCGATATCTTGCATGACGTTCCAGGCCAGTAATAGGGTGAAGTCGCAGGTCATTCGAGGGGTAAAGTATAGCAATGTCGGCTTCCAAGGGTTCACTGTGGATCTTACTGTTTCTTGCCGTTGCCCTTTTCAAGACCGCGACGGCTGCGACGGCGGACGCCGGGCAGGACCCCGCCGCTGGCCTTCAGGCCGACTACATCATTGTCGAGAAATCGAAACGCCGCCTCACCCTGCTTCACCAGGGGCAGGTCCTGAAGTATTACCGTATTTCCCTGGGGCGTGATCCCGTGGGCCCCAAGATCCGCGAAGGTGACGACCGGACACCCGAGGGTCTTTATCATATCGACTATCGTCTGCGCGACAGCGCCTATCACCTGGCGTTGCACATCTCCTATCCTGGGCCCGCCGACCTGGAGCGCGCGCGCCGTCTCGGTGTGGATCCCGGCGGCGACATCATGATCCACGGCATCGGTGGTGCCATGCAGAAAGTGGGCGATCTTCATCCCCTGTTTGACTGGACCAACGGCTGCATTGCGGTGACGGACCGTGAAATCGAGGAAATCTGGCGCCTCACCCCCGTCGGCACCCCTATCCGCATTCTTCCTTGAGCGTGCCTTGACATGGCGGTGTCTTGCTTCGGCGGGCGGGCTTGCGCCCGGGGAGATATGGACTACAATGCGAGCTGATCTCTTGCGGGGAGCGTGAATTTTTCATGACAGCCAGGAGTGTGACCGCCTTGCACCCGGAAGACAGGGGCGCCGGGGCGTCACCATTGCGCATGGCAAAGGTGCCGGGGCAGCCTCCCGGTGCTGCCTATTTTGACACCCCTGCATTGCGTGCACTGCTGGAACAGCTGTTGCGCGAACTGCCCCATACGGGCGAGGTGCTGCTCGTCAGGGGCCCCCCCGGCAGTGGCAAGTCCACGCTCCTCCAGCGGCTGCTGCAGGCGGCGCCGTCCGAGTGGGAGCTGACGGCCTTGCAGGCGAAGATTCCCGTGGGTGAGTCTCACCTGGTCGGCCAGCTCAACAGGGCCTGGTTTCCAGAGCAGCAACTGGACAGTGCCGGCCTGGCGCATCTCATGCTGGGCCGCACCCGCCATCCTGCCCTGCTGGTGCTGGCGGTGGACGATGCCCACCGCCTGTCGCCCTTTGCGCTGCGCTGGCTGCTCCTGATGAAGCGTGCGGTCACCGCGCGGGGAGGACGCCTGGGCGTGGTGTTGTTCGCCGCTGAGAGCATTGCCGACCGGCTGGCCACGCCATCTGTCGTGGAAATGGGCCTCGACGCCGTACGCATCCTCGATCTGCCGCCTTTTTCCCTCCAAGAGACCGCGGATTATCTGCGTCACCGGCTGGGTGGTGGCGCGGACGACGAGGACGCATCGTCCGGGTCATCGGTATCCGCCGGTGCCGGGAAAAACGGACCCTGGGACGACCGGCGCCTGCGCGCCCTGTACCGGGCCTCAGGCGGTCGTCCCGGCGCCATCGAGCGGCTGTTGTCCACGGCTATGCAGGACATGGGCGGCCCGCTGTCCTTTCTGGCCGTTTCCTTTTCCTCAGCCCAGGGTTTCAGGCGCAAGGCCGGGCTGTTGAGCGCAGCCGCCTTGGGCATCCTGCTTATCGTTGCCGCCGTGGTGTTCTATTTCCCCCGCCCGGAGCCGGCGGGTCTGCCGGTGGCGCCTCAGGGGGCCATGGCCGATCCGGCATCGTCCGGTCCCCCTGCTTCCCTGCTACAACAGGGACCAGAACAGATACCGGGACACCAGGTGGCGGATGGGATGTCAAAAGATGTCCGGGCGCCGGATACGGTGGCAGAACAGCCGGCGGTGCGAGCAGGGAGCGGTCTTGCCGCCCCCGTGCTCTCGTCCGTGCCGTCTTCCCCGGGGGATGCCGCGTCGCGTTCCTCGCCCGGCAGGCCGGCCTCCACGTCTCGCACCGACCCCGCAGCTTCCCAGGGAACGTCCGGTGTCGGTACGAAAGGAGGAGGGACAAAACAGGGGGAATCAGGAAAGGTGGCCGGCGGGGCCACTGCAGCGGCGGATACGGGCAGCGGGAGAGCTGCCGTGCCCAGGGTGCGCGGCAGCGACTGGATCATGGAGCAGGATTCCCGCAGGTTCACCATCCAGCTCACCAGCTGGGCCGATGAGAAGCGCGCCATCAAGTACATCAGGGATCATCGCCTCTACGACGATGCCGCCTATGTACACACGCGCAGCAAGGGCAGGGACTGGTACCTGGTGGTCTACCGCACATACCCTTCCGTGGGCCGGGCCCGCCAGGCCATCAAGAACCTGCCCGCGCCTTTGAAGAAATACGGCCCCTGGGTGCGCAACATCTCCTCATTGCAGTCGCTGGCGGTTCTGGACGGCGACTGAGGGGGGACGCGGGCACGACCCGTCACGCCGTTTCCGCACCGCCTCTCCCAGGTCGTCCCGTCTTCCCGCAGCCGGCCCCTGCGGTGCTCCACTCTCCTCTCCCGGGGACGGTCTACAGGCGCGTGTTCTCCATCATCTCGTGGATGATGGGATGGAGGATGATTTCCATGGCCAGTCCCATCTTGCCGCCGGGCACCACGATGGTGTTGGGGCGTGACATCCACGAATCCTTGAGCATGGAAAGCAGATAGGGGAAGTCGTGGCGCTCGGGATAACGGAAGCGGATGACGACGAAGCTCTCGTCCGGGGTGGGGATGTCACGGGCGATGAAGGGGTTGGAGGTGTCCACCACGGGGACCCGCTGGAAATTGATGTCGGTGCGTGAGAACTGGGGGGTGATGGTGTTGACGTAATCCGGCATGCGCCGCAGGATGGTGTCGGTCACCGCCTCGGCGGAATAACCGCGCTGGGCGGTGTCGCGATGGATTTTCTGGATCCATTCCAGGTTGACGATGGGCACCACGCCGATCAGCAGGTCCACGTAGCGGGCCACGTCCACGTCTTCGTTGACCACGCCGCCGTGCAGGCCCTCGTAGAACAGCAGGTCCGAGCCCGGTTCCAGGGGTTCCCAGGGTGTGAAGGTGCCGGGTTTCTGATTGTAGGGCGCGGCTTCTTCTTCGTTGTGAAGGTACTTGCGCACCATCCCCGTGCCGCTTTCGCTGTAGTTTTTGAACAGCTCCTCCAGCTTGTCGAAGAGATTGGCTTCAGGGCCGAAATGGCTGAGGGTGCGGCCCTGGGCCTGGGCTTCGGCCACGGCCTTCTTCATTTCCTCCCGGTCGTAACGGTGGAAGGCGTCCCCTTCCACGATGGCGGCTTTGATGCCCTCACGGCGGAAGAGATGCTCGAAGGCATTCTTGACGGTGGTGGTGCCGGCGCCAGATGAGCCGGTAACCGCAATGATGGGATGTTTCGCGGACATGGTACTCCTCCTTTGCGAGATTCAAAATTCTTTCTTATTCAATATGTTGAATTCTTCTGTCCGGTCCTTGCGCAAGAGGCACAAGGCATAAGTTCCGTCGTGGACGGCGATCTTTGCCGCCGTCCTGGCTCACTGCCAGCTTGCAGGCACCTCGGTCTGATCTCGGATGCGGGGGATGGTCCCCTTCACGGACAAGTCTGTTATTGGAGCAAACCCGGCCAGCCGTGGCAAGAGCGGCGCCGGGTTTTTGCGCCCAGCCCCCTTCCAGCCTCCCCGCTCGAATTCCCGTCCGGAACCCGGCGAGGGAGCACCTTGCATCCCACAGGCCGTCATTCTACAGTGTAGAAGGAAGCAGCAGGGGCGGATACAGGCGTGGTCATGAACGACAAGGGGAACGACAAGGGGGGCGGCAAGGGGCGCAGGGGGGGCGACAATGGCGGTCGCGGCGGGCACTGGGTGCGCCTGATCCTCCCTGGCGCGCTGGCGCTCGTGATGCTGGCCGCCTGTACCAGCAGCCGTATCAATTACCAGCATCCCCTCGTCAAGGCGGCGCCCCCGTCCGGCCAGGCCGCCCAGCTGGCCCGCGTCTATTTCATCCGCCCTTTTACGGAAAGATACAACGGCCCGGCGGACAACCGTCTCAAGGTGGAGGCCGACCGGTTCCCTCTCATGAAGATCGCCAAGGGGGAATACACCTTGCTGAACCTGGTGCCCGGCGATGTGTGGATCACGGTCACCAACCTGACCACCTGGGGCCCGGACTTCAGCATGAAGGAGCTGAGCCGCTCCCGCCAGTTCCGCTTTCAGCCCGGGGAAACCTACTACGTCGTGTTCGATTACATCGATGGGGAATTTCGCGGCGCCTTCTTCGTGCCCCGCCTGGTGGATGCCCGCACCGCGCGGGAGCTGACCCGCCATCTCAGGGCGGTGGGCCTGGCGCGCAGCGTGCCGCTATCTTGAGGCGGCCCGCTGGCGGTAATTCTCCACCAGGTCGAGCAGCGCGGTGTTGAGCCGGTCCTCGATGTGGCGCTTGTAATTGAGGAACACCACCGTCTGCAGTTGTTCCCTGCTTTCCAGGCCCAGCATCTTGGGTGAGAGATCCACGTCGGTGATATAGATGGGATAGCGCCGGCCGCTGCGACGCTGGTTCAGGACATGCAGGGCCACGGTCTGGAACAGGCGATCGCCGTATTCCATGGCGGAAAATTCCGTGGCATCACAGAAAATGGTATAGGCGGGGCGCGATCCCGCCTCGCGATCGCCGATCACCTGAACGTTGAAATAACCGGGGCCGTCGTCGCCGGTCTGCTCGTACAATGCCAGGTGCCACCTGCCGGTAGAGCCTTTCACCACTTGATAGAACTCGATGCTTGGCGGAGCCTCCTCACCCGGCAGCGGGTTCTGCAGATGCTGGCGGCGGGTCACCGTGTCGAGGAAGCGGGCGTACTGGTTGATCATAAGCGGCAGATTGGTCTGCGATTTGTGCTGGTGGAAGAGCGAGCCCCGCTCGTCCACCACATAGATGTCCACATTGCTGCCGTCGCGGTGGAAATAGAACTGTACCGTGTTGGGCTTGTCGTTGTTGAAGATCACCGACAACAGGTTGTTGGCCGAGGCATAGCGGTCGATCACCACCGGGCTGTAGCGGGACTGGGGCACGGAGAGCTGCTGCAGCAGCTCCTGGTAGGATCCGGCCATGCGGTAGTGCAGGGTGTCGTCGTGCAGCGACAGCAGATAATATCTGTGCTCGATCATCAGGACGTAACGGGTGGCGGGCCCGTGCGGGCCGTGATAGAAGCAGCGGCAGACGTCCTGGAACAGTTCTTCCACCCGGCGCGAGATCGTGGAACCGCGCACCGGTGAATAGCAATGGATATGCAGCGGCGGTGGCGGTGTACCGCCTTCTCCTGGAGGTGACCAGCGCAGATAGGCGCGCAGGCATTCGAAAAGCCCCTCTTCGCCTTCGTAGCGCCGGGTCAGCACTTCCTGCCAGCTCGTCACGTTGACCTGGTCCAGGGACAGCACCAGGTTCTGGCAGATGCCCCCGAAGCTGAAGGCATCGACCTTGTTGCTGGTCAGGAACTTGCCTTCCCGGACGCTTGCGGCAGCGGGGTGCGTTCCCACGTTGATGAAGAGTGCGCCCTGCTTGAGCGTCGCAGCCTGGATGAAATCCTCCATCTCCGAGGGGCCGAGGCGACCTTCCGGAAAGAGTTCCTGGAGGCATTTGAGGATGGCCTTCACCTCGTTGACATCCGCACTGCTGTCGCGGGCGTAGAGGACGATGGCAGTGCGTTCGTTGGCCACCTGGTTGAGATGGCACCACGTCAACAGCTCCACCAGGCTGCGGGCACGTTTCAGGGGACGCAGGCCGGCGGTGCCGCTTTCGTTGACCACGCCGCGGTACAGGGCCCAGCTGCTGTTGTCGTCACGTTCCGCCTGATGAATGGAGAGCTGGCTTTCCCAGACATTGTCCGAGATGCCGCGGTTGACGATGTCGATCTTGCCCGCCTTGCGTTCGAAGGCGGCATACAGCTTGCGCCCCAGGATGGTCAGATCCTGCTGGCTGATCTTGGCGAGCTGGGCGTGCTGGCGGGCGAAGTCGGACAGGGCGTGATAACTCAGGGTCAGGGCGTTGACCAGGCTCTTGCGTTCTTCCATGACGCGGTTGATCTTCCAGCTGGGACGCGAGTCCAGCAGTTCCAGGTATTCGTCGCTCCATTGCCAGTCGCGGGTGAAGGCGCGCATGATCTCGCGGCGCCAGCTTTCGTGGCGCGCGCTCACCGGCTTGCTCAAAGCCTCGTTCACCTTGAAATAGAAACAGCGGCGTATGAGCTCCAGGCGGTAGTCGTCGCGATCGTGCCGGCGCAGGTATTCCTCCAGCTTGCGGTAGAGCATGATGTAGGGATCGAGTTCGGCGAGGTCCGTGCTGCCTTCGTGCACGGCCTGCTTGAAACGCTGGCTGAGCAGGTTCACGTCCGGGAATTCGTTGGCATAGACCTCCATGAGCATGAGTTTCAGGGTCGCCTTGTAGGGCGAGTCGATGCTCTTGTAGAGATGCCACAGGGCGGCGCCGAAGAATTCCTCTGCCGGTGCCTCGGGGAGGCCGCCGAAATCGATTGTCTCGTTGTCCTTGATGAACCGGTGCCGTTTGAGATGCTCGACGTGCTTTTCGTAGTCGTGCTCGTATTCCGGCGGCACCAGCCACCATACCGGGTAGCGCCCCGCCAGCAGCAGCCCGGTGCGATAGAATTCCTCCAGCAGGAGATGATGCTGGGCGCTGCCGCTGCTCTCCACCGACAGGGCGGTGCCTTCGCCCTGCTTGAAGGCGTCGGCGTTCATGAGGAAGAAATGGACCTCCAGGTCCAGGGATGCGGCCCATTGCTCGATGAGCGTCGCCTTCTGCTGCAGCTCGGCCAGCTGCATGGTGCTGAGATCGGAGCGGTGGCAGAGCCAGATATCGAAGTCGCTCTTCGAGGAATAGGCGATGGTGCCGCTGCTGCCCATGAGGAACAGGGACAGGATGTCGTACTGGAGCAGTGCCCTGTTCCTGTATTCGAAACTGCGCACCAGGCGCTTGCCGGCCTCCAGCGTGCGCTGGGAAGGCGAATAATCGGAAATGCCCATGGGCGTGGTCTTGGAGACATAGCCCGGAAAGGTGGGATGGTTGCTGTGGAACAGCAGGGGCAATACATCCAGGATGTCGCGCTGCCGGTTGCGCAGGCTGTCGCGGGTGCGCATGAGGCGGTCGCGGTTGAGGGCAAGAAAGCGCTTTTTGATGTTATTTATATCAAGCAAGACCGTTGCTCTTCGGTTGTTGAATCATTGCTGCACCCTGCAGGAGCGGCCCCTGGCCGCGAATGCCGCGGCATCGAATGATGCCCTTCGTGCCGGCGCGCCTGCACCTGCCACCTCCCTGGAGGGCGGCCCTGGCGGGACCGCAACGTTCCTGAATGAAACGGTTCCGGCCGGGCGCAACCGGTGGCCGCTCTGGCCACATGTTTTGTGAACCAGTTCCCGTTTTCTATCGGCTCGGGCAGGGAAAACTTTTGCCGGCCCCGTACGGGCGGCACCCTGGAGACAGGCGTGGGGCAGGCGGGAGGCTGCAGGGTCAGCCGGCCTTGTCGAGAGAGAGGCGTGCGCGCTGCACGGCACTGCGCACCTGCGCGGGCGCGGTGCCGCCCAGATGGTCGCGGGCTGCCACGGATCCTGCCAGGGTGAGCACCGCGAAGACGTCTTCCTCGATGGATGACGAGAACCGGCGCAGCTCCTCCAGGGAAAACTCGGCGAGGTCCTTGCCGTGATCGATGCCGTAGCGGACCGCCTTGCCCACGATTTCGTGGGCGTCCCGGAATGGCACGCCCTTGCGCACCAGATAGTCCGCCAGATCGGTGGCGGTGGCGAATCCCTGGCGGGCTGCCGCCAGCATGTGTTCGCCCTTGACGCGCAGCGCGGGGATCATGTCGGCGAAGATCCTGAGGCAGGCCTTTACCGTGTCCACGGTGTCGAACAGGGGCTCCTTGTCTTCCTGGTTGTCCTTGTTGTAGGCCAGGGGCTGGGCCTTCATCAGGGTCAGCAGGGCGGTGAGATTGCCGTAGACGCGGCCGCTCTTGCCCCGGACCAGCTCGGGGATGTCTGGATTCTTCTTCTGCGGCATGATGGAGGAACCGGTGCAGAAGCGGTCCGGGAGTTCGATGAAGTCAAACTGGGCCGAAGACCACAGGATCAGCTCTTCGGAGATGCGCGACAGGTGACACATGAGCAGGGCCGCCGCAGCATTGAACTCCATGGCGAAGTCGCGATCGCTGACGGCATCCAGGGAGTTCTCCGCAACCCTGTCGAAGCCCAGCAGGCGGGCAGCATAGGCGCGGTCGATGGGATGGCTGGTGCCCGCCAGGGCGGCGGCGCCCAGGGGCATGACGTTGACCCGGCGGCGGCAGTCCCGCAGGCGCTCCTTGTCCCGCTGCAGCATCTCGAACCAGGCCATGAGATGATGGCCGAAGGTCACCGGCTGGGCCACCTGCAGATGGGTGAAGCCGGGCATGAGAGTCCCGGCCTCGCGCTCGGCGAGATCCAGCAGGCCCCGCTGGAGGCGGACGAGTTCGGCGGTGAGCCGGTCGATCTCGTCGCGCAGATAGAGGCGCAGGTCGGTGGCCACCTGGTCGTTGCGCGACCGGCCGGTGTGCAGCTTCTTGCCGGCCTCGCCGATGCGCTCCGTGAGGCGCGCCTCGATGTTCATGTGCACGTCTTCCAGCTCCACCAGCCAGGCAAAGTCGCCGCGCTCGATCTCGTCGCGGATTTCCAGCAGGCCTTTTTCGATGGCCTGGCCTTCTGCCTCCGAGAGGACGCCGACATGGACCAGCATGCGTGCGTGGGCGATGGAGCCTTCGATGTCGTAGCGGTAGAGGCGTCGGTCGAAGTCCACGGACGCGCCGAAGGATTCCACGAAACGGTCCGTGGCCTCGGTGAAACGCCCCCCCCACGGTTTGTCAGGCTGCTTGTCTGACGATGTATGCCTGCTCATCGCTGCTGTTTTCCCCTTTTGGACTGCCTTGAGCGCCATCTTATGAAAAATCGTGCGTGGATTAAACCTTTTGTAAAAATTTCCAATAGTTAGCGCGGGCCGGGATGAAGAAAAACGGTTTGCGGCCGATATGATCGGGAAGACCACCTGCCGCGTGCAGCCATGAAGACCGTCCCTTTCGCCTTACACCGCAACGGTCCGGATCCTGACCAGGCCCGGCAGACGGCACCGGCCGCCTTCCTGCCGGATTTCTGCAATGTGCGCATGGTGTTCGGCGTGGTGGTGGGCGCCCAGCTGCTGGCCTTCATCCTTGCCCTGGCGCCCCAGGGGGAGGCGCGGGATTTGTGGAGCCAGCTCAGTTTCGTCTCGCTCTTTGTCCAGTGGGTGGCCTTGAGCTGTACGGCGCTGTTATGCCTGAGCCGGCCCTGGCTCAACCGGTTGCGCCCTCTTGCGGCCGGCGGCTGGGCCCTGGGCCTCATCCTCCTGGCCACGGCGCTGGTGAGCGAGGCCGCCTTTCGCCTGTTCCAGCACAACGGCCTGGGTTTTCTCCTGCCGTCCCACTGGCACGGGGCCTTCGTGGGCCGCAATCTCCTGGTCGCCGCCATCATCGGCGTGGTGGGTCTGCGTTATTGCTATATCCAGCATCAATGGCGGCACAAGGTCCAGGCGGAATCGCGGGCGCGCATCCAGGCCCTGCAGTCCCGCATCCGGCCCCATTTCATGTTCAACTGCATGAACACCATCGCCTCCCTCACCCGCACCGCGCCGGCGCTGGCGGAAACCGTGGTGGAGGATCTTGCGGAACTGTTCCGGGCGAGCCTCGCCGATGCCGGCCGCCTCACCACCCTGGAGCAGGAATTACGCCTGTGCCGCCGTTACCTCCATATCGAGTCCCTGCGTCTCGGTGATCGGCTCCGGGTCTGCTGGGACGTGGAGGGCCTGCCGCGCCACGTGCCCATTCCCGCGCTGACCCTGCAACCCCTGCTGGAGAATGCCGTCTATCACGGCATCGAGCCGCGCAGTGAGCCGGGCACGATCCACATCGCCGCCCGGGCGACGTCCGCCGGCGTGACCATCGAGATCCGCAATCCCACGGTGCCGGATGCGAGGGGCGCGGCAGGGGCGGGGCGGCGGCACGGCCATCATATGGCCC
>JALSIC010000045.1 GCA_026981935.1 Gammaproteobacteria bacterium
ACTGGATCCGCAAAGCGTGGGTGTCCTCTTTCTTTCCTTCAGCATCGTGATCATGCTGTCAGTCGTGCTGCGTCTGGGCCTGGATCAGCTTGGAATCAAGCTGATCGGGGAGGCGATTTCTTCTGGAGAAGAAGCTCGCGTCGTTGATATTGTAAAAATCAATATCCTGTCTGTTTGCCTGTTATCCATCGCTTCATCAATATTGATATACACTTTTTTTATCGATTTTGCGAGGTGGATTTTCCCGGACGATATTTACAATGATCCTTACTTCAGGATGCTTTTTTCGATATGGGTCGTGATCGTCCCGCTCCAATTGCTGCTTGCTGAGTTATTCAGAGCATTACGTAGAATAGATTACGCGAGCATTTTCTCAGGCGGTACCGTGTTCGGTGGTTTCAGTGCCGGCCTGATAACAGGCATTATCCTCATGATCGTTCATAACATGGGATTTTCGCTTTACCTGGCTGACGTGCTAGCAATAATAATTGTCGTAAGTAGTATATTGCTTGTAATAGAAATAATTCTTATATGGCGAATCTTAATACCCATGTCACGCAATACAGATGCCAATGAACGATCTGTGTGGTCTGAATATATCAAGAAATCATTTCCGTTCTTGATGGTTGCACTGTGCACTTTCTCTATTCTCCACATGGATACTATCATTCTGGGGATATACAGACCAGAGGAGGAGGTGGCTGTTTATTCAGCAGCATCCCGATTGGTGAAATTTGTATCTCTGAGTCTAATCGTTGCCTATGAGGTCGCTGCCCCGTTCATCGTTCAACTTAACTCATCAGGTGAGTACAAGAAGCTGGAAAGGATGCTGAGATGCGTCGCAACTGCAGCGGCACTTCCTTCGGTCATTCTGCTTTCTGCATTCGTAATATTTCCTGAGAGTATTCTTGTGTTCCTATATGGAGATTATTATGGAGGTGGCGTTATACCGTTGGTTATCCTGAGCATCGGGCAGATGGTGAATGTCTGGACAGGACTGAGCGGGTATACACTGAACATGCTCGGATATCAGACCCTCAACATGTATATCTCTGTCATCATAACTCTTGTTGCCCTATCGTTGATGACATTGCTGGTTGATGAGTATGGAGTGCTTGCTGTCTCAGTTATCATTGCATCAGCATGGATCATAAAAAATATTCTGACGCTATTGCTTGTAAAATATCACGCAGGCATTTGGACGCATGCAGGAATATTAAATTTTTTTTCTACATCGAATAGCAGTGTATCGAGGAGAGGGAAATATTGAATGGATAATGAGTTCATATTTATAGCAGGTTTGCACCGATCTGGAACCTCTGTCCTGCATGAAATTATACGGTCTCATAAAGAGATCACAGGATTCCATAATACTGGTGTTCCAGAAGACGAAGGGCAGCATTTGCAATCAGTTTACAAACCTGCTAGCGCATTTGGTGGTCCAGGACGTTTCGCATTTAATCCAAAAGCCTATATGGATGACTCACACCCTCTTGCCACTCAAGCGAATAGAAGAACGATCATCAATCAGTGGGGTAAATATTTAGATTTTTCATGTAAATATATTGTCGAGAAATCGCCACCCAATCTAATACGGACGAGATTTATACAAAAGATTTTTCCTAATAGTAGATTCATAGTCATATTTAGACATCCAGTAGCTATTAGCTATGCAACAAAGAAGTGGACCTTTAATCCAATAATAAGATTAATAGACCATGCTATTTATGCATATGAAACCTTTCTTAAGGACATGCCATACTTACAGTCTGTATATATCCTAAGATATGAGGATTTTGTTCGTAATCCTCAGAACAAAATTAATGAGATATTCGATTATTTGGGGCTAAGTCCAGTAAAAATAGAAAGATCTATTAGCCCAAATATTAATGAGAAATATTTTTCTATGTGGGAAAAGGATAGAAATAAATTATTGAATAAGATTTTATGGGGTATTGGGGGTAAACTAAAAAAGTATGAGGCAAGAGCAAACAGATTAGGCTATAGCCTATATGACTACAATAATCTAATTGCTATGCAATGGTACGGAATTAATCATAATAGAATTACATAGTGTCATTTTTATAAAAACGTCCTTACGATGCCTAAATATGCAAATATAAATCCTGTCTTTATTGTAGGATCATCAAGGTCAGGTACCACACTCCTTCAGATGATTCTGAATTCACATCCAGATATTGCGATTTATGGCGAGATCCACTATTTCGACGAAATAAGCAAGCTGTTACCTGATGCAAAGGAAACAGATATCGATACGATTGACCATTTTCTAAACCACACGTTGCGCAGGGCCTATCATGTGCGACTGCTGCCGAAGCTCGATCCGGTTCTGGGCCGGGTCAGGCGGCGGCTTCAGGAAGGTGCCTCTCTGCAGCGGGATTTCTACCGTCTGCTTATGGAGTCATTTGCCGAAATAGAAGGAAAGTCACGTTATGGCGAGAAAACGAACGAGAATATCCGGTATCTGGATGAGCTGATCGCTCTTTTCCCCGATGCAAGAATCATCCATATTGTACGTGATCCACGCGATGTCGTTGCCTCCATGATGAGCATGCCCTGGGCATCAAATGACGTGCTTGCCAACACGCTGCGCTGGCGCGCTGAGATCGCCAATGCATGCCGCCACAGGGAGGATACGAGTCGTTTTTATGAAATCCGTTACGAGGATCTCATAGAGAATCCCGAGAATATCTGTCGTGAGATCTGCGATTTTGTCGGCGTGCCCTTTGTGCCAGAGATGCTCGACTATCACAGAAAGGCGGGCGATTACATTGTCAATGAACCCTGGAAACAAGGCACGGAAAAGCATATCAATTCAACGGCAAGACAGCGATGGCGGCGTGATCTGACACAGTGGCAGGTCTGCCTTATACAGTGCCTCGTGGGCCGATATATGGCGTACTATGGATATAATAAGGTCGGCTGTGGTCTGCTCAGAAAACTCGCCGTGCCCGCAGTCTTGTCGTTGGAGTTGTTCAAGTACCTGAGGTACAAAATAAATCAGAGAAAACGGCGCAAAATGGAGGGTTCGGGCGTGATCTACGGGGACGATGTGCGTCTCTATAGACTGCTGTGGCAGTCTTTCACAAAATCGGGGCGTGGCCTGTAAACAGGAATCTCGGGATAATCATTCAATCAACATTGACTGAGGTGGGCGCGCTCGGCGCCAGTGTGTCCGCCGCGGCTATGGGGTGGGTCCGTAGCTGTATGGTGCCGGCGTCGGGGCCGGTGGTTACATTGTAATACCAGCGCCAGAGGCCGCTGTCCTCGTCTTTCATGATGAAATTATGTCTCTGGCCCTTGTTGTGAATCGGCCGCACATTGCGGATCTCGGTCATGTTGCTCAGGCTTGTCGTGGCAAAGAAAAGCGTGTTGTCTCCCGGTGGTGCGCAGCCACCGTTGGGGTCGTAGATGCCGGTGACGGTATCGCCATCGTCGTGGAGGTATGTATGAAAAATTCCCCAGCCCCAGCAGAGCTCGGGAATCTTGCCCAGCAGTGTGAGATTCATGTAATCGGGCCCTTTTGATGCCCGGTGCATCTGGCCACCCTGGGCCCGGTGGTGCCAGACATAGTATTGGCCGTCACGGTAATGGAAATCGTCCACATAGTTTTCCTGTCCGTTGTAGACGCCGTTGACCTCGCCTTTTATGGTCCAGTTTTTCCCGTCTGTTGAGGTCGCCGCATAGATGGATGCATCCACTGGAATATTGCAGGCGCACTGCGATTGCGAGCCCATGAAGGGGCAGGTGGCGGGGCCTCCCGGCGATTCCACGCCGAAAAAGCCCAGCCACATTTTTTTCTCTGAAACATATCGGATAACACCACCTCGTATACCTTCTTCATGGGATTCTACGGGCAGGAAATCATGCGGCTTGAGCACGGGGTTGCCGTCATATTTCGTGAAATTGATTCCGTCGGTGCTCGTGGCAAGTCCCACGGACTGGTGTCGTGTGTCGGCATCCTCGTTCCAGCAACCCTCTGAGCCCGCCAGGTAATACAGGTAATAAATACCATCTTTCTTATGGGCACCAATAGGTTTCATGAGAAAAGGCTTTTCGTCCCATGCGCCCGGCGGGCCACTGCGCAGCACGATGCCCTGTTCTGTCCAGGCATCGATGTCTTCTGGTATGTTGTCCAGGGCAGTCACCAGGGAGGGTATGGCCAACAGGGCCGGAATCAGTCCAGAGGTGATCCATTTCATGATGGTTTGCTCGCCTCCTCACGGTATGGTCTTGCTGGCGACATTGGAATACACGCTTTCGTTCCCCGCATCGTCGTAGGCTGTCACCACGAAGTAGTGTGTGCCCGAAGGCAGGTTGTTGACAGTATATGAGGTAATGGTCGGGTTGGCGATAGTGATGGTGTTGGGGTAATTGCCCTCGGTACTGCCATAATGGATCCTGAAGCCCGCCAGGTCGGTCAGTGCCGTGCCGTCGGCGTTGGTGGTGGGCGGTGTCCAGGAAACGTTGGCAGTGCCCGTCGCGGTGCTGTAGACATTGATGTCGAAGGCCGGCAGCGAGGCGCTGAGGGAGCCGTCGCTGACCGTGATGACAATGCCGCTGGTTGTGCCAATGTCGCTCAGGGCCGGCGTGCCGCTGATGGTGCCTGTCGCAGTGTCGAAGCTTGCCCACGCGGGCTTGTTGATGATGCTGAAGACCAGATTGTCTCCATCGGGATCGGCCGCGCTCGGTGTGAACGTGTAGGTGCTGCCCGTGACGGCCGTGCCGGGAGGCGTTCCGCCGATGGTGGGTGCATTGTTCAATGTATTGTTGCCACCGGTACCGTCATCGACCAGCACGGTATACATGCTGTAACTGCCGCCGGCATTTCCCCCGAGCGTGATGGTGCCGGAGGGAAAGTCCTTGCGATAGAGATCGCGTGTCGTGTCAGTGTCGAAGATCTGTTCTCCCGTGGCTGTCCAGGATGACAGCCAGCCGGGGAGATTTGCGATTCTGCTGTCATAAGCCACATAGACAGCTACCGGCCGGTTGACGTCGAAGCTCAGGAAATCGTTTCCTGTCGCGCCCTTGTCATTGTTGGCTGTGCGCAGCACGGGCAGATTCTCAAAACGATCGGGAAAATTCGTATAGGTATAACCCCTGTCGATGAATACGTTCAGGCCTGTCTTCAGGCTGCTCCACTGATAGCCCGGGATGCTGGTATTGCTGATGGCAAGGGGCGTTTCGTTTTCCGCGGTCACATTGATACTGAATGCGGGCAGCGTGGATACGGCGCTCCCGTCGCTGACACTGATGACAATGCCCGTTGTGACGCCGATATCACCGCTTGTGGGCGAGCCGGTCAGGGCTCCCGTGCTGCTGTTGAAGGATGCCCACTCCGGCCTGTTGCTGATGCTGAAGGTCAGCGTATCGCCATCGGGGTCGGTTGCGACGGGGGCAAAGCTGTAGGTGCCGCCTGCCGTCACGGTCGTGGGCGGAGAACCGCTGATAACGGGCGCGCTGTTGTCGCTGTTGTCGCCGATGGCGGAGATGACCGCATTCAGTTCGCTCTCGCTCGCGCCTGCCAGTTGGGAAATCACGAGATCCAGCGCCATGCCCGCATCCGTGGGCAGGTTGATGGTGTCCGGGAGTGAGCCGGATCCAATGGTCCTCAGCGTGTCGGAGAGCGTTTTCAGAGTGTCGTTCGACGGCGCGAAGGCACGGCTGGCGAGGAGGGCCTCGTTGGCCTGGGCCAGCATCGCGGCAGTGACGGGCACGTCGCCGGTGCGTTGGGTGGCGGAAGGCAGTGTGAGCTGAATGGCGGCATCCAGTTGCGCGGTGGCAGGCATGCCGTTGACCTTGAGCTTGTTCTCCAGGGATTCCAGGATGACGCCTGCGCTGACGACATGGACTGTGGCGGCGGCGCGCAGGCTGGCGGCCGGTCCCTTGCCGTCGAGCAGGCCATCGCTCAGGTCCCCGGCCAGGCTGGCAATGAGTTCGTCTTCGCTCAGCACCGTGCCGGCGTCCGCCAGGGCGCTGCGGGTGCGGCGGATCATTTCTGCCAGTGCTTCGCTGGCCTTGACCACATTGGCGACATTGGCCGTGGTGACCGGAGTGCCGACCGGATCGGGGAAGAGCCTTTTATCCAGCCCGAAGTTGAGCCGGGTCAGGATGGTGTCCCTTGCCGTGGCGAGGTTAGAGTCTGTGAGGCCGCCTGGCATCGCCTGTGCCGTCTTGACGATGAGGGTGGTAAAGGGGTTGAGGTTGGCGGTGTTCTCGCGGGTGTCCAGAGCGACGGAATACAGGGTGAAAGTCGGAGGCTGGCCGCTGACCGTGTCAGTACCGCCGGTGGCCTTGAGGAGTAGGGGGGGCGTCGTCTCGCTCGGCAGGTCCACTCGGTAGCTCGCCTGCACACCGCTGCTCACGGTCGCAACGGGCGTGCCATCGAGGGTGGTGATTTCCACCGTCGCCGAGACAATGGGACCGTCGCCGACGCTGCCCTGCAGGCTGAGGGTATTGCTCGCCTTCTCGTTGTTCTCGCCGCCGCCAGCGCCACCGCCAGCGCCACCGCCGCAGGCGGTCAGCACGCCAGTCAGCAGGAGGATGAAAAACGTTTTATTATTCAGCATCTTATTATATTGGCCAGTAAGTGTCGCCATAGTGAAAGTAGCGTGATGCCCCTTGTAACGAATTGTCGGTTTCCACTGGCCGCTGTGATATGGCCTCTGTCACAGAACCGGGAATTGAAAGCTGAAGTGCCGACGCTGAGTCTGAGCAGGTGCTGACCGGTGATGCGATTTATGTGAATATTCCATGGCTTGCTATTGCAACACGTTGCCCGGGTCCCTCAGGTTCCCCTGAATCTGACCGATGACCTGGGTAAAAATTCAGGTGGCCTGCTATTATTGTTGTGAGGGATTTTTTTGCCGGGCAACAGACTGCCACGACGGTTGGGTTGCGGACAGTTTATAGCGTCTGGCACATTTTGACAGCTTTTTTCTTGGCCAAGAAAAGCGGGCGCATTGCATTATTCCATTGCTATGGATATCGTCAAGTCATCGTATCGGTTCAAGACAGGATGTCCTGTGGTCGATGATAAGGGCAGTTACTGAGGGTCTCGTAGCTGAATGGACAGGGTCCGGCTGTAGGCGCGCCGGTTCGGTAGCCTGGATGAAGCGCTGCAAGCGCGCAATCCA
This sequence comes from Gammaproteobacteria bacterium, assembly GCA_026981935.1. Lineage (GTDB taxonomy): Bacteria > Pseudomonadota > Gammaproteobacteria > SZUA-140 > SZUA-140 > S012-109. The sequence continues at coordinate 7,158 of JALSIC010000045.1, forward strand.
GAAACCAGACGGCAAAACCCCCACACCCGGATTACGTTTCACTCCATCCGGGCTATACATTTTGATGCGGACATATGAGACCAGATAATAAGCAGAAAATAAGCGCTTCCTTAAGAATTAGAGTCCAACTTTATGATTTTTTGTGGTTATGGCTGCTAGTGCCAGGAATGTGGCTTTGTCTGTCATCGTCCCCCTCTACAACGAGGAGGACTGCGTGGTGCCTCTGTACGAGGCCATTGTCCGCGCGCTTGAGGGCGTGGTCTCCGACTACGAGATGCTCTTCGTGGACGATGGCAGCCGGGATGAGACTTTCCAGCGGGCGGCGGCCCTGGCGCGCCGGGATCCGCGCCTGAAGGTGGTCCGGTTCCGCCGGAACTATGGTCAGACCCCGGCCATGGCTGCCGGGATCGATCTGGCCAGGGGCGAGATCCTGATCACCATGGACGGGGATCTGCAGAACGATCCGGCCGACATTCCCGCGTTCATCGGGAAAATCGAGGAGGGTTATGACATCGTGGTGGGCTGGCGCCACAAGCGCCAGGACAAGCTCATCACGCGCAAGATCCCGTCGCGCATCGCCAACTGGCTCATCGGCAAGGTGACGGGGGTGCCCATCAAGGACAACGGTTGTTCGCTGAAGGCCTATCGCGCCACCGTCATCAAGCAGGTGCCGCTCTATTCGGAAATGCACCGTTTCATTCCCGCCATGTCCTCGGTGGCCGGGGCGCGGATCGCGGAGATCAAGGTGGCACACCACCCCCGCCGCTTCGGGGAGTCCAAGTACGGCCTGTCGAGGATCTACAAGGTGCTGCTGGATCTGCTCACCGTCAAGACCCTCATTTCATTTTCCTCGAAACCCTTTGTGTGGTTTGTCCTGCTTTCCGTGCCAATATTTCTGGTTGCCTTGCTGGCATTGTTCTTCAGCGTCCAGGAATACGTGATGCGTGGCGATCAGGTCATGATCGTCATGCCGGGGGTTTTCGTCCTTTTCTCCGCCCTGGCCACGTTTTTCGTCTTTTGCGGCGCCCTGGGCGAACTGATCTACAAGACGGGTGATGTCGATCTGCACCAGCTTTCCTCGTTGACGGTGGAAGTCATCCGGCCCGGGGAAGAGGCTGAATGATGTTGAAGAGGAAGGTTCGCGGGCATGCCGGGCGAGATTGACATCTCGGTGATCATTCCCGTCAGCGAGCGCTTCGATGCGGTGCGGGAATTGTATGGGGATTACCGGAAGGGGCTTGCGCCGACGGGCCTGCGTTTCGAGTTCATCTATGTGATCGATGGCGAATATCCCGACGTGGTGGAGGCGCTGAAGGCCCTGCAGCGGGAAGGGGAGCCCATTACCATCGTCAAGCTGGCGAAATGGTTCGGTGAGGCCACGGCATTGACCGCGGGTTTCAGCCAGGCCCGCGGCGAGAAGCTGCTCACCCTGCCGGCTTACTATCAGGTCGAGGCGGATGATCTGCCCCGGCTCGTCGAGGCGCTGGATCGGTACGACATCGCCATCGCCCGGCGCTGGCCGAGGATCGATGCGGGGATCAATCAGTTCCAGTCGCGGGTCTTTCATGGCTTGCTCAACTTCCTGGCGGGTTCCGCCTTTCACGATCTGGGTTGTGGGGCGCGGGCTCTCAGGCGGGCCGTGGTGGACGAGGTCCAGATCTACGGTGATCAGCACCGGTTTCTGCCGCTGCTGGCCTCCCGTTACGGGTTTCGCATCATTGAAGTGGAACTGCGCCAGTCGCCGAAGGATGCCCATCGGCGGGTCTACCGCGCCGGTGTCTATCTGCGCCGCATCCTCGATATCCTGACGGTGTTCTTTCTCGTCAAGTTCACCAAGAAACCCTTGCGTTTCTTCGGCCTGGTGGGCAGCGCGACCTTCGGCGTGGGTGCGCTGATCATCACGGTTCTGGTCGTGGAGCGCCTGTTTTTCGGGGTTTCCCTGGCTGAGCGTCCTGCCCTGCTGTTGAGTTCGCTGCTGGTGGTGCTGGGGGCCCAGTTGTTTGCCCTGGGGCTGATCGGGGAACTCATCATCTTTACCCACGCCCGCCAGATAAAGGAATACACCATTGCCGAGATCATCAATGGGCCCTGACAGGCTGCATGCCGCCGCCGCATCTGCCGCTTACGCGTGGCTTTTTTTCATGCTCGTTCTGAATGCCCCCGCGCATGCCGATCTGGCGGATACCATTGAGCGCATCAAGCCCGCTGTTGTGGGGGTGGGCACTTACCAGAAGACCCGTTCGCCCCCGGGTCGCCTGCTGGGATCGGGGTTCGTCATCGGCAACGGGCGTTATGTGGCCACCAATTTCCACGTGGTCTCGCAGAAGCTGGACCGGGCGAAAAAGGAACACTATGCCGTCTTTGCGGGGCGGGGCGCGGGGGCCGCCATGCGCAAGGCGGGCCGGATCGCGGTGGACAAGGATCATGACCTTGCCATCCTGCGCATCAGTGGCCCGCCCCTGCCGGCCCTGAAGCTGGGGGATGATTCCCGGGTGAGAGAGGGGGCGCTGTATGCCTTTACGGGGTTTCCCATCGGCGCCGTGCTGGGGCTCTATCCCGTGACCCATCGCGGCATCGTCTCGGCCATCACCCCGATCATCACCCCCGCGGACAACGCCGGGCAGCTCGATCCCGCGCTGATCCGGCAGATGCGCAATCCTTTCAACGTCTTTCAGCTGGATGCCACGGCCTATCCAGGCAACAGCGGCAGTCCCCTCTATGATCCGGAGACGGGCGAAGTGATCGGTATCATCAACTCGGTGCTGGTGAAGGGCAAGAAGGAGCACCTGCTTTCGGATCCCAGTGGCATCACCTATGCCATTCCTGTCATCTATCTGAAGGACCTCGTCGCGGCCAGCGAGGTGGGGGCGGGGCAGTGAGCCTGCCCCTGCGATTGAATGATTATTGTACTGGCGCGTGGCGTACCGCGTTGCCGCGAGCGTCGGCACGGCGCCTGTCTGTGAACGCTCCCGGGAATTTCCTGTCACTTCGGCTGAGGAGAACGGTTGTTTCATTGTGTTCAGATTTCTCGCTGCGCTCGAAATGACAAGGATCGCTCGAAATGGCGGGGAGCGCCCGGAATGGCGGGGAGCGCTTGGAAGAATGACCGGGAGCGCCCGGAATGGCGGGGAGGGTTTGGAAGAATGACCGGGAGCGCCCGGAATGGCGGGGAGCGCTTGGAAGAATGACCGGCTTTATGGCGCTGTCTCTTTTCTTCTCCTTGTCATTTCGACCGAAGGGAGAAATCTTGTGTTGGTCACTTCCACCATCCCAAGTTTTTTAGCGTATGACGCCGGCAGCGTCAGGATTCTTTACAGTTTTTTCGGCTTGGTTTTTTGCCTCATGCAGCTGCATGAAATATCAAGGAAAAAAGTCACCGTCTTTGACAGTATGAAATTTGCATGAGTCTCTTCGGGTGGTCTGAAAAGGTGTTTGAACGCTTGAAAATTGACGCTCAAAAGGGGATAATCAATGTATTCATTGTACAGGCGGAATCAGAACCATCAAACGTCTAATATATCTCTCAAGATAGATTAGAGCCACAGAAGGAGTGTTCGAAGTGGCTGGTCATGAAAAGAAAAACGCTGCCCATGACACCAGCAGCGACTTGGGGCAACCGGGGCAGGGAGTGGCCGGGAAGTCTCACTCCGACAGCCGCCGGCGTTTTCTCAAGGGCGCCGGCATCGCCGCGCCGGCCGTCATCATGACGGTCTCCAGCCGTCCCGTCCTGGCGCGTCACTGCACGGTCTCCGGGACCTTGTCAGGCAATCTTTCCAACCCGGATGATGATCACTACTGCGCCGGACACACGCCGGGGCACTGGCTGAATCACCCTGACGAATGGCCAGCGCCCTATACGCCGGGCAAGTGCAAGAAGACGAAGGGTGGAAGCGGCCTGTGCAGCAGTTTCGAGGATGGGACGCCCTTCCATGCGGGCTTTGCCAACAGCGACGGCCAGGCCGGTTTTTTCGGCGGCAATCTCTATGGCGGCGCCTCCATGTGGGAGGTGCTTGCCATGAACGGCAAGCTGGACGGCTACCAGTTGGGCGCGCATGCGGTCGCGGCCCTGCTCAATGCCGCCCATTTTGGTGACGAGATCTTCGGTTATACCGAAGGCCAGATCATTGACATGTGGAATCTCCGTCACCTGGTGGATCCCGAGGGCCTCAAGGAGGACTTCGAACTCCTCAACGAGCGGGACGACTGGTAAGCGCTGCACCATGGAGGATGCTGCGGACCGTGGCTGGTCCCTGGTGGAAGACGCAGAGCTGCTGGCCCGGGAATGGGAAGGCCAGATCGTCCTCTATCACGGCGGGACCGGCAATACCCACCTTCTCGACGGCCAGGCGGCCGTCGTCTTCAATCGGCTCCGTCAGGGAGCTGCAACCGAACGGCAGCTTGCCGCCTTGCTGGGGGAGGGAGCAGCGGGGGAGGATGAGCCTGCCGGTCTGAGGCATACGCTCGGCCTTCTTCAGCGTCTGGACATCGTGGAGCCCGTGCCGGGTGAGGGTTGCCGAGCTTCCGCCGGCTGACTTGAGGCGCAGGCTCGCGGGGCCGGGACTTGCGCTGCGGACCGGCCCTGTTACCGTTCATATCCGCTCTGCCCTTCCCGATGTGGCCGACGGCCTTTCACTGCTCTATGGCGATCATTCTCTGGCCCGGGAGGGGGGATTCTGTGATTTCCACGTGCGGCTGGCGCCGCCGCCGGGACTGAGACGCTGGTTCAGGCCCCAGGTCTGTTTTTATCTGGATGGCCATACGCCCTTCAAGCCCCTGCCGCGCTCCCAGGCCTTTCCCATGCTGGAGTGGGGTCTCAACTGGTGCATGGCGTCCTTCCTCAATCGCCACGTCATTCTCCATGCCGCGGTTGTGGCCCGCGGCGATGTCGCCGTGATTCTGCCGGGTGCCCCGGGCGCGGGCAAGAGCACCCTCTGTGCCGCCCTCGTGGGACGGGGCTGGCGCCTGTTTTCCGACGAAATGGCCATCGTATCGCTGGAGGACGGGCAACTGGTCCCCAATCCCCGGCCCGTCAGCCTCAAGAACGAATCCATCCGGGTCATCCAGGACTTCGTGCCGGAGGCCGTGATGGGCGAGGCCCACGTGGATACCCGCAAGGGCACGGTGGCGCACATGAAGCCCCCGGCGGAGAGCGTGCGGCGTGCCCAGGAGAGCGCGAGGGCCCGTTATGTCGTCATGCCCCGTTATCGGCCGCAGGGCGAGGGGGTCATGGTGCCCGAGGGGCGGGCGGCCATGCTCATGGCCCTGGTGGACAATGGTTTCAACTACAGCGTGGTGGGCGCGGAGGGCTTCAGGGTGCTGGCGGACCTCATCGAGGATTGCCGCTGTTTTCGTTTCGAGTACGCGGATCTGGAAAGCGCCGTGGCTGCCTTCGATGCCCTGCTGGCAGGGGAGGCATGAGCGCGCCCAGTCTCCTGCTGGAAGTGCTGTGCCAGCCCGCGCGGGCGGGGACGCTGGATCTGCCGCGCTGGGATCTGCTGGTGCGCCAGGCGCGCCGGGCCGAGCTGCTGGGCCATCTTCACTGGCTGCTGGCGCAGGAAGGGCTGTTGCCGGCAGTGCCACCGGCGCCTCTCGTGCACCTGGAGTCCGCGCGCGTCTACGCGCGGGCCCAGCAGCGGGTGGTGCGCTGGGAGGCGCGTTGTATCCTGCGGGCCCTGGCACCCCTGGAAATTCCGGTGGTCTTTCTCAAGGGCGCAGCCTACCTGCTGGCGGGGCTGCCCAACAGCGAGGGACGGCTGTTCAGTGACGTGGATATTCTCGTGCCCAGGCCGCGCCTGGAGGCCGTGGAGCGCGAGCTGATGCGCCACGGCTGGATGAGTACCCATCTGGATGCCTACGACCAGCGTTATTACCGTACCTGGATGCACGAACTGCCGCCGCTGCGCCACATCCGCCGGCGCACCGTGCTGGACGTGCATCACAACATCCTGCCCGATACGGCCCGCCTGCATCCCCGGGCATCCCGGCTCCTCGCGGATGCAGTACCCGCTGGACGGAATGCACTGGTGCTGTCTCCCCCGGACATGGTGTTGCACAGTGCCACGCACCTTTTCCACGACGGCGAACTGGAGCGGGGGCTGCGCGACCTGGTGGATCTCGATCTGCTGTTGCGCCATTTCGGGACCGATGAAGGGTTCTGGGAGGCGTTGCCGCGGCGGGCCGCGGAACTCGACCTGCAACGTCCCTTGTACTATGCCCTGCGCCATTGCAGGCGGCTGCTGGATACGCCCGTGCCGTCCGCAGTCCTGGAAGCGGTGGCCGACGCCGCGCCGCCGCCTCCCTTGCGGGCATTGATGGATGTCCTCTTCGGCCGGGGGTTGGAGGTGGACCACGACAGTTGCCGGGCCGTCGGCGACGGGCTGGCGCGCTGGCTGCTGTATATGCGCTCCCATTACCTGCGCATGCCCTTGTACCTGCTCATTCCCCACCTGCTGCGCAAGGCCTCGCGCCGGAGGCGGGATCGTGGCGAATGAAGAGAGCTTTTCCGGTTTCTATTCAGCCCTGTTTCCGATTACCGCCTTAAGATTACCATCGTCCACGGAACGGCAGAGGCGACTGTGCAATGAATCTACGGGAGCGAAGGCAATGTGGTTGCCCTGGCAGGCATTGGCCTGTGCGCCCTGGCGGGCGGCGCGCGCCTTGCGGGCAGTTTCTATGTCCTGGGATTTTCGGCGTCCACCCTCTTTCTCGGCGGCATCGCCCTCATGGTGCTGGCCTGCCTGGCCAAGTTGCAGATGCTGCTCGCGCAAAAAGGCCGAGATGGGGCGTAATGTTGCGCTGAATCATGGGGTTATTCATCCGTCGGGGACGGGGTGCGTCCTGGGTGCACGCGGCATGGAGATTGATTGTCCCGCCCCGATCCGTTTAGAATAAGCGACTATTGGCGAAGGTTGTCGTCTCATCGTGCAATGATGTGTTATCACCGCCCGTTCATGGGTAATAAGTATAAAAAGGATGCATCTATGACAAAGAATCGATTCGTGCTTGCTTTTGGGGGGTTGCTGGTCTTTTTTGTCACAGGCCATGTCTGGGCGGCCTTCGAGGGGGGCGATCCGGAAGCAGGGCAGGCCAAGTCTGCATTGTGCGCTGGCTGTCATGGGGCAGATGGTAACAGTGCAGTCGCCGATTTTCCTCGTCTTGCCGGGCAGTACGAGGGCTACATCGTCAAGCAGCTTCGTGATTTCCAGAAAGGTATCCGGACCAACAACGACACCATGGCCGGGATGGCCGCCACCGTGGCCACGGTTCAGGACGCAAAGGACATCGCCGCCTATTTCAGCCGTCAGAAGATGGCCAAGAAGCCCATAGCTCCCGTGGATAAGAAGCTGGCTGCTAAGGGTGAGAAGCTGTTCAAGGAGGGCAATCCCCGCACCGGTGTCTATGGCTGCATCAATTGCCATGGTCCCCGTGGCAAAGGCAGAGCAAAGGATATCAGCCAGTTTCCTGTCATCGGCGGGCAACACCGCGACTACATCATCAAGCAGCTCAAGGACTTCAAGGAAGGTAAGCGGACCAACGATCCTGGCGGTATGATGGCCGACATTGCCAAGCGTCTCACGGAGGATGAGATGAAGGCGGTGGCGGAATATCTTGCAGCCCAGCTTCCCTGATAATCATTTCAGAATGAACGATCACAGGGCCGCGAGTTTCCGGCCCTGTGATTCTTTGTTTATTCATGCCGCCATGTTCTTTCGAGCGAGGATGCAATCTTGTGCCTCTGCGATCAGATTCCTCGCTGTGCTCGGAATGACACAAGAACGTTGTCATTTCGACCGAAGGGAGAAATCTTACGCCGCCGACCCCAGGATTTCTCGCTGCGCTCGAAATGACACAGGGCGCTGTATGACACAGTACATTGTCATTCCGACCGAAGGGAGGAATCCTGTGTCACTGGCCCAGGATTCCTCGCTGTGCTCGGAATGACACAAGAACGTTGTCATTTCGACCGAAGGGAGAAATCTTACGCCGCCGACCCCAGGATTTCTCGCTGCGCTCGAAATGACACAGGGCGCTGTATGACACAGTACATTGTCATTCCGACCGAAGGGAGGAATCCTGTGTCACTGGCCCAGGATTCCTCGCTGTGCTCGGAATGACACAAGAACGTTGTCATTTCGACCGAAGGGAGAAATCTTACGCCGCCGACCCCAGGATTTCTCGCTGCGCTCGAAATGACACAGGGCGCTGTATGACACAGTACATTGTCATTCCGACCGAAGGGAGGAATCCTGTGTCACTGGCCCAGGATTCCTCGCTGTGCTCGGAATGACACAAGAACGTTGTCATTTCGACCAAAGGGAGAAATCTTACGCCGCCGACCCCAGGATTTCTCACTGCGCTCGAAATGACACAGCTGAAGAGGGGATCAAAATTGGGCGGAAAGCCCCTCTTCGCGCCGGGGCGGCGCTCCTGCCGCTGTTACCCCGGCGGGCTGGCCGCGAACGCCTTTTCCGATACGCCGTTCGTGCCGGGGGGGCAGCGCAGCACTCTTGCAGGGGAGCTGAATGGTTATACCGCTGAGCTTTGCCCGCGCGTTGTCGTTTCCTCGATGGGGAAGACGATGAGGTGATCCGCGGCAATCCGGATGCCGACGGTCTCGCCCACTTCGTGATGGAAGTGGCTGGGAAAGAGCGACAGCAGCCGGCTGCCCGTGGGCAGGGCCAGGGTATAGAGGATTTCCGCGCCCTTGAAGGCCTTCTGCACGATCTCACCCCGCAGGGGGCTGTCCGGGGCGGGCACGACATCGTCGGGACGCAGCAGGACATCGACGGCCGTGCCCCGTGGCCAGGGATAGGCGCGGTCACCCTGGATGACGCCCACTTCGGTCTCCACACGGTCGGCGCTCAGCAGGGTGCCGCGGAGAAAGACCCCCTGGCCGATGAAATCGGCGACGAAACGGTTGGCGGGCTCGTGATACAGGTTGAAGGGCGTGTCCCATTGCAGGATCCGCCCTTCGTTCATGATGCCCACCATGTCGCCCAAGGCAAAGGCCTCGTGCTGGTCGTGGGTGACCAGTACCGTGGTGATGCCACGCGCCAGCAGTAATTCACGGATTTCCATGCCCAGGCGTTCACGCAGGTCGATGTCCAGGTTGGAGAAGGGTTCGTCCAGCAGGATGACCTTGGGTTGCGCTGCCAGCGCGCGCGCCAGGGCCACGCGTTGCTGTTGACCGCCGGACAGCTCATGGGGATAACGCTTGCCGTAGCCCTCGAGACCGACGGTTTCCAGCAGTTGTGCCGTGAGTGCCGTCCTCTGTTCCCGCGAACAGTTGCGGATGCCGAAGGCGATGTTCTCGTTGACGGTGAGGTGAGGGAAAAGGGCATAGTCCTGGAACACCATGCCCAGCCTGCGTTTGTGGGGCGGCATCATGAAACCGCGTTTTGACAGCACCCTGCCTTCCAGGAGGATCTCTCCCCGGGTGACGGGTTCCAGGCCGGCGATGGCACGCAGGACCGTGGTCTTGCCGCAGCCGCTGGGGCCCAGCAGGCAGACGATCTGGTTGCGGTTGGCGTGGAAGGAAAGGTCCCGCACGATGGTCTGGCCATGATAGCGGCAGCTGATGCCGCGGATGTCCAGCAGGGCGCTCATGTGGCGGGTGCGAGGAGGAATTCCAGCAGGGCCTTTTGTGCATGGAGCCGGTTCTCGGCCTCGTCCCAGACCACGCTCTGGGGGCCTTCCAGGACTTCCGCGCTGACCTCTTCCCCGCGGTGCGCGGGCAGGCAATGCATGAACAGGGCGTCGGGCGCGGCCCGGGCCATGAGATCGCTGTCGACCTGGTAGTTCTGGAAGGCCTGCCGGCGACGGCTGTTCTCGTCCTCCTGGCCCATGCTGGCCCAGACATCGGTGACCACCAGGTCGGCGTCGGCCACCGCGGCGTGGGGATCGCGCAGCAGGGTGACCCGGTCGCCATGGGCCGCGAGCAGTTCAGCCGCGGGCTCGTAGCCTTCGGGCGTGGCGATGTGGAGCCGGAAATCGAGCCGGGATGCGGCATTGATGTAGGAATGGCACATGTTGTTGCCGTCGCCCACCCAGGCCACGGTGCGGCCGCGGATGTCGCCGCGATGCTCGAAGAAGGTCTGCATGTCGGCCAGGAGCTGGCAGGGATGGTAGCGGTCGGAGAGGCCGTTGATCACCGGCACCCGTGAATGGGCGGCGAACAGCTCCAGGGTTTCATGGGCGTAGGTCCGTACCATGATGGCATCCACCATGCGCGACAGGACCCGCGCCGTGTCTTCCACGGGTTCGCCGCGTCCCAGCTGGGTGTCCCGGGGAGAGAGAAAGATGGCGCTCCCTCCGAACTGGGTCATGGCGGCTTCGAAGGCGACGCGGGTGCGGGTGGAGGACTTCTCGAACACCATGGCCAGCACCTTGTTGCGCAGCGGCTCGTGGATCTCGCCCCGCCGCTGCATGGCCTTCAGTTCGCAGGCGCGCCGGATGAGGTGGCGGAATTCCTGCGGCGAGATGTCCTGCAGGGTGAGAAAATGACGCACCGGTCGGTTCATGCGGCGGCCCGGCGTTGTCAGTCGTTCACCGGTTCCGGGGCACAAGCCTGGGCAAATTCCCGGATGACCGTGTTCAGAATGGAGACGAGCTGGTAGGCGTCCTCGTCGCCGAGGATGAGCGGCGGCAGCAGGCGAATGACCCGCCCTGCCTGGACGCTGAGCAGGAGCCGGTGAGCCAGGGCATTCTGCACCAGCCCGTCGCAGGGCAGGTTCAGCTCGATGCCGATCATGAGGCCCAGCCCCCGCACCTCGCGCAGGGCGGGATGGGCGCCGAGCGATTCACGCAGGCCCGTGCAGATGCTCTTGCCCAGGGTCGTGGCCCGCGCCAGCAGATCCTCCTTTTCGATGACGTCCAGCACGGCCAGCGCCGCGCTGCAGGCCAGGGGGTTTCCGCCGAAGGTCGTGGCATGGCTGCCCGGGGTGAACAGCGAGGCAGCCTCGCCCCGTGCAAGGCAGGCCCCGATGGGGACGCCGTTGCCCAGTCCCTTGGCCACGCTCAACACGTCCGGCCTGACATCGAAATGCTGGCAGGCGAACCACTTGCCGGTGCGGCCCACACCCGTCTGTACCTCGTCCAGCATGAGCAGCCAGCCCTGGCGGTCACACAGCTCGCGCACGGCGGCGAGATAACCGGCGGAGGGGACGTTGATGCCGCCTTCGCCCTGCACCGGTTCCAGGAGGACCGCGGCGACGTCGGGTGTGTTGCGGGCGATTGCCTCCAATGCTTCGATGTCGTCGTAGGGGGCGCGGATGAAGCCCTTTACCAGGGGCTCGAAGCCCGCCTGTACCTTGCGATTGCCGGTGGCGCTCAGGGTGGCGAGGGTCCGGCCGTGAAAGCTGTTTTCCATGACGATGACGGCCGGTTCGGCGATGCCCTTGCGATGACCGTGCAGGCGCGCCAGTTTCAGGGCCGCCTCCACCGCTTCGGCGCCGGAATTGCAGAAGAAGGCGCGTTCCATCTGTGCAAGCCGGCACAGGCGCTCTGCGAGCCGTTCCTGGAGGGGGATGCGGTACAGGTTGCTGGTGTGTACCAGCGTCCTCGCCTGTTGCGCCAGGGCCTCGGCAACGGCGGGATGGGCATGTCCCAGGCCACAGACACCGATGCCGCTCAGCGCATCCAGGTAGATGTGTTCTGCCTCGTCCCACAGCCAGGGGCCTTCGCCCTTCACGAAGGTGACCGGCAGACGCGCATAGGTTGCCATCAAATGATCCGACATGGTTTCGCCATCCTTCCCCGTGCAGGAACGCGTGCTCTGCGTCCGGCGTCTTCTGAGCGGAAACAAACTATTATAAGGACATTTGCAAGGGGTACAAACTGCGGCGGGTCTCGATGATGCCCCTCGCGCCGGCGGCGGCACGCTGTTTTCTCGGCCGGAGGGAGGGGGGTGTCATCGGCCAGCGAGACTCTGGCTGACCTTCCCCTCTCTCGTCATTTCGACCGGCCCCGTTCTGTCGTTTCAGAGCGGCCTCGTTTTTCTGTCATTTCGACCGGCCTCACCCTGTCATTCCGACCCCATTCTCCGTCATTTCGACCGGAGGGAGAAATCCTGTGCCAGTGACCCAAGATTTCTCGCTGCGCTCGAAATGACAAAAAAGATGGGAATGACAAAGAAGTGTCATTTCGACCGCAGGGAGAAATCCTGTGCCGGTGACCCAAGATTCCTCGCTGCGCTCGGAATGACAGGGGGTAGTGGGTAAATGGCAGAAATGGCAGGGGGTAGTGGGTAAATGGCAGGGGGTAGTGGGTAAATGACGGGTGTTGGGAAATGACAAGGGGGTGGGAAATGACAAGGGGGTGGGAAATGACAGGAAGGTGTGGCCGAAAGGCAGG